>NZ_JBBWVD010000016.1:0-138334 GCF_041903745.1 Thiocapsa sp. C2-2m | reverse complement strand
TGCACCTGCACCCCCGACCGGCAAAAAACCGCACAGTCTGAGGCTGCACACCCTAAAAGCACACTCCGGGATGGATCAAAAGAAGTGGCCGTTAGTGGGTCAGTTTAGGTGGCCAGTAACAACGCCCCGCCGTGCCGGGCGCGCCAACGGGGAGCGGTTGCTGGACAAGGTTCCGTCGACGTCAATTCCGGGGGAACCTCATAGAGACGTTTAGGGGCGTGTAGGGGCGTGTAGGGGCGTGTAGGGGCGACTTCAGTCGCCCCCGCGCTCCCGCGGCTTGGTTTCCGGGCGACTGAAGTCGCCCCTACCCCCGCCCGTCACAGGAGCCCTGCATGACCGACACCGCCGAGCCCACCCCGCGCAGCGACCACGACAGCCCTTGGAAGGATGCGCTGGAGGGCTACTTCCCGGAGTTCCTCGCGCTGCTCTTTCCGCGCATCCATGCCGACATCGACTGGTCCCTCGGCCACCGGTTCCTCGACAAGGAGCTCCAGCAGATCGTTCGCGACGCCGACATCGGTCGCCGCTACGCCGACAAGCTCGTCGGTCTGCACCGACTCGACGGTCAGCCCGCCTGGGTGCTGGTGCACGTGGAGGTGCAGGGCGAGCCCGAGACGGCCTTCGCCGAGCGCATGTTCGTCTACAACCACAAGATCCGCGACGCCCACGGCGTGCCCGTCGCCAGCCTCGCCGTACTCGCCGACACCGATCCGCGCTTCCGCCCCGAGCACTACTCCGACGACCTCTGGGGCTGTTCCATCACCTTTCGCTTCCCGATGGTCAAGCTCATCGACTGGGACACCCCCGAGCGCTGGTCCGCGCTCGAGGGCAGCGAGAACCCCTTCGCCCTGGTCGTCATGGCCCAGATCTGCGCCAAGGCCACCAAGCAAGAGATCTTCACCTACGAGGAGAGCAAACAGATGCCGTACGTCACCACCGTCGAGCGTGCCGGTTACCAAAGAGGCGAGGCCGACCTCCTGCTCTGGCTGATCGAGAATAAATTCGGCGCCGACTCCGCCGAGGCCCTGCGCGAACGGATCGAGTCGGCCGACAACGACAGCCTGCGCCGCTGGTCCGTACGCATCCTTACCGCCGACACCCCGGATGCGCTCTTTCGCTGACGCGTTGCACGGCTCCATCCGCGGGCGACACCGGGGCCCCCGGAATCACACCCGTAGTTCCGCTGTGCGGACCATCGGCACGTACTGACTCGCTTCCACGCTCTGAGACTGTGCAGGTATTCCCCGACGGTGTCGACCGAGGCGCCGATCGCGTCGGTCGGGTTCGGTGCGCCGGCACCGTCGCCTTTGAGAAAGAACAGGTTGGCGCGCACCTTCACCCGACCTACGGCGAATCCCTGCAGAGTCTCGGAGCCCGGGGCGAGTCGGCACTGCGTCAAGATGGCGCAGCATCGCGACGCCTCGGCGACATCGCGGACTACACGGCGTAGACTACAGTAAGAGTCTGAACAGGCGGTCCCCGTAGGTGAAATATGCACGCCACGAATGTCAGAAACCTGAAGAAGAATCCATCCCTCGCGCTGCGCCAGGCGGAAGAGTCGCCCGTGCTGGTACTGAAAGGCGATGAGCCCAACGCGCTGATCGTGCACCTCGACAAGACGATTACCGAGGGGGAACAGTCGGTGAGACCGGCCTTGGCCGCGACGCTGTTCCGAGACGGGACACTCTCTCTGGGCGGGGCGGTCCGGCTGAGCGGTATGGTTCTGCAGGCGTTTCTCCAGTATCTGGGAGATCTGGGTATCGACGTCGTCCGCTGCGACGAAACCACCGAGCACGATGCCGCTGACCTGGATCGATGGCTCGCGTCGTAATCGCCGACGCGGGGCCACTGATCGCCTTTGCCGGCATCGACGGGCTTGTCGTCTTGCGGGCGTTGTTTTCGCGGATCCGGATCACCGGTTCGGTACGGAAAGAGTGCTTGGTGACCGAGGGCGTGGACGCGCAACGGATCGCAGCCGCTCTCCGGGAGGGCTGGCTCGTCGTCGAGGCGCATGGAACGGAATCAGCTCCCCTGACCCCTAGCCTAGGGCCCAGCCTTGGGATTGGCGAAAGCGATTCGATCCGACTGGCACTGGAGGACCCCGAGAATTCATTGTTGATCATGGATGACCGGTTAGCGAGGCGCTATGCCTTACGCAAGGGGCTGAACATCGTCGGATCGGTTCGGCTGCTCGATATGGCGGAACGCAGAGGGCTGATCCCGAGCGCGGAAGGGTGCATTCGGCAGATGTCGGATTTCGGCTACCGAGTCTCCATTGACCTGTTGGCGCAGATCCGATCCAAGTAGTCACGATTCGGGGACACACGGAACATTTGGTATGTGCGGGCTTCAGCCTGGGGCTTGATGAATGCGTGGGCGTCTCGATCGGAACCGGATTCCTTGCCTGAGAGGTCCGACGCGGAGCGCGGGAGTGAGTTACACCAGCGACAACGATTCGGGTGACTGGGCGACTGAAGTCGCCCCTACAGCTGCCTGGCTTGATGAATGCGTGGGCGTCTTTGCAGCAGGGCAGTTTCCACGGCGGCCACGCTGCGAATCGGATGGCCTGGATCGGCGCAGCGCCGAGCTCGCTTGGTCGCAACTCGACGGTGGCCGTGTGCAGGCGACGGGCAGCAAGGATCTCGCGAAATTAGCACCTGACATGGCGATACAGCCGCTCGCCTCGCCGTCGACGGCAAGCTCTTGGGCGCGGCGGCGGTCCCGCCCGAGCTCCTGGATGTCGGGTTGCACCATCGCTAGCCCGACCTACAGGGCGAGAATCATCATCCAAAGGAGGATTCATCCGATGCTGACCGACTCTATCCAAGCGGCCCTGACCCGAGGCCGCTACAAGCGGCTCGATGATCAGAGTTGGTTTGCTGAGATTCCCGGCCTTGAGGGCGTCTGGGCCAATGCAGACACCGTGGAAGCTTGCCGCGCGGAGCTGGCCGAGGTGCTGGAAGAGTGGTTGTTGTTGAAGATCTACGATCACGACGAGATTCCCGAGCTTGATGGACTGGATCTCAGTGTTGCTTGGCAAGCCGTGGCCTGATGCATGCCTAAGGCGCTCTCGCGAGAAGAGCTGATTCGCAAGTTCAAGGCCTTTGGATGACGGCCCCTTTGGACAACTTCCGTCGCCTCGTCGGCTTCGGCTGGCCCGGCTTCAAGTCCATGAACCTCTGGCGCCAGGACAAGGGACAACGCGCTTGCGCCGCAGCCTTTGTCGAAGCCCTGCGCAACGGCGGGCTGGCGCCGATTCCGCTGGAGGAGATCTTGGAGGTCAGTCAGGTGGCGATCGAACTTGCGAAACCTGCGTGATGTGCTTTTAATGGCATGACCGTGAATCTGTACTGTGGCCGTAAAGAAAGGCGCTCATACTTCTGATCTATCTTGATATCTGCTGCTTCAACCGACCATTTGACGATCAGGGTCAGCGGTTGGTTCGGCTTTAAACGGAGGCGAAATTATTCGTTCAAGATGGGATCCGAAAGGGTGACTATGCATTGGTCTGGTCAGCAATACTCGATCTTGAAAACGATGCGAATCCCGACATCGAGCGTCGCGATGCGATCAATCAAGGCATGGAGTTCTTTGGCTACCCTTGATACGGTTATCGCGATCGCCAACCGATCGGCCTCGCTGGCTTACGAGCCATCTGCTTGAGACTGGCGCTGCGTCACCCCGTGTTCGTGACCTCGGCCATCGTGGCACGTGGCGAGGAGCCGACCATCGTCGAGACCATCCCGGGCTGGGCGCACGACATCACCAACATCGGCGAGGAGGAGATGATCGTGATGCTGTGGGCCAACGAGGTCTTCGATCGCGCGCGGCCGGATACGGTGGCTTGTGCGGTTGAGGTTGCCGGGAAGATTGGAGGGCGTCTGTAGGGGCACTCGACGGTTTTTGGAGCGCATTGCGCAGGGTGCACGCCACGCCCCTCACCTTGCCGGTTCGATGACGATGGCGAGGCGTTCACGAACTCCCTGTGCTGCGCCTACCCTACAAGATTCGCCGAGAGCCGATTTGACATGAATTCGTTTATAAACGACACTGTGCAATGTACGAAATCCGCCACTATCTGACGACTGACGGCCATGACGTGTTTTTTGACTGGCTCAAGCAGGTACGCGACCCGATTGCAAAAGTTCAGATCATTAAGCGCATCAACCGGTTGGAATTGGATAATCTCGGCGATCACAAATTCTGCCGCGATGGGGTATGGGAGCTGCGGATTCATGTCGGTGCTGGCTATCGCCTCTATTACGCACTGGCCGGGTTGCGCATGGTTCTCCTACTGTGCGGTGGCGACAAAACGCTCTCAGGATGCCGACATTGCTCGAGCGGTAGGGTACTGGCGAGACTGGCAACAGAGGCCCGACAATGAAAGATAGAACCCATGATGAAGCCATGGCCGAGCTCTTCAGGGAGGATGCGGCCTTCGCGACCCAATATCTCAATGATATTCTCGCAAACGGAGATCAAGCCGACATGTTGATTGCGCTGCGCCAGATGTCCAAGGCATTCGGCGGTGTTGCCCGGATTGCCAAGCAGGCCCATCTACACCCAAACCAGCTCTACCGCACGCTTTCGCCCGAAGGAAACCCCGAGCTCCGCAGCCTGACGGCGATCCTCAAGGCACTGGGCCTGCGCCTTGCCGTACAACCCCTCCATCACGCCTAAGACGTTGCTGGAAACCGGGGACGTACCACGGTCATCGCGATCGGCGACGAACCGGCCTTTTCCCGTAGGGTCCGCTGCGCGGACCATCCCCGCTCGACCGCACCGCCCACGCCCGGCCCGAAACCTCGTCGGTCCGCATCGGCCATCGGTCCGCACAGCAAACCCTACATCAACCGAAATCCACTCAAGCGCACCGGGGCGGCACGTTGAGTGTTCATCAAACCCTGCAGGGGACTCAACTGCGACCATCGCCCGTCACAGGAGCCCCGCATGACCGACACCGCCGAGCCCACGCCCCGCAGCGACCATGACAGCCCCTGGAAAGAAGCCCTCGAAGGCTACTTCCCGGAGTTCCTCGCGCTGCTCTTTCCACGCATCCACGCCGGCATCGACTAGTCACGTGGCCACCGTTTCCTCGACAAGGAGTTCCAGCAGATCGTCCGCGACGCCGACACCGATCCGCGCTTTCGTCCCGAGCACTACCACGACGACCTCTGGGGCTGTTCGGTGACCTTCCAGTTTCCGATGGTCAAGCTCATCGACTGGGACACCCCCGAACGCTGGCCCGCGCTCGAGGCCAGCGACAACCCCTTCGCCCTGGTCGTCATGGCCCAGATCCGCGCCAAGGCCGCCAAGGATGCCGAAACCCGCAAAGCCTGGAAGTTTCGCTTGATTCGCCTGATGTATGATCGCGGCTATGCGCGCAAGACCATCTCGGACTCGCTCCGCCCACGGTCTGCGTAGGAGTGTCGTGTGGACGCTCCGCGTCCGACGCCCGCTCTGCTTCACGGATTTATCAATGCGCTGTGGGCTGGAGTCGTGAAGCGGAGCTTCGTCTCTCGGATCGCGAAGCAGGAGCTTCGCGACCAGCGTAACGGAAGGCCCCGTCGTCATGCGGCGGTGATCCCATTGTGACGATCGGCGGTAGCCGGACTCTCGGCGGCATTTCAAGTTAGCACCGGTCGCCTTCGGCGACCGGGTCGGCAAGGTATTGCCGACCTACGGGATGGGTCGGCCCAAGAGCCCGGGGTCAGACCTCCCGTCGCACATTCGGAGACAGCCGATCGGCCTGTAGAAGAAGCGGGGTTTCCCGTAGCACACAAGTGAGATCGCCATCAGACGCGCAAGCACTGGAGGAGCGCTCGTAACGCCCGAGACGTGGTTCAAACCCCGTCCCGCGTCGGATCAGCGATCAGTTTTGTGCTTGGTCAGAAGCCGCTCGATGGCCTGCAGGTAGGCCGCCATCTCCTCTCGTTTGCCGACCGAGAGTACCAGCACGACCAGCGCATCATCCTCAACGGCGTAGACGAGCCGGTAACCGATCTTGCGCAATTTGATCTTGTAACAGTTGCGTAGCTCTGCGTGAAGTTCTGAACCCGGGACACGTGGTTGCTCCAGCCGTTTCTTGAGGGCCTTGCGCAGCAAGGTCTTGGCGCTTCCATCAAGCGTCTGCCATTCCTCAAGCGCCTCGGGTAAGAACTGAAGTCGGTAAGGCACGCCGGCGTCAGATCTGGTCGATATCGACATCAATGGCGGTGTGCCTGCGCGTCAAGCGCTCCTGGGCAATCTCCACCAAGTCGTGGTCGGCTAGCTCGTCGACGAGCAACTGGAACAACTTGGGTGTCACCATGTAGAAGGCGGGGCGGTTATGGCTGAGCACTGCCACGGGCTTATCGCCTGCCGCGCGAAGCACTTGCGCTGGGTTCTTTTTGAACTCAGACATACTGATCGTTTGGTCAGCGTAAATCGTGTCCATCTTTGGCTCCCGAATAAGCTACAAGATAAGCTCTGATTTTAGGTCGGATAGGATTTAAGCGCAACGAGAGAACCGCAGGGGCTGATCAGCCGCGATTGATCATTATCGATTACCCTGCTAGGACGAGGCCAAACGCTGCGCCGAAACGCTCTTCGGGACGTGTAGGGGCGTGTAGGGGCGTGTCGGTGTGTGTAGGGGCGACTTCAGTCGCCTTCTCGCTCTTGTGCTGGTTCTTGCGCGGGTTCCCAAGCTCCGAGATTGTGAAAGAATTCGCCGTAGGCCGGGGTGAGGAACGAACCCCAGCATCTGTGGATTAGCAACCGGTTGAAATGCCGGGGTTCGCAAGCTCACCCCGGCCTACGCCATGCTGTCTTTCGGCCCATCGCAGGAATACTTGCACAGTCTCGACGCTTGGGAACGAGGGGAGCGAGGGGAGCCGACACGACGAGGATTGCTGAATGACGATGACTAATCTTTACGAGCACGACATTCATGCCTGGACACAACAGACCGCGGAGCTGCTCCGGCAACGTCGATTCCAGGAGTTGGACATCGAGCATTTAGTCGAGGAGCTGGAAACGATGGGACGTCGTGATCGCCAGGAGTTGGTCAGTCGGCTGAAAATTCTCCTGGGGCATCTGCTCAAATGGCAGTACCAGCCAGCGCATCGGTCCAGTTCCTGGCGAGGTTCCATCCTGGAGCAAAGGCTACGCATACGGGATCTGCTTCAGGACTCTCCCAGCCTCAAGCCTCTGTTCGCAGAGGCTGCCGCGTCCGCCTATCGAGATGGCGCGACATTGGCGAGCAAGGAAACCGGATTGTCGCCGGCGCACTTTCCCGACGCGTTGCCTTACGCGCTGGATCGTTTGCTGGAAGACGATTGGTTGCCTGGAGATGCCTGACATGCCCCCTGGATCCCCTCTCGGTGAGTCCGACCTCAATCGCTTGGCGCGATTCGCGCCGCAGGTGCAGAAGATAAGGCGCTGTTGGCGTTTGTGACCGGGCCGAAGACGTTCGTGATGACGGTGAACGCGAGGGCGATCCCGGCGGACCTCTTGACGCAGGATCCGGCGGTCGGCGGCGGGCGCATCATCGGCGAAGCCTGCCACTTCATCGATCTACTGCGGTTTCTCGCCGACGCACCGATCGCGCGCGCCGCGGCGCTGCCGATGGACTCGGCAACCGTGAACCTCGCTTCGTTTCACCGAGAACGCTAATGTCCCACAAAGATCTGACTTGTCCGATGTGTGAACGGGGAACGCCGACACCCGTGACCTACAGTGAGGTAATCGTTTAGCTCCCCTTGCCTCAAGCGGGCCGGTCAGGGGGATCAGGTGCCCGCCGGCAACGGCAGGGGTGGCGCCGCCAACCCTTGGCGGCGCTGGCGAATGACCTCGGCGAGGTAGGGCCAAGGCGAGCGACCACGCTTGCGACAGGTCTCGATGACGCTGGCGAGATTGGCAAAGGCGCGGGTTCCCTCATCCGTGCGCGTGCCCATGCCGATGCGCCGGGCGATCACCCAATGCCTCAAGGCGCGTTCCGCCTCATTATTCGTCAAGGGCAAGTCCGGATGATCGAGCACCACCCAAAAGGTGTCCCAATCGTTGAGCAACTCGCGCGCGAGCGCACGCGTCTTCTCATGACGCGAGTTGGCGTGGCGTTCACAGGCATCGAGGAGCGCCTTGAGCAACGCCGCATGCTGTGCGCGCAATCCCCCGGCGGGCGGCGGTGCGCCGCTGCGCACCTCATAGACTGCCGCGATCACCGTTTCGAGCACCCTCAGCAGGTGGGCGCCGAAGCGTTGGGCCTCGCGATCCAGACTCTCCTCCAAGCCGTGGGCCTTGCGGATCAGGTGGGCCAGGCAGCGCAGGCGCTGATCCAGGTCGCGATAGGCCCAAAACCCGTCGCTCATCAGCCAACCCGTGAACGCCGTGCCGAGCACCTCGCGCACCACCTCCACCGAGCGCTTGCCGACCACGAACAGGGTGGCCTGCGCACCGGTGAAGACCCACAGGGCGTAGGTTGTGCCGAGCCGTGCGAGGCACAACCAACCGTCGGCGCAAGTTGTGCTTCCTATCGTCAGCACAACCTACGGGTATGGAAGTTTGCGGAAATCGCCTAAGGCGCTACAGGCGCGAGAAGCGGCCGGCGGTCCGCTGCGGTACCGCCTGGTGCATACCGGCCAACACTATGACGCCCGTCTTTCGGGCGATTTTTTTGTCCAGCTCGGGATCCCGGCGCCGGATGTGAACCTGGATGTCGGGTCCGGAACTCAGGCCGAGCAGACGGCGGCGATTATGACCCGTTAAGAGCGGTTATTGCTCGATGCGCGCTCCGATCTGTGCCTGGTGGTGGGGGACGTGATCTCGTCGATGGCCTGCGCGATCGCGGCGCAGACGCTGTGCGTGCCGCCGGCGCATGTGGAGGGCGGCATTCGCTTCGGCGACTTGACCATGCCGGAGGAGGGCAACCGGATGGTGACGGACGCCATCACCAATGGGTTCTTCACCACGAGCGAGCTCGTGAACGCGAATCTGCGTAAGGCCGGGGTCGGGGGTCGGGGATAAGCGGATCCGCTTCGTCGGCAATACCATGATCGACAACCTCTCCGCGTGGGAGTGTTGCCTCGACGCTCCGCGTCGCGAGGCCAAGGATCAGGCACGACCTTCATTGATCCGCCGAGCAATGGCGGTAGAGCGTGGGAGCCAGAGGGGGGATCAGCCGAGTTCAGCCAAGTGGCGCTGTCGGGCGTGAGGGGCGTGTAGGGGCGACTTTAGTCGCCCCCCCCGCTCCTGCGGTTTGGTTTCCGGGCGACTGAAGTCGCCCCTACCCGTTCACGTCCCTACACGGCATGATGCGGTGTTGGCTATCGTATGGATGCGGTCGGGGGTGGGTATGTCTCGGGACGATTTGTTGAAGGGGCGGTTCTCGGAGCCTGGTCGTGCGTATCACGTGACGACGGTGATCGAGGGTCGTCGGGCTGTGTTTGCGGATTTGACGTCGGGCCGGATCCTGGTGGACGAGATGCGGCTGCTGGACCGGGCGGGGGAGGTGCGGAGTCTGGCTTTCGTGGTGATGCCGGATCATTTGCATTGGTTGTTCGTGCTGGGCGACGGTGCGGATCTGTCGTCGGTGATGCGGCGGTTGAAGGGGCGCTCGGCACGGCGTCTCGGCGAGGTCGCCGGGGTGGCGGCTCCGGTGTGGCAGCGTGGTTTTCACGATCATGCCACCCGTATCGCGTGTTGGTCCTGTTGCGGAGCGGCGCAAGTCGCGAACAAGAGACAGGGCAAGCGTACACAGAGAATCCTGTAGGCCGTAGGGGAGGTCGCGCTCCCTGAAGTGCTGGTACAGCTTCGAGATCGCCAACCCGCGGATGGCGACGGGGTACTGAACCCGGAAGCCGATATGAAGCACGCGTAAAGGGCGAGTGTGTGGATGTCCGCCGGAGTCGACAGGCCGTGGCATGCAGGAAGGGAGGCGTCGGAGCACTCGGGAAGCCCCGAAGGCTCCTGTGACGAGGTGAAGCGATGAAACCGACTGAGCTGGGACACGAACGGGTGAAAGAGCCCTGCAACGGCGTGCGCTCGGGTGGATGCGTCGAGCACGGGTAACCGGAGTCCCTACGCCGGACGGCACGGAGCCCGGGCGCACTCGGGCGACTGAAGTCGCCCGCCCCAGTTGCCGACTGAAGTCGGCGGACCCGGCGTGCGGCCGGAATCTCGCGCCCGATCGGGAACCCCGAGAGGCATGAACGAAAGGATGTCCAAGGCCGTCTGCTGCGTGGACCATCCGTCCTCAAGTGCCCCGGGGCGGCACGTTGAGTGTTCATCAAACCCTGCAGGGGACTCAACTGCGACCATCGCCCGTCACAGGAGCCCCGCATGACCGACACCGCCGAGCCCGCGCCCCGCAGCGACCACGACAACCCCTGGAAGGAGGCCCTGGAGGGCGACTTCCCGGAGTTCCTCGCGCTGCTCTTTCCGCGCATCCATGCCGGCATCGACTGGTCACGCGGCCACCGGTTCCTCGACTAGGAGTTCCAGCAGATCGTCCGCGACGCCGACATCGTATACCGAGCGCACGTGGGTTTTTCGGTAAGCAGGGTGCGTCCCGCGCGCGTCGGGACAAGGCGCGCCGACGAGGCGTAGCGGTCACTACGGCGAGGAGGTGCAACGCAGTCTCGGCGTGCGCGGGGCGTGCAATGCGGCGACAAATCCGCGTGCGCTCGGTATACGATCGCGGCTATGCGCGCAAGACCATTCTGGAGCTGTTCCGCGTCATCGACTGGATGATCCAATTGCCCGGAACCCTGGAAACGGCCTTCCGCCAAGAGATCTTCACCTACGAGGAGAGCAAACAGATGCCCTACGTCACCACTGTTGAGCGCGCTGGGATCGAGAAAGGGTATCGTCAGGGCGAGGCCGACCTTCTGCTCTGGCTGATCGAGAACAAATTCGGCGCCGACTCCGCCGAGGCCCTGCGCGATAGATGCCGGCGGTGCGAATCATCAATGGCAAGCGGGTCTGGCCAGACGGGACCATCGTCCAGATGGTCGTCTGGCAACTGCCGGATCCCACGCCGGAGCGCCCACATGGTTTCAAATTCGAGATCCCCGGCCCGAGCGCCTACTTCGACCAAGCGCTGGCCATCGCGGCACGCGCTGACGCGGGCGAATGGCTGCCGGAAACCGACTATCACCTAGGCTTTGCCGACGCGGCCCACCTATTCGGCAAGCTCACACCGGCGCGGCTTGCGCTGGTGGAGGCGCTAAAGCGCCTGGGACTGGTCTCCATCCGTGCGCTCGCCAAGCATCTGGAGCGCAACTACAGCAATGTCCATCGCGACGTTACGTCACTGCTCGACCTGCGCTTGTTGGCGCGCGACGATGCTGGCCTGATCTTCGTGCCCTGGGATGTCGTGGAGATTCGTCTGGCGCTGGATGGCGCCAATGCGGCTGCCTGAGTCGGTACGTCAGTCTTCCGGCTCCAAAGCTCCGACGTTAGAGCACGTCGCGACGCTCCAGCGTCGTGTCGACAGGGTGTGACGTTAGGAGCATCGAGCTGTCGCTGCAATCCCCTACCCGAGTGAGCCATCATCGTTGGTTTCGCCCCCGGCCCCTGCTCCGCCAGCGTTCGCCATACGCAAACCACCCGGCGGTGCCGGCCGGGCGCTGTAAGCTTGGGATCCCCAGGCAGCAGTGGCGAGGGGACGCCTCCAGAGAAAGGGCTCCGAACCCATCTAAACCGAGACCAGAGCGACATGCGTCATTGTCGAGTGAGCTCGACGTTTGGTGGCATCCACAACCCTTAGCGAAGACACGGTTTAAATATCTTAAACCGCGCCGACTCCAGCGGTCGTCAAGTCTGCCGGGGCCGATCCCATCCAAAAACATCGCGTACCGCGCTGGGCGCGGTTTCATCTGATTAGACCAATCCCAGCGCCGCCATCGCGTGGCCGACCTTCAGGAAGCCGGCGATGTTCGCGCCGACCACATAGTTGCCCTTCGAGTCGAACTCCTCGCTGGTCTCGTAGCAGTTGCGGTGGATGTTCACCATGATTTCTTTGAGACGCTGCTCGGTGTACTCGAAGCTCCAGGAGTCGCGGCTGGCGTTCTGCTGCATCTCCAAGGCGCTGGTGGCCACGCCGCCGGCGTTGGCGGCCTTGCCGGGTCCGAATGCAACGCCGGCGTCCATGAGGACGTGGATCCCTTCGGGCGTGGTCGGCATGTTGGCACCTTCGGCGAGCGCGATACACCCATTCTTGACCAACATCTGGGCATCCTTCGCGGTCAGCTCGTTCTGCGTTGCGCAGGGCAGCGCCACCTGGCAGGGGACGTTCCAGATGCAACCGTCCTCGAGATAAGTCGCGGCGGTCTTCTCCTGAACGTAGGCGCTGAGACGCCGACGCTCGACCTCCTTGATCTGCTTGAGCAGGGCCAGATCGATCCCGTCCTGGTCGACCACGACGCCATTGGAGTCCGAGCAGGCAATGACCTTTGCGCCGAGCGCCTGCGCCTTCTCGATGGCGTAGATGGCGACGTTGCCCGAGCCCGAGACCACGCAGGTCTTGCCCTCGATCGAGTCGCCGCGGACCTTGAGCATCTCCTCGAGGAAGAAGATGGCGCCGTAGCCCGTCGCCTCCGTGCGTGCACGGCTGCCGCCCCAATTCAGGCCCTTGCCGGTCAAAACGCCGGACTCATAGCGATTGGTGATGCGTTTGTACTGGCCGAAGAGATAGCCGATCTCGCGCCCGCCGACACCGATATCCCCCGCAGGCACGTCGGTGTGCTCGCCGATGTGGCGGTACAGCTCGGTCATGAGGCTCTGGCAGAAACGCATGATCTCGGCGTCGGACTTGCCCTTGGGGTCGAAGTCGCTGCCGCCCTTGCCGCCGCCGATCGGCAGCCCGGTGAGCGCGTTCTTGAAGATCTGCTCGAAGCCGAGGAACTTGATGATCCCCAGATAGACCGAGGGGTGGAAGCGCATGCCGCCCTTGTAGGGACCGAGCGCACTGTTGAACTCGACCCGAAAGGCGCGATTGATCTGGATCTGGCCGCGGTCGTCCTGCCAGGGCACGCGGAAGATAATCTGACGCTCCGGCTCGCAGATGCGCTGGATGATCTTCTGCTCCGCCAGCTCGGGATACTTGACCAGCACCGGGCCGAGGGTCTCGAGCACCTCGCGCACCGCTTGGTGAAACTCGGTCTCGCCCGGATTGCGGCGCAAGACATCCTGAAAGATCGGCTCCAGCTTCTCGTCGAGGCCTGCGACCATGGTGAATACCTCCAAAACCGCTCCAGCAGGCCGATCGACCGGCAGGCGGTTCAAATCAGTGATGGGGATCCTGGATCGGAGTCGCCCTTGCGTTGCGGCTGCGACACCAAGCCTCGGTGAAAACCGGCTCGGCCGGTTAAACGCGCCACGGGCCGGTCGCGAGCAAGACGCAGCACACCCCGGGCGGCCTGCAATCATGCCTGAGTCGGTGGGGACGGCGCTAGTTTGGGGGCTGCCAAGTGTTGGTCACCTCGGCGAGACGCGCCAGCGACCATGACCTAAGTCATCTGGTCGACGGGAGCCGGGTGGTCCGGTCGCTATTAGAACACTGGAACCGCGCCGGCTGGGGCTCTTTGCGAGGCAACATACGGCTGATCTGCGGAGCACGTGGCGCGGAGCGCCAGTCGAGGCGTGACACCGCAGAGCGGTGTCACGAGTTAACAAACTCGGCCAGCGGCACGCCGCGCTCGCGCAGCCGTCCCATCAGCGTCTCGACCTCGGGCGATTCCAGGCTCCAGGGGCCGGCGTCGTAACGGCTCCAGGGCACCGGATGAACAGACGGCGCAGCGGCTCGCCGTAACCGGCGCGCAACCATTTGTTGGTGATAATGTAGCTGAGGGTGCCGCGCGGCGCGAGCAGCTCCAGACCGCGCTCGTAGAAATAGACATAGAGATCTGCAACCCCGTGATAGCTGGCATAACGCCGGGCGAGATAGGGCTTGAGCGGACCCAGCGCCTCCTGGCGCACATAGGGCGGGTTGCCGATGACGACATCGAAGCCGCCCTGCGCAAAGACGGCCGGAAAGGCGGCGGGCCAATCGAACGCACGGCGATCGGGCGGGAGCGCGGCGAAGGCATCGACGAGCGCCTGATCGGGCGGGATATCAACCGGGGGCCTTGGTCATCCTTTCGTCCAGGCCTCTTGGGTTCCCCGACCTGACGCGAGACTCCGGCCGCACCCCCGGGTACGCCGACTTCAGTCGGCACCCCGGGGAGGCGGACTTCAGTCCGCCGCGTTGGCGCGCTCGGGCGACTGAAGTCGCCCGGTTGTCCTGAAGGATCTGGCGATCGAGGTCGAACAGACCGAGCTGTCCGGGCGCACCGGACAGCTCGGCAATCGACATCTCCTTAAAATCTGTCTCCGACCAATCACCCATGTCCGAATTCCGCTTGGATGCGAGCTGAGTCATCAGCGCATCGACAAACGCGAACACCTCGGTTTGCTTGTCGCGAGGCAATAACTTGATTTTCTCGATCAGGTCGGCGTAGCCCATCGTCAGACTCCGATGTAAAGGCGTTCTCGAGACGGCGCTCTGCCGACGGTTGCGGACCTCGGGTGTCGCCGTCTCACAGCGTCAAATCGATCCCGGACACGAGCACACCGGGCAAGAGGGCGCTGTCGGTCGAGCGCCCCTCGTAGGTCTCTGCGGAGAGGAGCAGCTCGCGCTCGCGCGTCAGGCCCTCCAGGCGGTCGCCGAGCAGATGGTAGAGGCTGTCGTCGAAGCGCATGACCTTGACCGGGGCGACGATCTCGCCGGCCTCGACCCAGTAGGTGCCGAAGCGGGTCATACCGGTGACGCGACAGTCGTTGGGATCGGACCAGTTGCAGTACCAGAGGTTGCCGATCCAGAGTCCAGTGTCGAGTTGACCCGGGACATCGGCGGCGTCCAGCGTCCCGGGATCCAGGCCGAGCGAGCCGGGGGCATCGCTTGCGGCGTTGACCGGCTTGCCGTATTCCTTGCCCGAGCGTGCATCGACGAGGCATTCGGCAAAACGGCCGCCTTCCACTAGGGCGACCCGCGACGGGGTGGGAAAGCCCTCGGGCGTGAAGCGGGGTGCGAGACCGCGGTCGTGCTCTTCGCGGATCCCGATGCGCGGGTCGAAACTGCGCTCGCCGCGTGCCATCTTCAGCAGCGGGGTCTGATGGGTGCGGTGGCTCTTCAGATCGAATCCGCCCCAGGCGAGCATCCCCATCAGCTCGCCGACGGCGCTCGGCGCCAGATAGGCCCGGTAGCGCCCCGGCTCCAGGATGCGTGCGGGGCGGAACATGATGTGCAGCCCCTCGCGCATCGTCGCGAGCTTGACGCGCAGGATCGCCGGATCCCAGTCGAACCCGCTGTAGGCGGATTTGACCGCCTTGTCCGCCTCCAGATAGCAGCTCCAATCGAGGTTGAAGCTGGTACTCGCGTGCCAGTGGCGATGCCCGATCGAGCTTGCGAGCCCCTCGGCGATCTCGCCGCTTGCCCAGATCCCGACCAGGTCCATCTCGTCGGCGGACGCGATCAGCTCGCCGATCGCCTCGGCCGCGACCGGAAGTCGTGCGTCGCCGCAATGGTCGCTCTCGGACGGCTCGGCTGAATAGCTGAGATAGGGATCGTCCGGGACGTGCGCCAAACGCTCGCGCAGTCGGGCGAGCAGACGCCGCGCGCGGGCCTGATCCTCGGTCGGATCGCCGGCCAGATCGCAGCCGCCCTCGACCTGTCGGGAGCCCTCGCTCAGGGTCAAGTCCAGGGCGGTCGAGCCGACATGCCCGGCCTGGCGCACCCGGTTGCGATTGAGTCGCACGAAGTCGGACGACTCGTTCGAAAGATTCGAAAAGAGGATCTCGTCGCCGTGCAGCTCGGCATTCAGATGATCGGCCAAGGCGAAAAAGGCATCGGCGTTCATTCGCCACCTCCGAAGACTGCGACGTCCCGAAACAGACAGGGCGGCGTCGCGTGACCGACGTAGACCGATTGATTCGGCTCGCCCTTGCCGCAGTTGCACACCCCGCGGATCTCCAAGGTCTCCGGGCCGCCGACGCCGTCGAGGCTGCGCCAGAAGCTCGCCGAGATGCCGCGATAGCCGGGGTTGCGCACCAGCCCTTTGAGCTCGCCGTTTTCGATCAGCCGACCCAGCTCGCAGCCAAACTGGAACTTGTTGCGGCTGTCGTCGATCGACCAAGAGCGGTTGGTGTCCATCAGCACACCCAGCTCCACCTGCGCGATCAGATCGGCGAGACCGCCCTCCACCGGTTCCAGGTTGATGTTGCCCATGCGGTCGATCGGCGGGCGATCCCAACTGCTCGCGCGCGTGTTCGCCGTACCGGGCAAGCCCGCGCGCGCTTGGGACAAGGCTCCGCCGAGCGGACGCTCCAGGATGCCGCGTCGGATCAGGTACTCACGCGCGGCGGGCGCGCCCTCGTCGTCGGCGACACCCGAGACCAGCTCCATCGGCACGGTTGGATCGAAGGTCACGTTCAGCAGCTCCGAGCCGTAGCGGTAGCGTCCGAACATGCCGGGCGTGACGAAGCTGGTGCCGGCATAGTTGCGCTCGTCGCCCAAGATGCGGTCGAGCTCCAACGGATGGCCGATGCTCTCGTGGATCTGCAGCACCATCTGGCTCGGCAGCAGAACAAGGTCACGCGTGTCCGCCGGACATTCCGGGGCGTCCAGGAGGGCGAGCGCCTCCTCCGCCACCCGCGGGGCCTCCTCGAGCAGACGCACGGCAACGATCCGCTCCAGACCACCCTGCTGAGAACCGTCCGAGCCGCCGCCACGCCTGCGCTGCGTTTGGCTCCCTTCGTTCGCGACCGCGACCAGGCCCGGATGCACATAATCCAGGATCTGCGAGACACGCCCGCCGTCGCTCGTGATCAGGAGCTGCGACACGCGGCGGCGCGCCAGCCAGGCGGACCAGTCGACGATCCGATCGTCGATCGCCAAGGCGTTGTTGGCGGCCTGCAGGATGTCGAGTTTCTCCCCGATCGGCAGCGTCGACCAAGGCTCCTCGATCGGCGTGCGATAGTCCGCACGGGTGCTGCTGCGCGGATAGATGCCGGCCTCGAAGAGGCCGAGCCGGGCATGGACCTGCGCCCAGCCGGCCGCCCGCTCGGCCGCGGCACTTAGCCCGGCAGCGCCGAGATCACTGGTCGCGCCGTAACCGATGCCGCCGTCTTTGACGAGGGTCACCATCGCGCCAGAGGTATATGTCAACCGACTCGGCTCGACCACGCCCTGGCGGACTTCCAGATGATCGTGCTCTTCCTCGACCAGACGTAATGTCCAGTAATCACAGGCCGGTGCCCTGCTCAGGAACAGATCGGCAATGTCGCAAAGGTGCTGCATACGGAGACCCTGCCGTTTCAGAATCGAATAACGGCACTCTGGTCGAGCGGCGCTCCCGCTGTCAACCGTGCTTCGAGTTTGGGCATCGACTCCGGCATCGACTCCGGGCGTCGAGTTTGAGCGTCGATCCCGGCCCGCCGACGCCCGCCGAGGGCAGCTCCTCGGTGCAGCCCGATCCGATGGTGATAACATCCGCACGGCGGCGCATGGGTGAGGCTTGGACGCAGCCTGTGGCTCGGGGTCCGCTCGGGCCAAAACGAGCAAGGAATAGCTCATCGGCCGGAGCTCGATGTCAGGGGTTTATCCCTGACCCACCGAAACCGCGAACCGGCATTTTCCTTATCAACGGCCCCTGTCGAGAATGATGTCTCAGCTCAATCATCTGCGAGGCAATCGCGGTTCCGGCACTCGGCGAAGGCGCCCTTTTGTTCGGTCCCTTGCCTGGGGCCTCGGACTCATCGGCAGCGCAACCTTGGCGAGCGTCGGTGCCCTGCTGACGAATCCGAGAACACCGGCAGCTGCGCTCGGATCGGACCCGACACGCTGGTCGGAATGGGTGCGCGCCGGTCTGCATGAGCAGACGATGCCGGTGCTCGGCGCGGTCGCAATCTGCGCTGCGGCCTTCATCCTCTGGTCCGCCGTCGTGAACCGCGCGACCGGTCGCGAGCTTGCATTCCTGACCGAAAGTCGCGAGCGCAATCGAGCGATCATCGACAACATGGCCGACGGGGCCATCCACATCGATGCGGCGGGCCGGCTGGTCGCCATGAACCTCGCCGCGGAGCGGATGTTCGGCTACGGCACTGAGGAGATTCGCGGCACGCCAATGTCGATCCTCTTTCCCGAGCCCTATCGCGGGGAGTATGAAGCACGAATGCGCGGAGCCTGGACCCTCGGCGACGCGGATGCGCCGACCGAGATTCGCGAGCTCGAGGGGTTGCGCAAGGACGCGACACGCTTCCCGCTCTACCTCGCGATGAGTCGTGTGGATGTCGGCGCCGGCAGCGTTTACACCGCCATCGTGCGCGATCTCACCGAAACCCGTCGGCAAATGGAGGCGCTTGCAAGCGCGCGCGACGAGGCGATGTCGGCGGACCGGGCGAAGAGCGAGTTCCTCGCGATGATGAGCCACGAGATCCGCACCCCGATGAACGGCGTGCTGGGTATGCTGGAGCTGCTGCGCGACAGTCAACTCACCCGCCAGCAGCAGGATTTCATCACCACCGCCGAGAAGTCGGGCGGCATACTGCTCACGGTCATCAACGACATCCTGGACTTTTCCAAGATCGAGGCCGGCAAGCTCGACCTTCAGGCGATCGAGCTGGATCTGCGCAACACCGTCGAAGAGGTCACGGCGCTGGTCGCCTCCGGCGCGCGCGAGCGCGCGCTCGAGGTTGCGAGCTTCGTGAACCCGGACGTGCCCCGCATGCTGCTTGGCGATCCCTACCGCATCAGACAGATTTTGATGAATCTGATGGGGAACGCGGTGAAGTTCACCGAGTGCGGAGAGGTCGTGGTCCGCGTCGGCCTGGATCGTCAGACCGAAGACGGCTGGATGATTCGATTCGAGGTCTCTGATACCGGGATCGGGATCGATCCGCAAGCCCTCGCGTCCCTGTTTCGGCCCTTTGCCCAAGCGGACGCCTCCACGACACGCCGCTTCGGCGGGACCGGCCTGGGTCTGGTGATCTCCAAACGGCTCGTCGGTCTGATGGGCGGGGAGATCGGCGTCGACAGTCGGTCCGGTGTCGGCTCGACCTTCTGGTTCACGCTGAGCATGCAGGCCGCTGCCGAAAAACCCCTTTGCGAGGAGAGCGATCTGTGCGGCGTCCGCACGCTGATCGTCGACGACAACGCGACCAACCGTCTGATCCTGGAGAACCACCTCTCACGGTGGGGCGCCCGAACCCACAGCGCGGAAGACGGACCGCAAGCCTTGCAGGCGTTGCAGCAGGGGCTCGAGAAGGATCGGCCGTTCGACTTGGCGATCCTCGACATGCAGATGCCCGGCATGGACGGGATCGAGCTTGCACATCGGATCAAGGGCGACGCGGCGCTGAGCGCGACTCGGCTGATCATGCTCAGCTCGCTCGGCTATCCGGGACCCGAGGCAAGGCGCGTCGGCATCGAGGTCACCTTGCTCAAACCTGTCCGGGAGATCCTGCTGCACGATGCCGCCGCCAAGGTCTTGGGGATGTCCAGACAGAGTGCCGGCATCGCACCGACCGCGCCCCAGCGGGCGATGCGGCGTTTCGATGCCCGGGTTCTGGTTGCGGAGGACAACGCAGTGAACCAGAAAGTCGTCACCATGATGCTGCGTCGCTTCGGTATCGAGCCCCGGATAGCGGCCGATGGTCAAGCCGCGGTCGATGCCTTCACGGAAGACAACCGGTACGATCTGATCCTGATGGATGTCCAGATGCCCACGCTGAGCGGGCATGAGGCGACGCGCGCCATCCGCGCCGCCGAGCGGTCGCGGGGCAATGGCGAGCGCATCCCCGTCGTCGCCATGACCGCCGCCGTTTCCGAGCGCGATCGCGAGGACTGCACGGCAGCCGGGATGGACGACTTCATCTCCAAGCCCGCCCAAGTTGCCGAGCTCGAAGCGGTCCTCTTGCGGTGGCTCCCCGGACATGTGATCGGACCGATCGGGAACGCCATGGACGAGGTCGATCCGGAACCGCTTTAACGGGTAGAGTGGCGAGTGGCGAGTGGTTACTCCGGATGTGCTGACGGCATCTCGCCGGGGGCGCATCGGCGCGGGCCATCGCACGGTCGATATAGGCGGTCAATGGCTCGGCCTCTTCGCGCTTTGTCGGGTCGATGCGGATCGCCTCGTCCAACGCCGCGCGGGCCACTCCGTAGCGTCCGCGATGCAGATACGCAACCGACATGCCGACGAAGGCGTTGGCATTGTCCGGGTCCGGCCTCAGGGTCTCGCGAAACTGCTCGATCGCGCCCGGATAGTCCTGCTGCATCAGCAGCGCACCGCCGAGTCGCAGGCGCGCCAGCGCCGAGGTCTGATCCAGTGCGACCGCCTCCTGCAGGACGGCGACGGCGGCCGGAAGATCCCCGGCCTGAAGCTTGGCCTCGCCGTCGCGAATCAGGGCGCCGGGATCGGCGGCAAGCGTGGCCGACGGGGCGAACAGCAGGGCAAGGGAAAGGATCGCAAGCATGCGCATCGTTGGCTCTCGTGTTTGGGGCGCTCCGCGGATTCGGATGCGCACTGTCAGATCTGGGAACTTGTTCGTGCGGCACCGCCATCGACCGACTCAGGCGTCCAAACCGATGCCGATCCGACGAGCGGGACCTCACGCCCGCAAGCGCTCGAGCCGGGGGCCATCCTTCATCTCGAGGCCCACGTCCCGCCCGATCAGGCCGCCGCCATCAGCGGCCTGTCCCTAGGCATACGCCGGGAGTGACCCTGCATGACCAGCCCATCGCGCTCGCCGGCGCGAGGAACGCGGTTGAACCCGAGAAGACCCGCGTCGGCGGATGTCCTGGCGATGTTCGGTCCGCGATCCAGGGCCGCAAGGGCGCGCCTGTGCTAACGTTCGTCTCATCGCCCCGACTCCCCGACGCGACCTCCCCGACGAGACCTCCATGGCAACACGCTACCCTTTGATCCTGGTCGACGCCTCCGGCTACCTGTTTCGCGCCTATCACGCCTTGCCCAAACTGACCAACTCAAAGGGCGAGGCCACAGGGGCGCTGATGGGTGTCATCAGCATGCTGCGCAAGCTCATCGACGAGCATCGGCCCGACTACATCGGCGTGGTCTTCGACGCGCCCGGCAAGACGTTTCGCGACGACATCTATCCGGAATACAAGGCCAATCGGCCGGCCATGCCCGCCGAGCTGCGCGAGCAAATCCTGCCTCTGCAGGAGGTGATCCGGGCGATGGGGTTGCCGCTGCTGTTGATCCCGGACGTGGAGGCCGACGACGTCATCGGCACGCTCGCGACCCGCGCCGCGGCTCAGGGCATCCCGACGCTGGTCTCGACCGGGGACAAGGACATGGCGCAGCTCGTGGGCGAGCATGTCACGCTGGTGAACACCATGACGGACACGGTGCTGGATCCGGCGGGTGTCGCAGAGAAGTTCGGCGTGCCGCCCGAGCGCATCGTCGACTATCTGGCCCTGATGGGCGACAGCGTCGACAACATTCCGGGTGTATCCAAATGCGGAAAGAAGACGGCGGCCAAATGGATTGCGGACTTCGGGGATCTGGACGGGGTCATCGCGAACGCGGACAAGATCACGGGCAAGGTCGGGGAGAATCTGCGCGCGGTGCTGGACCAATTGCCTCTGTCACGCGAGCTCACCACCATCAAACGGGACGTCGCGCTGGACCTGGAGCCCACGGATCTGCGCCTTGCCCCGCCGGATCGCGAGACCCTGCGCGGTTGGTACGAGCGCTTCGAGTCGCGCCGACTGCTCGCCACCCTGAAGGACGCGGACACCGGCGGCGCAGAGGCGGATGTCCCGGATCCATCGACGGCGTTGAAGCCGAGCCAAAACTACGAGGTCGTCCTCACCCGAGACGCCTTCGACGCATGGATGGCTCGGATCGAATCCGTGGACCTCTTCGCCTTCGATACCGAAACGACCGACCTCGACTACATGCGCGCGGAGCTGGTGGGCCTCTCGGTGTCGGTCGAGCCGGGCGCGGCCGCCTATGTCCCGGTCGCCCATGTCTACCCGGGCGCGCCGGATCAACTGGATCGCCTGGAGGTGCTTGAACTGCTCAAACCCCTGCTGGAGGATCCCGACCGTCGCAAGGTCGGCCAGAACCTCAAGTACGACATGAGCGTCCTGGCCCGCTATGCCGTCGAGCTACGCGGCATCGCCCACGACACCATGCTCGAGAGCTACGTCCTCGACAGCACGGCGACCCGTCACGACATGGACTCGCTGGCCAAGAAATATCTGGACCACGACACGGTCCACTTCGAGCACATCGCCGGCAAAGGCGCCAAACAGCTCACCTTCGATCAGATTCCGCTCGAGCAGGCCGGGCACTATGCCGCCGAAGACGCGGACGTGACCCTGCGCCTGCATCGCGTACTCTGGCCCCGGTTGGAAGCCATCCCGAGCATGGCCGCGCTCTACCGGGAGATCGAGGTTCCGCTGATCCCCATCCTCTCGCGCATGGAGCGCCACGGTGTGCGGATCGATCCCGACCTGCTCGCCGTGCAGAGCGGAGAGCTTGCCAAGCACATCCAGGAGATTGAGATCCGGGCCTACGAGACCGCCGGGCGTCGCTTCAACATGGGATCGCCCAAGCAGATCGGGGCGATCTTTTTCGAGGAATTGGGACTGCCGGTGGTCGCCAAGACACCCACCGGCGCGCCCTCGACCTCGGAGTCGGTCCTCGAGCAGCTCGCCGCCGACGGCCATGCGCTGCCGGATCTGATCCTTCAACACCGGAGCATGTCGAAGCTTAAATCCACCTACACCGACAAACTCCGCCAGATGGTCAACCCGGACACCGGACGGGTGCATACCTCTTATCACCAGGCGGTGGCCGCGACCGGCCGCCTCTCCTCCAGCGATCCGAACCTGCAGAACATCCCGATCCGCACCGACGAGGGTCGCCGGATCCGCCGCGCCTTCGTCGCCGAGCCGGGGAACCGTCTGCTCGCCGCCGACTACTCGCAGATCGAGCTGCGGATCATGGCGCATCTCTCGGGAGACGAGCGTCTGCTCGCGGCATTCGCGAGCGGGCTCGACATCCATCGCGCGACCGCCGCCGAGATCCTCGGCCTCGAGCCCGAGGCGGTCACCGGCGAGCAGCGCCGCTCGGCCAAGGCAATCAACTTCGGACTCATCTACGGCATGTCCGCCTTCGGGCTCGCCAAGCAGCTCGGCATCGAGCGAGGTGCCGCACAGGACTACGTTGATCGTTATTTTCAGCGCTATCCCGGGGTCAAGGACTTCATGGAGCGCACCCGAGCAAAGGCGCGCGAGGAACGCTATGTCGAGACCCTGTTCGGCCGACGGCTTTATCTGTCCGAGATCGGGCACAGCAATCAGAGTCGCCGTGCCGCCGCCGAGCGGACCGCCATCAACGCACCCATGCAGGGGACGGCGGCGGACATCATCAAACGCGCCATGATCGCGACGGATGATTGGATCCAATCCGAGCGGCCGCCGGTTCGGATGATCATGCAGGTGCACGACGAGCTGGTGTTCGAGATCGCCGCCGATGCGGTCGAGACGGCCGGCACCCGCATTCGCTCGATGATGGAATCCGCCGCCGACCTGGCGGTTCCCTTGATTGTCGATATCGGTGTGGGAGAGAACTGGGACGAGGCCCATTAAACCGCGCCAAGTGCGCTATGCAATGTTTTGGGATGGGATCGGCCCCGGCAGACTTGACGACCGTTGGAACTGGCGCGGTTTAAAAGGTGAAAAAGTCGCGTTGCGGGTTAAACATCCGAGGAACTTACTCGGGCGTATCCAGTCTTATTTATCGAGCGCATCGGGGTTGCCTATCCCCCTGAAGGCGACCCCAAATCCCGGCATCCCCAAGCCGGGGAAGCGATTACCCCGGAGTCCTCAACCCAGGACTCCGGGGGTTCTTTGTCCGGATTCCCGGACCCATACCATTCTGAGACCATTAGGCTCGCTCTCGAGCCGGTCCCCGATCCCGACCGATCGTGTCATCACGTTGACATGACTCCGCCTTAAACTCGGTCGACGGTTATTTTGCCGAGCGAGAAGGGATGAACGGGAATGCTGCCGGGCGATATCACACTAATCCTTCCCACGCGCGACGAGGCCCACAATATCCGGCAGTTTCTGGCGTCCGTTCCCGCGGAGATTCAGCTCATCGTGGTGGATGCGAGCCGGGACGAGACGCCGGACCTGATCGAGGGCCTGCGACCCGAGCGCACCCTCGTCCTGCGCGAACCCGGTTCCGTCACGCATGCGAGACAACGGGGCGCCGATCTCGCACGGACCGACTGGCTCCTGTTCAGCGATGCCGACATCCTGTTTCCGCCGGGTTACTTCGAGAGACTCGCGGCCCTTTCCGAGAGTGCGGTGTATTACGGACCGAAGCTCTCCCGAGACGGATTCCGCGCCTATTACAACCGCATCGCTCGCGCCCAAGCGATCAGCCACGCCTGCGGAATCCCGGCCGCATCGGGCTCCAATCTATTGATACGGCGGGATGCCCTCGCATGCGTGGGCGGTTTTGACCTGAGACTGACCTGCAACGAGGACTCGGAGGTCGTCTGGCGTCTTCGGCGGGCGGGTTTTCCGGTGTCGTTTCGGAAGGATCTGGTGGTTTACGCGACGGATCATCGGCGCATCGAGAGCAGCCGATTGCGCAAGACCCTGCATTCGATCACGCGCTGCATCCTGCTTTATACGAATCTCATGCCCGTGAAATATCGCACCTACGATTGGGGCTATTGGCAACATCGCGACGGCTGACGAAGACGGTTCCAACCTCGGCAAGGTTCATCGTTTCGTCACGCAATTTCAACCGATTTGTCAAGTCGAGCTTCTACTATCGCGCGAAACCGAAGATTAGGGGAGAGACAATTCAATGAATATCGAACGCCGCTACTGCGCCCGACACCCGATCGACCTTCATGTCTCGATCCGTTATCGCAAACGCAGCTTCATCTGCGCCCGCGCCTGCAACCTGTCCGATCAGGGCATGTTCCTCGAAGTCCGCAACCTCACCCTCCCGACCGGAATCCTGGTCGAGCTCGAGCTCGAATGTCTGGGCAAGGATTGGCTGATCCCGGCCATCGTGGTCCACCATCGCGGGTCCGGCATCGGCGTCATGTTCCGGGATCCTCAGCCCGCCCTTTATCGCGGCCTGACACGGGACGTGACCCGACAGCCGCCGCCACCGCAGGCCACCGACGCGACCGGTCGGCAATCAAGCACACGCTGACCAGACAACACGCTGCCGATCAAGCGTGTCAAGACGGCTCAAGACGCGTAAACCAACCCGGGCAACCAGGTCGCCAGCGCGGGCCAGATCGCAAGAAGGCCAAGGACGAGCAACTGAATCAGGATAAAAGGCGCCACACCCTTGTAGATGTGGACCGTCGTGATCTCGGGCGGAGCCACCCCGCGCAGGTAGAAGAGCGAGAAGCCAAACGGCGGCGTGAGGAAGGATGTCTGGAGATTGATGGCCATCATCACGCCGAGCCAGACCGGATCCAGCCCCATCGCGAGCAACACAGGACCCACGATCGGGACCACCACGAAGGTGATCTCGATGAAGTCCAGGATGAACCCCAGCAGGAACATCACCAGCATCACGAGCGCCACTGCACCGACGACTCCGCCGGGCAAGGCGGTGAGAAATTCCGTGACCAGGTCGTCGCCGCCGAAACCGCGGAAGACCAACGAGAAGATCGCGGCACCGATGAAGATCAGGAACACCATACTGGTCACCATGGTGGTCTGACGCACCACCTCGCGCAGGGTCGAGATCGTCAGCCGACCCCGCGCCGCGGCCAGGATCAGCGCACCGACCGCACCGACCGATGCCGCCTCCGTCGGTGTCGCAAACCCGCCCAGTATCGACCCCAACACCGCCACCACCAGAAAGAGGGGCGGGATCAGCACCGAGACGACCCGCCAAGCCAGCGCGGCACCGTCGATCGGTCGATCCTCGCGCGGCATCGCCGGCACCGCCTCGGGTCGAAACACCGCGACACCCACGATATAGAGAATATAGAGGCCGACCAGTATCAGCCCGGGCACCAAGGCGCCGACGAAGAGATCGCCGACCGACACGGTCTCGGGCGACCAGACACCCATCTCCAGTTGCGCCTGCTGATAGGCCGAGGAGAGCACATCCCCGAGCAGCACCAGCACGATCGAGGGCGGGATGATCTGACCCAGGGTCCCCGACGCACAGATGGTCCCGGCTGCCAGGCTCGGCGAATAACCGCGGCGCATCATGATCGGCAAGGACAAGAGCCCCATGGTCACGACCGTCGCCCCGACGATGCCGGTACTCGCTGCCAGCAGCATGCCGACCAGGGTCACCGAGATCCCGAGCCCGCCGCGCAGGGGTCCGAACAGCATCGCCATGGTGTCGAGCAGGCTCTCGGCGACCCGCGAGCGCTCGAGCATCACGCCCATGAAGACGAAGAGCGGGACCGCGATCAGCGTCTCGTTGGTCATGACGCCGTAGAGGCGATTGGGCAACGCCTCGAGAAACGCCGGCTCGAACAGACCGAAGGCCTCGCCGATCAGTGCAAACGCGAGCGCCGTACCGCCCAACGAGAGGGCGACCGGGTATCCGGCCAGCAGGGTGATGACGACACCGACAAACAGCAGAACCGGCATCAACTCATGCATGACCGGCGCCTCCATCCGACGGCGGCAGTGCCTCCTCCATCCCCGTCAAAAACAGCAGATAGCGCAGAGCGTTGGACAGGCCCTGCGCCAACAGCAGGATCGGCATGATCAGGATCAGGCTCTTCAGCAGATAGACGGCCGGGAGGCCGCCGGTCTCGCGCGAGGCCTCCTGCACACGCCAGGATTCCGCGACGTAGGCCCAACCGAGCCAAATGATCAGCACGCAAACGGGTATCAATAGCAGGAGCGTACCGATCAGATCCACCCGAGCACGGCCGCGACGCGAGAGACGCTCGTAGAGGATATCCACCCGCACATGTCCGTTGCGCCCCAGCGTATAGGCGATACCGAGCATGAAGAGAACGGAATGCATGTAGGTCACCGACTCCTGCAGCGCAATCGAGCCGATGTCGAACGCGTAGCGCAGCACCACCACGGCGAAGGTGACCAACACCATGGCAAGCGAAAGCCAGGTCGCCCACTCGCCGACCTGTCGGACGACGGCATCGATCCGATCAGCGACACCAAGCAAGCGCACCCGACCTTCCGGCCGAGGATCGTTCTTCATACGGGGCTCCAAGCCTCGGGCTCACCGAGGAACAGGCGACTCGGGCGATACATCGGATCGGCCTGAACGGCGCCGGCAACCCGCATGCCCGCATGCCCGCAGACTGGAGACCGACGCATCATCCCGGACGCGCCGCGATCAGACATCAATTCCACTCGAACAGGACCCACTGCGGGATCGAGACGTTGTTCGCCGCAGTCTCCTGCATGTCCAGGATGCCGTCGCCGTTGCTGTCGAAGAGGAAGTAGGGCGGACCGAACTGGGGTTGGATCCTGACCATGTAGAGCACCCCGCGGATCCGGTATTCGTAGATCACATCGTCGCCGGATTCGATAATGGTGATCTCGGGCTCCACCGGCTCGCCGGTGATCGGAGACGGGATCACCGTCGGCGCCTCCAAAAAGCCACCGCCGACAGCCGACGGTTGTTCCTCTTGCGCGTACGCCGTCCCGAGGCAGAGCAGCAGCGGGATCGTCAGCAGGATCGTTCTCGTCACGGGGCCACCATCTCACCGTCGATTGAAAGACCTGCATGGTAGTACGAACGCACCCGGATTGCCTCATCCGGACACGCACTTGCTTAGCAACACCAGTTTCTGAAATCTCTCACGGAGACACGGAGACACGGAGACACGGAGTACACGCAGGACAGCACGCGCTCGACCAAGGCCGATAGGTTATCTTTGTCGACCCCAGCCAGCCGCAGACTCGCCGTACGCGAGAACGTGATCGTCTCGACCGCACAGGTTCCTGCATGACCGGACTCAACCCCCGACAACTCGAGGCGGTGCACTACACCGCCGGGCCGCTCCTGGTCTTGGCCGGCGCCGGATCCGGCAAGACCCGTGTGATTACCCGCAAGATCGCCCACCTCATCGGTCAAGGCGGGATCTCGCCTCGCCACATCTGCGCCCTCACTTTCACCAATAAGGCCGCACGCGAGATGCGCGAGCGCGTCGCCAGCCGAATCAAGGGCACCGAGACGCGCGGCCTGACCATCTCCACCTTCCATCGGCTGGGCCTCGACATGCTGCGTCGACACCCGGAACCCGCCGGGCTGCGCCCCCGGTTCTCGTTGCTCGACGCCCAGGACGCCGAGGCGCTGATCAAGGAGCATCTGCGCCACACCAGGGGCGGCGACGCCTTCAGCCCGGCGGCCATCCAACACCGCATCTCGCGCTGGAAGAACGACTTGGTCGACCCCGCGCTGGCCGCCAGCCGAGCTGAAGACGACTTCGAGGCCAGACTCGCCGCGTTCTATGCCGACTACGAGCGCAGTCTGCGTGCCTACAACACGGTCGATTTCGACGACCTCATTCTTGGCCCGGCACGGATGCTCGCCGAGCATCCGGAGCTGCGCGAGACCTGGCAAGGGCGGATCCGCTACCTCTTGGTCGACGAATACCAGGACACCAACGGGGCGCAATACGACCTGGTCCGCCGGCTGGTCGGACCGCGCGCGGCCTTCACGGTGGTCGGCGACGACGACCAATCCATCTACGCCTGGCGCGGCGCGCGGCCCGAAAATCTGGCCCGCCTGCAGACCGACTACCCGCAGCTGAAGGTCATCATGCTGGAGCAGAACTACCGCTCCAGCGCCACCATTCTTGGGCTCGCCAACACACTCATCGCGAACAACCCGCATGTCTTCGAGAAACGCCTCTGGAGCGAGCACGGCGCCGGCGAGCCGCCGCGTGTCCTGCACTGCAAGGACGAGGGTCACGAGGCCGAGCAGGTGGTCTCCGAGATCCTGCATCTGAAGTTCGCCGAAGGGGCCGACTTCGGCGACATCGCCATCCTCTATCGCGGCAACCATCAGGCACGCCCTTTCGAGAAGGCGCTGCGCGAGCACAACGTGCCCTATGTCCTGAGCGGCGGGACCTCCTTCTTCGCCCGCGCCGAGGTGAAGGACCTCATGGCCTACCTGCGCCTGATCGCCAATCCGCAGGACGATGCCGCCTTCCTGCGCATCGTCAACACCCCGCGGCGCGAGATCGGCCCGACGACCCTGGAGAAGCTCGCGAACTATGCCCGCGAGCGCGGCATCCATCTGCTGGATGCCTGCAGCGAGCTGGGTCTCGGCGAGCACCTGAGCGAGCGCCAACGCGAGCGCCTCCACGCCTTCACCGCGCTGATCTCCGAGTACGCCCGTCGCGGCGAGGCCGACCCCGTCGGGACCATGCGCACACTGGTCGAGGCGATCGACTACGCCGCCTGGTTGCGCGAGAACGCCTCCAGCCAAGCCGTCGCCGACCGCCGTTACGCCAACGTCACCGATCTGCTCGACTGGCTCGGCGCACTCAAGAAGGGCGAGCTGCAGGAGAAGACGCTCGCCGAGATGGCGAGCCATCTCACCCTGATGGACGTCATGGAGCGCCAGGACGAGGACGAAGGCGGCGACCGGATCAGTCTCATGACCCTGCACGCCGCCAAGGGACTGGAGTTCCCGCACGTCTTCCTCGTCGGCATGGAAGAGGAGCTGCTACCCCACCGCACCAGCATCGAGGAAGAGACCATCGAGGAAGAACGCCGTCTCGCCTATGTCGGCATCACCCGCGCCCAGCGCACACTCACCTTCACCCTCACCCGCCGGCGCAAACGCTACGGCGAGTGGGTAACCAGCGAGCCCAGCCGCTTTCTCGCCGAGCTGCCGAAGGATCAGCTGCGCTGGGACAACGCACGCGACGAGACCCCCGAGAACCGCAAGGCCCGCGGCCTGAGCCATCTGCATGCGCTCAAGGGCATGCTCGACATCGACTAAACCGCGTCCAGAGCGAGATGCTCACTTTACGAGTGAGCTCGACGTTTGGTGCATCCACGGCCCTTAGCGGGGACGCGGTTTAGAATCATATATTTTTTAATCTCTTAAACCGCGCCGGCTCCAGCGGTCGTCAAATCTGCCGGGGCCGATCCCATCCAAAAACATCGCATACCGCGCTGGGCGCGGTTTAAGGCGATGTCCGCAAACTTCCATACCCGTAGGTTGTGCTGACGACAGGAAGCACAACTTGCGCTGACGGTTGGTTGTGCCTCGAACGGCTCGGCACAACGCCCTTGGCATAACGGTTTCCGGAATTCGCCTAAACTCGGACGGTTCGACCAACGGCCGGACCCGGCACAATCCGAGCGTAAGATCGGCATGGACGACCGTGGCAGATCGCAGTATCCTTCAGGGTCTTCGCTGAACCGGACTTCAGATTCCATCTCGAATCGCAACATTCCGGACAGCGAGAATCCCCAAAGCGCCCGTAGCTCAGATGGATAGAGTACAGCCCTCCGAAGGCTGGGGTCACAGGTTCGAATCCTGTCGGGCGCGCCAAATCAACGCGTTACAAGTCCCTTCGTTTTGGTCTAGTTTGCTGTGCCTGTTTTTGTGCCAATTTGCACCTCGCAGGTGTCTCGAATCGTTTGCCCGTGCGCCCGATCAGGATGTGCGGCAGGAACGGCGCGGCGACGGCGTCGAAAGAAGAGGCCGACATCCCGAGGTACTCGGCGGCTTCCGGGCGGTGGTAGAGGCGCTTCATTCGCTTGCTTGACTCGCGTCCGGATTCGGAGTGCCCTGCTCGGCACTCGAGGAAGCGAGACCCTCCGGCGATGCGTCATCCTTGCCCTCGCGGGCTGTTCGAGACACCTTCAACGCACAGATCGGGCAATCCACGGCCCGGCGCGAGAACGCCCCTGCAACGTAGGGGATCGCGCAACGCTCGCAGGTGCGAAAGAGCACGAGCCCCGTGGTCAGGTCGCGGGCAATCACCCAGCCATGATTGGTGTCGAGAGGGGCGCCGAGCGTGCCGGATGCCGCCAGCCGCGCCATCTGCTCCAGATAGAGGCGATGCCCCGTGAGCAGTGCTTCGATGTCGATACTCCGCTCAACCGCCGTGCCGCCGAAGGCGCGGTACAGGCCCGCGAACACCGACGCGTTGGCCTGCCGACGCACCGTGCCGAGCAGACTGCCGGTGCTCGACAACTGACCGGGCAAGGGCTTGCAGCCGTGGGTCTCGTGGTGCAGGTCGCGCAGTACGGCCTGGCGCAGACCGCTGATCCGCCCCACAAGCGAGGTGCGCATGCCGCGCCGGATCAAGGCGATCGCCAGCTGCGTCTTGGCGTGATGCTGAAGTCTCACGGTTGGGCGACCTCCTCGGCGGCGAGCAGAATCACCTGCAGCCCCCAACCCGAGTGCGGACGGTCCGGTCGTCCGAAGACGTTCCTGCAGCCAGCGCAAACGAAAGCGCGGTCGAAACAACAGCACGCCCGAAGCGGCCAGCTCGCGCAGCATCGCGAGCGAGGCATGGCGCAGGATGTCCAGCGTGTCCCGGTCGAGACCATAGACCAAGACGGCCTTTTCCGCGTCCGAGCGCGCCAGCTCGCGTGCCCCGAGCAGCCACATCAGATTCAGGGTATCGACCTCGTAGTCGAGGTCCGGCGCAGGGTTTGTCCGGGGGAGCTCCCCGTCGGGGGTCGAGTGCGTGTCCGTCATCCTCCGAGAGCATCTTCCGCAAGTACCTCGCGGGCGCGAGCGTTCCGGGGGCGGACAAGCTGGTCGATATCGCCCGCGTGGCGGGTGTGTCCCTGCTCTGGCTGGCGACCGGACAGGGGCACGCCGAGGACGGGACGGACGCGAGGGTCCGGGGTCCGGTCGACGTGATGTTGTTGGAAACCCTGCTCGAGTCCGTCGAAGCCGGACTCGACGAGATCGGCGCCGCGTTGACGCCGGCGAAGAAGGCCAAGCTGGTCGCGGCGCTCTACAGCCTTTATCGCAGCAGCGAGGACGTCCGCAAGGCGCCGGTGTTGGAGCTCGTCAGGCTGGCGAGCTGAGCGTGACCACGCCGACGGCGGTTCAGCGCTGCCACCGACAGCAACGCGGGATGATGCGAATGCTCGGCATCGTGTTGATGTTTGCCGCTATCGCACCGCTCTAATTGGTTCAGTTCCTGTCCGTCCCGCACGACGACATCATCCTGACCGTCGGGTTTGTAGTGCTGATCTTGAGCGTGATCAGCTTTACGATTGCGGCGATGCTCGATCCGTCCTGATCCGTGGACGGGCGCTCGTTCTTGAGCGGCAGTGTCGCCGATCGCATCCCCTGGCTCCTGCCGGCTGATGTCGCTTGAGGAGCTGGCGGAGCACGGACGCCGCGAGATCCGACAACTCCTCGCCGCACGCCGGGACGAGGCGCAACGCCGGCTCGAATCGGCCGTCGGACGCTGCGGAATACCCCCGCGCTTTCGCGCGAAGACCTTCGAGAGCTATCGCGCTACGACGCCGGAGCAGCAGCTGGCCTCGATGGTCTGTCGCAGCTACGCGGCGCGCTTTGCCGCCGGCGCCTGTCACGGCGACAGCCTGCTCCTGCTCGGCGGTCCCGGCACCGGCAAGACCCATCTCGCCTGTGCCATCCTCGCGAGCGTGATCCGGGCCGGCCACACCGGGCTGTTCATGTCCGTCCCGGCCGCGCTGCGCACGGTGCGCGACACCTATGCGACGCGGGCGGCGTGCTCGGAAAGCGAGGCGCTGGCGATGCTGACCGCCCCCGACCTGCTGGTGCTCGACGAGGTCGGACTGACGATCGGCAGCGACGATAAACGCCGCGCGATGCTGTTCGACGTGCTCGATACCCGCTATGCGAACCTGCGTGCCACGATCCTGATCGGCAACCTGACCGACGAGGAGATGGAGCGTTATCTCGGCGAGCGGATCATGGACCGGCTCTGCGAAGGCGACTCCGCTGTGGTGTCCTTCACCTGGCCGAGTTATCGGCGCAGCGGGGGTGGCGTTTGATGAGGTAGGCCGGTTGCTTCGGTAAATCCAGCACTTCGGCTGGGCGCAGAGTCCGTTGGCGCCGTCGTATTACGAGGATCCGGAGGGTACGCCGCAGTGAAAGGGGCATGTGTCTCGGGAGGGTTGGGGCATAAGGCGATTTCTGCGAACTTCCATACCCGTAGGTTGTGCTGACGATAGGAAGCACAACTTCCTCCTACGTTTGGTTGTGCCTCGCACGGCTCGGCACAACCTACGCCCCCGGTATGAAGGTTTCCAGAGTTCGCCTAAGTATGTCGTAAGGCTGGGCAGTCAGGGTCTCGCGCTCCTCGACGGCCACGACCGGTTGCCCGGCGCTGACCAGACCGAGCAGCGGCAGCTCCACGACCGGCTCTCGGCGGGCGTCCAGCGCACGGAATCCGACACCTCGCCCTCGGCATCGCGAATGATGTCGGACCTGAATACTGCCCGGGGCAGGGCCGTTGGCGTGTTCACGATGGCGTCGCAGGCCATCTCGACCATGGCCTTGACGAGCGTCCCTGTCGGGCTCACCCTGCGCGCACCGTCGCCAACCCCGCCCAGCGCGTCGTCGAGATCCCGGAGCCGCGCTCCGAGCGTCGCCGCCAGCCGGAACCGGACAGTTGAGCCCGAGCAGCTCGCCTTCCTGCCGCCGGGCGAGGATGAGGGCACGCCCGCACCGAAGCGTGCCGCCGCCGCGGTGGCCGATGTCCTGCGCGGACGGCGCTACAAGCGCGGCTTTGAGCCGAGCCAGCCGATGTTGCTGCCGCCGAGCGTGGAGGATGACATCGCAGAGGACAACCCGGCACGGGCGATCGGCGTCGATGTCGACCTGCTGGTCGATGTCGGTGAACTGGGGTTCAAGCACGGCGCCGGGGCAGGTGGTGCCGGTCAGCCCGCTTATGATCCGGCCGACCTGCTCAAGCTCTATCTCTACGGCGATCTGAACCGGGTGCACTCCAGCCGGCGGCTGGCCGCCGAGTGTCAACGCAACCTGGGGGTCATGTGGCTGCTCAAGGGACTGCAGCCGGGCGACCACACGATTGCCGATTTCCGCAAAGACAACGCCAAGGCGCTCAAGGCGGTCAATCGCCAGTTCATGCTGCTGTGCCGTGAACCGGGACTGTATGGCGGCACCCGAGTCGGTCTGGACGGCAGTTTCTTCAACGGCAATGCCAGTGCGGGCAGCATCAAAACCAAACAGCAGCTTGAGCGGGAGCTGGCGGCACTGGAGCGCGACATCGAGCGCGACCATGAGGAGATCGACACCGCCGATGCGGGCGAGGCGTCCGGCCCGGCAGCCCACACTCACTGCCGAGCAGCTCGCCGCGCTGCAGGAGCGTGCTCGGCGCCGGCGTGATCAGCTTGAGGTCCTCGCCGAGACCGGCGAGACCCAGCTCTCGCGTACCGATCCGGCCTTGGTCTGCAGCCGAGCCAACGGCTGGCTCTGATTGTCAATCGGTCGGTTGTAGCAACAGATATCAAGATAGATCAGAAGCATGAGCGCCTTTCTTTACGACCACAGTACAGGTTCGCGGTCATGGAATTTAAAGTAACCGGACATCCCGGCGCGGCCACCCATATTGTGGAGGGCGGATAAGCGCAGCGCATCCATCATCCCCGGTGGCCGGGAGCGCCGATGACCGGGCCGGAGCGGCGTTCGGTGGATGCGGCGCGGCCGACGTCATCGACCAATCGCGAACCGCCGCGTGGCGTCGGCGAAGTCCGACAGGCCCCCGGTACCCCGTTCCACCTTATTTTGCGTGCTCAGCGAGGCGAGAAGTGTTCGGCGGCTAGGCGCGCGAGCGAAGGAAGAGTGACCCTCTTTCGAGCTCGGGCAACAACGGCGCCGAGCGCCTCTCGCCTCGCCCTTCGGGAGCCCCCCAAAGGAGCCAGGGCGCCGCCCGCGGCGCGTCATCTCAATCGGCTCCCGCTGCGCCCGATCGATCAACTCTCCGAAACGGCTCTGGGCTGCGACCGAAGTCACGACAATCATGCTGCCCCCTAAATGGGTGATATGGCTAGAACGACTACTTTAGTGAGGATTGTCCTTGGCCACCACACACGAGAGCCGAGACTCAAGCAACCCTCCGCAACAACCCGTCAAAATACCCGATCGTCGGCTTCAACCCATCCCGCAACGCCACCCTCGGCGCCCACCCGAGCCGCGCGCGGGCCAAGCCGACGTCCGGTTGCCGCTGCCCGGGATCATCCTGCGGCAATGCCTCACCTGGCGACCGGTACCCGTGGGACCGCCGACTTGAGTCGGCGTTTGTGACGAGCGGTCCGGACGTGACGGATCGGCTCGCTCGCCCGGAAACCAAACTGATGCGCCAGGAGTTTTTCCGCGTGTTGCATATGCCTGCGCAGACCGACGGGCTCAAGCGTCACCGTCTGCGGTTTCGCGAGGTGCTCTATTTCAAGTTGAAGGGGACCTTGGAGCGCGAGGGGTTGGTGTTGAGCCCAGAGGACAGGCGCGCGCTCTATAAGGTCTTGACGGTCAAAGCCGGTGAGGTTGGCGGCTGGCGTCGAACGGGGCGCAAACTGGTGCGTGCCGGCGACGTACCGATCACGCTCGACCTGACCAAGATCGTGCACAGCACTCACAGCGCGTTGCGAACAGTCCTGCAAGGAGAAGACCTGATCGAAAACCGGCCCGACGTCTGTTCCAGCGAGCCGGTGTTCAAGGGCACACGCGTGCCGGTCGTGCATCTCGTCGAGCAGTTTCGCATGGGCGTGCCTTTTTCCGAGATCGCCGAAGATTACCCCCAGCTCAGCGAGAAAGCCCTGCGCTATGCCGAGCTACGCTCACGCATGGGCCAGGCGCCGGGCCGACCGCCGGGACCACTGAAGATCAGGCTGACCGCGACCGCGCCTTGAAGCTGCTGATCGACGAGAATCTGTCACCCCAGCTTGCCGCTTGGGCGAACCAGCAGGGGTTGGACGCCAGTGCCGCCGTCGACGTGGGACTTCAGGGCAAGCCCGACATTCAGGTCTGGCGTCATGCCTATGCGAATAACCAGATTGTCGTGACGGTGAATGTCGGTGATTTCATCCAGCTTGCCCACGGGGTCGAGTTGCATCCCGGGGTGATCGCGTTTCGTGAAGCCGGTCTGGATCGGAAAACGCAGTGGGAACGTTTGCAGGAGGCGATGCGATTCGTCAACGATCACTGCGCGGGGGATCTGACGAACCAGGTGCTTAAGGCAAAGCGCAGCGGAGATCTGGTGCTTCATACGATTCCTGAGGTTTGAAGCCACTCAGCCAGCAACTTGCCGGCTACCCCTGCGATAGCGCGCTCAGGATGCAAGGCCAAGGAACCGCATGGATCGCGTGGTACGTCCCCGGTTTCCCCCAAGACCCTGTAGGGGTGGTAGGGGTGGGATAGGAACAGGTCGGGCTGACGGGATTGCGCCCGTCAGCTCTCCCACACCACCGGATATGCGGTTTTCCGCATCCGGCGATTGGACCCAGCCACCGTCACGCGGCGGCGTGAAGGAATCGGGGACGTACCACGGCAATCGCGATCGCGAGCGGAAAGCGGAAAGGGTTCAGGTTCATTCTCTCTGGCTCCCATGCTCCAGAGACTGTGCAACTATTCTGCGTAGGCTGGGGTGAGGGACGAACCCCAGCATCCCCCGCTCCGTAAGGCAATGAAATGCTGGGGTTCGCAAGCTCACCTCAGCCTACGTTTGAACGCCGATGAGTGGTTGGGCGAATACGTGCCCGATCTCTCCAGCGTGGGAGCAAGGCAGCGACGCTCCAGCGTCGCGTCGCGAATGGCGTACGCCGCTGCACGGCATGCGTTGCGGCTGGCGGCAGCGCGCGGTTGGCATGGTCCGGGGCTTGGCGCGTTGGGCCTGCCATGGGACGCCGGAGCGTCGCGACTATGCTCCCACGCCGGAGAGACTGCGCAAATACTCCTGCGATGGGCCGAAAGACAGCATGGCGTAGGTCGGGGTGAGCTTGCGAACCCCGGCATTTCAACCGGTTGTAAATCCGCGGATGCCGGGGTTCGTTCCTCACCCCGGCCTACGGCGAATTCTTTCACGATCTCCGGAGCGTGGGAGCCAGAGGTAATTGGCGTAGCCGGCCCCTGCTTGCAGGAATCCTCGCCGACTGAAGTCGGCGGTCCCATGGGCTTGCCGGCCGCCGAGGAGTCAAGTTTGGAATTGCTGCTCCGTGTCTCCGTGAGAGGCATTTCGAGCTGGAGCCAGCGTTGAAGGGTCGGCGGCAAGGTGGTGCCGCCGAGCTCGGCCCTCAGCCCGCCGCCTGATAACACACCAACCGCTGATACAAGACATCCGCGACCACGCGCAGACCGGTATCGCGCAAATCGAGCCAGGTGAGGGCGGCCGCGACGGCGTCGTCCGGCGGGTCTTCGAGGTCGAGGGGGAGTCGAGTGGATGCCGGCAGGGCGCTCAGCCAGCCGGGGTTGTAGCTGGCCTCGCCGAGGTGCGGGAAGAGGGCGACATAGGCGATCTGGGATTCGACGAGATCCTGGAAGAAGTGCGAGCCGAAGGACAGGTCCGGCACCATGCCGTCGCCGAGCTCGGCGACCTCGGCGATAACGGCGACCCGGCTGATATCGGCGAAGCGGATCGGCACGCCCAGCTCGGGTGAGCTGGTGCCCCAGCGGCCGGGTCCGATCAGCAGGGTGGGGCAGTCGTCGCGATCGGCGATGCGACGGTTGAGCCGTCCGACCAGGCGGGCGACGGCGAACTTCTGCACCGTGGTCAGGGCGCTGTAGCGCGGGCCGTCGACATGGATGATGCGTGCAATCGGCTGGTCGATGTTGCCGCCCATGAAATGGCCGTCGGTCGCGAAGAAGAGCCGCCGGCTCGGCACCGCGTCCGGGAGCTCGACGCGTTGGTTGAGACCGAGTGTCTGCAGCGGTCGGCACTGGACGAGACTGAAGGATGGGGTGCCGTCCGCGGCGAGATGCAGGGTGAACTCGACGTCGACCGGGTAGGCGTAGGCGGCTTCCAGGGTCTTGAGTAGGTGCTGCATCAGCTCGACGAACGGGGTCTCGCGCAGGAGCGGCGTGAAGGTCAGGCGCCAGACGGGGTTGCCACCGGTGCGCTCGCGCGAGCGTTGAGTCGCCTCGCGGTCGAGCTCGGCGCACCAGCGCAGCGGCAGCTCAGGGTCGCTCGTTAGGTGTCTTACGGCGAGCGTGCTTAGACGGTTGTCGGAGATGTCGAGCACGTCGATGTCATGCTGGGAGAAGCGCATGGCGTCGTTGCGATCGCGGAAGGGGCGTTTGTGCGGCTGATCAAGCGCCACCACGCAGGCGTGATCGCCTTCGATGCGGTCGACCGCACGGGTGCCGAGACCCATCACCAGACGGACCATGCCGGCGGTCGGGTCCATGGACTCTTCCCAGACGAAGGTATTGCGCGACACGCCCACACCGGCAGCATCCGGGAAGTAATAGCGCCCGTGATAGCGCCCGCAGACGCGTTGCAGGAGCAGCGCCATCGGCTCTTCGAGGTCGGCCAACCCGCGTTGGCGGCGGTAGGTGAGGGCGTCCTCGCTCATGGTGCTGGCGAAGACGCGGCAGATCGCCTCTTCGAGCTGGGCCAGCCGTTGCTCGGGTGAGCCTTGGTTGACCAGGAAGAGGCTTTCGTATTTGCCGGCGAAGGCGTTGCCGAAGCCGTCTTCGAGCAGGCTGCTCGAGCGCACCAGGATCGGATACTGCCCGAAATAGTCGAGCATCCGCTCGAGCTCCGAGCGGACTTCTTCCGGAAGCCGGCCGCGCAGCATGTCCTCGCGCAGGGATTGGGCCTCTGTGAAATACCCCGCCTCGGTGCGCTGGCGCATGATCCTGGGCCACCAGCCGTTGTGCACCAGATACGAATAATAGACATCGGACCCGAGAAAGAAGGAGTCGTGCGGCTCGAGATGACGCCCCCAGCGCTCGGGATCGTCCTGCAACAGGATGCGGCGTGCGAGCAGCATCCCGACCGCCTTGCCGCCGATATAGCCGCTGCCGATCATGCGCGCCCGGATCTCGAGAAGGTCCTGCAGACCGAGATAGCGACGCGCAAGGGCGATGATGCGCTCGTCGCGGCTGATCAGGATCGGATAGAGCTGCTCCAAAACCGCGCGGCGTCGCTCGTCGTCGGCGTCTTGATTGAGGACCTCGGCGGCATCGAGGAAGAGCCGATCCCAGTAGTCGAGCTGGCGCTGCGTGGTCTCGCCTTTACGGCGTTCGAGATCCGCGTGGAGCCGGGTCGCGTCGCTGCTGTCGACCACGGGGAAGAATGCCTCGCCCTGGTGGATGTGCGGTAGGAACATGGTCGGCGACTGGCGCTGCCAGACCTTGACGGGTTGGACGTAGCAGCCGCTCTCGGCGCGTCGGACATCGATCAGGACCTGCGTGGTGTCGCGGATCCGCGCCATGGTGGTGTAGCAGTGGCTGCGCGAGAGAAGACCGAAATAGGCGACGGTGTCGAGCCGATAGAGATAGGGGCAGATGACCTGGAAGAGGTTGCCGACCATCAGGTCCGTGGCCCAGGCCGAGAGCAGATCGGAGAGACAGTCGAAGACGTAGAAGGCGCCTCGGCCGTAGTCCGTGATCAGGCGGTGGACGTGGCAAGTGAATGCCTCGAAGCCGCGCAGGGCGTCGATCGAGACGATCTTGATGCCCGGCCCCGGTGCGACCAACGGCGCATGTCGGCCGAAGCGCAAATAGATGATGGAGCGCTCGCCCGCGACGGCCTGGGCGACGAAGGGATCGACGAAGCCGCGGTAGTCCTCGATATCGTCGATGCGCCAGACCACGTTATCGCCGATGCGCAGGCCGTCCAGGACGAGGTCCAGTCCGGAAAGTCCGGTCGAGACGCGCTCGGCGTCGGCGGCCGCGAGCGTGTCCCGCATCGGCGCGACCTCGGCCGATCGGGAAGTCTGCTCGGCGTCGCGAAGCGGCCCGGCTGATGGCGCGGGTTCGGTCAAGTCGCCGCCGTCTGCTCGCGCGCCATCAGGATCAGGTCGTCGGCGATCGCGAGCATCTCGGGGAAGCCTTTAGCCTGCTGACCGACCACGACGTACCGACCGCCGACAGTGATCATGGGCACTGCATCGACGCGATAACGCTCGACAAGGGTGTCGCTGCGTTTGATCTGAGTCTCGACCGCGAACGAATTGAACAAGGGCTCGAAGGTCGCGACGTCCACGCCCTTGCTCGCGACCCATGCGAAGACGTCCTTCTCGGTGAAGAGCTTGGTCCGGTCGTGATGCAGCGCCACGAAGACCTCTTGATTGAGTCGATCCAGGTCGCCGCTGTATTCCAGCGCAAAGAAGAGTCGCGCGAGATTGTTCCAAGCGGCCCGACCGAAGGTCACCGGGACCTGTCGGAAGGTGACGTCCTCCGGCAGCTTGGCGGCCCAGGGCTTGATAACCGGGTTGAGGTCCATGCAATGCGGGCAGCCGTATGAGAAGAATTCGAGGACCTCGATCTTATCGGGAGTCGTCCCGGGCTGCGGCGGCGAGACGGCGCGCCAATCGCGACCCTCGACCAGGTTGGCTGCGGCGGGACGCAGCGGCAGCATTGCGACGCCGAGTGCGCCGATCATGGTGTGGGTGAAGCGACGACGGGTGAAGGCCATGGTGGATCTCCGGTCGGAATGGAAAGGTCAAAGGTCAAAGGTCAAAGTCGGTGGCAGGTTGGCCTTTCACCTTTCACCTTTCACCTTAGATGATATGTCCCCGGCGCGGCTTGTGTCAGTACTGCGCGCGTGTCTGCCGTAGGTTGTGCCGAGCCGAGCGAGGCACAACTTCAGCACGGGCAGGGTTGCGCTTCCTATCGTCGGCGCAACCTACGGCGTCTTGCGGCAAAATGCGCTCGCCCGCGGTCCGTGTGGCGATGTGGCTTCGCCCGACGGCAGCGAGGCATTTCGGTCTTTAAGCCAGGCCGCGATATCGGCGCGTACGCGTGCCCCTTGGCGGTCGCGCGGCAGCATGTGCCATCCGTGCTCGTAGAGAACGAACATCAGACTCGGATCCTTGACGGGTAGTTTCGCCAGGAAGCGGCAAAAGGCATTTTTGGGGATGATCTCGTCCTGCTCGCCGTAAAGCAGCAGGGCAGGGGTCTGCAGTCGGCCCGCTGCGGCTTGCGCCCGGTCCATCAGGTCGGTGATCCCCCAGAGGGCATCGACCCGGGTCGCCTTGATGACGAGCGGATCCTTGCCCATCGCCCGCAGCATCTCGATATGGTCGGACGGACTGAGACGGATGCCTTCGCCGGTCAGCTTCAGCCAGGGTAGGGTGTGCACGGCACCGTCCAAGGCGAGGCGTTGATACCAGGGCATGGTGTCGCGCGACCAGACCGCGGGTGCGATCAGGATCAGTCCGTCGACCGGCAGTGGCCCCTGCGCCGTGGCGGTCAGTACGACGGCGCCGCCCATGCTCTCGCCGGCCACATAGAGACGGGCATTCGGATGGCGCGCGCGCAGCAGATCGACCAGATGACGTAGATCCGCGGCGAGACGGCCGCTGCCGTGCCAGCGACCGGGCAAGGCGGCGGCGCCGAAACCGCGCTGGTCGACCGCGTAGGTGGTGATGCCCGCAGCCGCAAGCTCACGGCCCAAGGGGGCGAAGGCGTTCGCGTAGTCGTTGAAGCCGTGGAGCCCGAGCACGACCTTTTGCGGGGGGTCGGCGCCGCTCCAAACGCGCAGGGGCAGACGATAGCCGTCGTCCATCCGTGCGTGGTCGAGGCCGAGGCCAGTCGACCCGCTGCTCGTGTCGGGGGATTCGACGATATTCGGGGAGGTGCAGGCTGTGACCATGAAAAGCGAAATCAGGGCGGCGATGGCATTGGTCCAGACCTGCGCCACGAGGGTTTGGCCCGCGGCATGCGATCGGGCAGTGCTTGCGATCCCGCCCGGGCTCCGCCCGTTGGGCTCGGGACGAATCGCGTATACTCTGCCGCTGTGACTATTCTGCTCGAAGCCCATGATCTTGTCCGGGTCTATCCTGGCGTGCGCGCCGTGGATGGTATCGGTTTTCGTGTCGAAGCTGGTCAGTGTTTTGGGCTCTTGGGTCCAAACGGGGCCGGGAAGACGACGACCTTGGAGATGCTGGAGGGCATCCAGACCCCGACCTCGGGCACCGTGCTCTATCGCGGCCGGCCGCTCGATCGCGCCTATCGCGAATCGGTCGGCATCCAGTTTCAGGCGACCGCGCTGCAGGATTTTCAGACGGTGCGCGAGTCGCTCGACATGTTCGCGACCCTCTACCGGCGCACCGCGGACCGCGACGAGCTCATTCGGCTGTGCAATCTCGCGGAGATCCTGGATCGGGATACGCGCAAGCTCTCGGGTGGCCAACGCCAGCGCCTGCTCTTGGCCATCGCCTTGGTCAACGACCCGGACCTGGTGTTTCTCGACGAGCCGACGACCGGTCTGGATCCGCAGTCCAGACGCAACTTCTGGGGTCTGATCGAGACGGTGCGTCGGCGCGGCAAGACCATCGTCTTGACCACGCATTATATGGAAGAGGCCGAGCGGCTCTGCGATCGAATTGCGATCGTTGATCACGGGCGGATCATCGCCGAGGGGCAACCGGCGCGTTTGGTTCGGGATCATTTCCCGGCCACCGTGATTCGCCTTCCCGAGTCCGCGTGGCCCGTCGGGGCTGCACTTCCGCCGACGGCCGAGCGGCGCGACGGGACCATCGAGCTTTTTGCCGAGGAGGTCCCGCCGATGTTGGCCGAGATCGAGCGCGTCGGGGCCGATCTGACGGATCTGAGGGTGGCGACGCCGAATCTCGAAGACCTCTTTCTGAAACTGACCGGACATGATCTGCGGTCTTAAACCGCGCCCGGCGCGGTATGCGATGTTTTTTGGGATCGGCTCGGCCCCGGCAGACGTCACGACCGCTGGAGTGTGCGCGATTTAAGATGCTGAGAAATATATTATTTTAAACCGCGTCCGCGCGAAGGGTCGTGGATACGCCCATTGTCGATCTCACTCGAAAACGCGCGTCTCGCACTGGACGCGGTTTAGCTCCGTGGGGCTCCGGCGTGCTCGATCCCTCGGTCTCGATCGTACGGCCTCGATCTTGCGGATTGTCCTCCAAACACTCGGAACATCTCATGTGGCGCCGTATCCTGACCATCCTCGTCGCCCGTAACCGCGAGTTCTATCGCGATCGGGCCGGGCTCTCCTGGAACATCATGATGCCGATCATGATGGTTCTGGCCTTTGCCTTCATCTTCAGCGACACCGCCCCGGACGTCTTCAAGGTCGGTGTGCTTGCCGACGACCCTGCACCAGCGTCCGCAGCCTTCCCGTTCCTGCAGACCCGTCATATCCAGTTCATCCCGGTGATCGACCCGGCGGCGGCGATCGCCAAGGTGGAGCGCCATCAGTTGGATCTCTTGTTGGATCCGGGCGATCGTCCGCGCTACTGGGTGAACTCCGAGTCGGCCAACGGGTATCTCGTCGAGCGTCTCTTACAGGGTTCGCAAGGGTCAGACGGTCAAGGTTCGTCGGCTGCTGGCGCCGTCCCGCAGCGCGTGACCGTGAGCGGTACTGCCTTGCGCTATGTCGACTGGGTGCTGCCCGGCGTGCTGGCGATGAACATTATGTTCTCCAGTCTCTGGGGTGTCGGCTGGGTGATCGTGCGCTACCGCAAGAACGGCGTGCTACGTCGCCTCAAGGCAACGCCGCTGAGTCCGTGGGAGTTTCTCACCGCGCAGGTGTTCTCGCGTCTGCTGGTGGTTCTCGGGGCGAGCCTCGTGGTCTACATCGGCGCCAGTCTTCTGCTGGACTTCCCGATGCGCGGCTCCTACCTTGCTTTGCTGCTGGTCTATGTGGCCGGAGCGCTCTGTCTGATCAGCCTCGGACTGATCGTCTCCTCGCGTCTGCGCACGGAGGAGGTCGCGGACGGCCTGCTCAACCTCATCTCCTGGCCGATGCTGCTGCTCTCGGGGGTGTGGTTCTCGATGGAGGGGGCCAGCGGCGCGGCTCAAATCCTGTCCCGATTCTTGCCGCTGACCCATGTCGTGGAAGGTGCGCGGGCCGTCATGATCGACGGCGCAGGCGTGGTTGATGTCCTTCCCCAGATCGGCCTGCTGGCCGGTCTCGCACTCCTCTTGCTGACCTTCGCGGCCTGGATGTTTCGATGGGAGTGAGCGGAATGGATGCGGTCGGATCAGGAGCCGCGTGCCTTCGGGATGCTCAGCACCTCGACCTCGACCTTCGCCAGCCCCTTCTTGATCATCCCCAACTCGCGTGCGGCGCTGCGGGAGAGATCGATGATTCGGCCTTTCACGAAGGGGCCGCGGTCGTTGACCTTGACGACGATGCTCTTGCCGGTCTTGGTGTCGGTCACGCGGACCTTGCTGCCGAGGGGAAGGGTCTTGTGTGCTGCGCTGGGGATGTTCTTGTTGTAAATGGCCCCGCTTGCGGTCTTCCGACCATGGAGGCTGTCGTGGTAGAAGGAGGCGATGCCCTTTTGAGCATGCCCCGGTTTGACGCGTGCCTCGGCATCCGGGCCCGAGACGAGAAGAAACACCCCGAGCGAGGCGAAGATGAGCGTTTTATTCATAAGCAGGACCGTTTCTGCAATCGGCCGGCGGGCGCCGCGGGTGGCGCATTGGATGCCGGTCAGTTGATAACCTGGCGAGGAGTATAGGGGAAATCACCTATAGGGTAAACCCTATATCGGGAAAACCCGGATCTCCGTCCGATCCCGGTCTAAGGTGGAGGATGAGGGGTGAAGGTGAGGGGTGAAAGCTAAGGTGATTTCCGGGAATGCATTGACCAACATGTAGAGGCGACTTTAGTCGCCCGGTAACCATTGGAGGCATGCACGGCCGGGATGCTCATTCCCGGAAATCGCCTAAGGTGATTTCCGGAAATCGTCATCCCGACAGCGAGTGCCTGGAAGGCATCGGGTCTCTGATGCCGTCAGTCTTGAGCAAACCCTCGCAGAATTTTTCGTTGTCGTTGTCGTTGTCGTAATCGGATTCCGAACGAACACGACAACGACAACGTAGGGGATGGACTGGACGATCAGGACAGCGACCCAGACCCGGACATCCATCATGAGGCACACGGGTTGGTCTCGCGCAGTGCAAAGTTGAGTGCGCCGGCCTTATAGCCCGCGAGCGGATCCACATGGAAGAACCGGAAACGCTCGCCGACCGTTTCGTTGAGCCAGCGGCAATGGGCCTCGACCGGCTGCCAGACGGCGGGATCTTTGGTATTGTTGTCGACGACCAAAACCTCGTAGCCCGGATAGTCCAATGCCGCCAAGGCGTCCAAGGTCTCGATCAAGAGCTCGGGCGGCTCGTTGTAGGCGGGCACATGGATTGAGACGAACGGCAGCTCCTCGTCGCGGACCGCTCGCAAGGGGAACGGCCGACGCCAACGACGCAGCCACAGCGCCTCGGCCCATTCGTGCGTCTCGGCCATGATCAGGACGATGACGCCGACCCCGCCGACGAGAAGCAGGACACCGACGATGGCCGTGGCCGGCGTCATATAGAGCCGTGTGTAGTCGTAGACGATCCAGACCGCTGCGGTCGAGATGCCCTACATGACCAGCGCGAGGAAGCGGCGCAGGAACCGCGTTTGATTCGTTACCGACGCCTCGGCACCCCGATTGCGCCGGCCATTACTCGGCCAGCCGACCTCCCCGATGATGACCTCTTTGTTCGGAAAGGCTTTCTTGACCTCGTCGTAGCGACTGACCGCATAGGCCACGGCCTGGTCGACGGGGACACCTTCCCAATAGGGCAGCAGGTGGACGGTGATGAAGTCCACATGATCCGCAAGCTCCGGATATTACAGCCAGACATGCCAGGGTTCGGCCGTGCTCACAGGTAGCCAGGTCATCTTGCGGACCCGGTCCAGGTATTGGGTCAGCTCAGCGACCGAAACGTCCTCGCGCAGGATCGCCTCGTTGCCGACCATGACGCGCACCAAGTTCCGGTAACCTTTACTCAGGATCTCGCCGAAGCGTGCGAGCTCGGTTTCGTTGGCGTCCGGATCGGATCCGATCCAAGCGCCGAGCGTGACATTCAGGCCACGCGCCGCGGCCAAGCGCGGGATCGCGGAGAGTGTGCTTTCGACCGAATAAGTGCGTACGGCATGGACGGTTCCCTGCAAAAGGGCCAGGTCCTCGTCGATCTCCTCGGTGGTCGGGAAGCTCTTATGAGCCGGATCGTTGTGTGCTCGCAACGGTGCGAACGAGAAGCCTTGGATGCGGTTGGGCCAAGGTGGCTCGTCGGCCGGCCGGTTGAGCAGGGCCCACGCGGCAACCGTGAGTAGGGCGATCAGAATCGGGATGAGGATGTTGCTTGAATGTCTCACGTGCGCTCGGACGGCATGGCCGGGTCGCGCGCTGCCGAGCGGAGTTTGCAAGGGGCGGCGAACGGATGGATTGGGGCGGTACGACCAGATTCGCTGGAAAACAAGCTGTTCGAGCGGAAATGGGGGGCCGGATATCATGGGAAAGCGCATATCGCCAATGTCACGATTCCGCTTCAAAACACTAAAATGATAACGCGATTTCGACGCCGAAGTGAGTCGGGTTAGGGCCACATTGACAAGCCCTTTCTTGCTTGCCGATTTTCGCGGCGAGGTTAGACTCGGTCGGGGTATGGCGCGAGCGCGCGTGGGGTGCGATCCACGGCGAATGCGCTTCCTTGGAGAACAGATGACCATAAAGAGGAGAACACGATGAAGAAGCAAATGATCGCCCTGGCCGTCTCGGTGGGGCTCGCTGCAACCCTGGCTGCTGCGGATGACTCCGCTCTGCGCGACAAGGCCAAGTCCGCCGGACTGCTCCCGATCCCGGCCGGCGTGCCCGAGGTGGCAGGCAATCCCGTGACGCGGGAAAAGATCGACCTCGGACTCATGCTGTTCATGGATCCCCGACTCTCGGCAAGCGGGGTCATCAGCTGCAACACCTGTCATAACCTCGGCATGGGCGGCGACGACAACCTGCCGACGTCCGTCGGCCATGGTTGGCAAACGGGTCCGCGCAACTCACCGACGGTGCTCAATGCCGTGTTCAACGCGGCGCAGTTCTGGGACGGTCGGGCCGATGACCTCAAGGAGCAGGCCAAGGGTCCGGTTCAGGCCGGTGTCGAGATGGCGAACAAGCCGGAGAACGTGGTCGTCACGCTCAAGAGTATCCCCGAGTATGTCGAGCGATTTACCAAGGCGTTCCCGAACGAGCCGGATCCGGTGACCTTCGACAATATGGCCAAGGCGATCGAGGCATTCGAGGTGACCCTGGTGACGCCCGGATCGGCTTTCGATGACTGGATCGAAGGCAATGATGCGGCTATGACGGCCGAGCAGAAGCAGGGTCTGGATCTCTACATCGACAAGGGTTGCAGTGCCTGTCACGCGGGGATCAACTTCGGTGGACAGGATTACTTCCCGTTCGGTCTGATCACGAAGCCGGGCGCGGACATCCTCCCGCCGGACGACAAGGGCCGCTTCCAGGTCACGAAGACGGTGTCAGACGAGTACGTTTTCCGTGCCGCGCCGCTGCGCAACATCGCCTTGACGGCGCCTTACTTTCACTCGGGTGCGGTTTGGGATCTGGGTGCGGCCGTCGCCCTGATGGGAACCGCGCAGCTCGGGACCGAGATCTCCGACGAAGAGGCGGCTCGGATCGTCGCCTTCCTGCACGCGCTGACCGGAGAGCAGCCGAGGATTGAGTATCCGATCCTGCCGGTGGAGACGGCCGAGACGCCGCGGCCAGACCTCTCGGCATTGCCCGTCGCGAACTAGAGGGCGGAGGCTCGACGAACCGCAATACGATTGAGTCGACCTGATTGGATGGATCGGCACTACCGGTGCGGCGCGGGCCGCACCGGTCTTGTCGGTTGATCAATCCGGCGGTGCCGAGCCAGCTCGGGAGTCGCCGATGTCACACGTTCGAGGACGCCACCCTCGGCGCTCGGTGCCTCGGGGGACGTCCGGTTTCGATCGTCGGCACTTGAAGCCATACGATTCGACGTTACTTTCCCACCGACACGGATGATTCAGCGGGTTGCCGCTTCCGATCTGTCTGAAGAAACCGTTTCATCAACATCCACCGCCGCTGTCTACGGCTAAGCGGCATGCCACGACCGATGAGCGTGAGGATGCGGCGAATGCCCTCTCCGAGCGATCGAGATCGATGTGTTCGCGTGGGATCGGTGTTTCGCATGGGTATGAGGGACCCTCGAACCAGGGTAGAGGAGGAGGTTCACGAAAAGGCAGCAGCCGCTACCGCTCGTAATCGGCGGTTCTCGATTACTTCTCGTAACAACGCCTTAACGCAAAGTCCACAGCGTCCGCAGTCGCCGGGCACACCCAACTCCTTTCTCAGATCGGCGAGACGTTCCGTCCCTCGCTCTGCTGCAGCGATGATCTGGCGATCGGTAATGGCCCGACAAACGCATACGTACATGAGATTTCCTCCGAAACGCCCCTCGATCTTGATGATATGATAGGAATCATTCGTATTTGTGTCAAGATGCCCTTCGGTGCAACTTCAGTCTTTTTGCTAAAGGTCCAGTCCAGATGAAAACCCAACCCTCCATCAATCAGCATCACAACGCGGTGCTCAAGGAAGCACTGACCGCGATCAATCAGTATTTCCTGCACGCGCGGATGCTCGGCAACTGGGGCTTCAAGACGCTGGAGAAGCGGGTCTACCACGCCTCGATCGAGTCCATGAAGGAGGCCGATAAGATCGTCGAGCGCGTACTCTTTCTGGAAGGGCTTCCAAACCTCCAAGACCTCGGCAAGCTGCTGATCGGAGAGGATGTTCCCGAGATCCTGCGCTGCGATCTCATGATGGAGCTGCGTTATCGCGAGGCCCTCTCTGCGGCGATTGCCCACTGCGAACAGCAGGGCGACTTCGTCAGCCGACATCACCTCGAAGAGATCCAGGAGTCGAGCGAAGAGCGGATCGACTGGATCGAGACCCAACTTTCACTGATCGAGAGTGTCGGACTGCCGAACTTTCTCGAGTCGGCGATCTGACCACAGCAGCCCCGGAGATCCAACTATGAAAGGTAACCCCGAAGTGATCGCGCATCTTCAGCGTCTGCTCTCCAACGAGCTGGCAGCGATCGATCAGTATTTCATCCACTCGCTCATGTATGAGGACTGGGGTTTCGCCAAGCTGTTCGCGCGGATCGAGCACGAGGCGACGGAGGAGAAGGAGCACGCATCGATGTTGATCCGGCGCATGCTGTTCCTGGAGGCGACGCCGGATCTCAGCCAGCGCGACGGGCTTCGTGTCGGCGCGACCGTCCCGGAGATGCTGGCCAACGATCTCCAAGTCGAATACGAGGTTGCAGCCGCGTTGAAGGAGGCCATCGTCTGTTGCGAGCAGCATAAGGATTTCCAGACCCGGACCGTTCTGCTGCAACTCCTCCGAGACACCGAGGAGGACCACGCCGACTGGCTTGAGCAACAACTCGGATTGATCGATCGTGTGGGGCTCGAGAACTACCTCCAGTCGCAGATGTATCCGGTCGGGGTGGCATGATCCATCCGGTCCCAGCCGTCCATGGACACTGAATCCATTGTCCAGGGACGGACGCCAAAGAGACCTGACCCCCGGTCTTTTCGGTCGTCATCGGGGCCTAAACCGCGTCCAGAGCGACATGCGTCATTTTCGAGTGCGCTCGACGTTTGGTGCATCCAAAACTCTTGGCCTGGACGCGGTTTAAAAGGTTATCTTGTTAATATCCTAAACCGCGCCGACTCCAGCGGTCTCAAATCTGCGAAGCGCGCCCATCGTTGTCGAAGGGCGGAGTTCGTCCGACCTGGCTTTCCCGGTCCTTCGAAGATTCGATGCTCTCCGATCCCCAACCCCGATCGACCGTGAGGTCCCTCCGGAAGCCGCTCTCGCGTCGCGCAGTCGACCCCTCCTTAGGATCGATTATTCCGTGCCTAGTCGCGCCTACATGATCGGGTCTCCCGCCTTGCGGTCCTGATCCGGGCGTGGTGGATCATTGAAGCCCCGAGTGCGATAATCCCGCCCCTTTAAGGCATCGCTCTTGTTGCCGAGCCCATTTCACCTGTGGAGCTGATCCCGGCATGAGTCGTAAAGACGATCCCTGGGCGCAAGCCTGGCGTGAGCTGCTGCCTCGGATACTGCCTTTTTCCGATGTGTCGTCTGCTGATTTTCCGCTGCGCCGAATCCTGCGCTTGTCGCTGTTTCAGGTCTCGGTCGGCATGGCCATGGTGCTGCTGCAAGGAACCCTGAATCGGGTCATGGTCGTCGAGCTTGCCGTGCCCGCGTCGCTGGTCGGTCTCATGCTTGCGCTGCCGTTGATTTTCGCGCCGCTGCGTGCGCTGATCGGCCATCGATCCGATTACCACCACTCCGCATTCGGACTGCGCCGAATCCCCTACATTTGGCTCGGAAGCATGATGCAGTTCGGTGGATTCGCGATGTTGCCGTTCGCCCTGCTGCTGCTCGCCGATGTCAATAACCAGTTCAACGTTATCGGTCAGTTGGCCGCTGCGCTGGCCTTCCTGTTGGTCGGTGCCGGACTCCACACGACGCAAACCGCGGGTTTGGCGCTTGCCACCGATCTCGCCCCGCCGGAGAAACGCCCTCGCGTGGTGGCGTTGCTGTACGTCACCCTCCTGGCCGCTTGGGCGGGAAGCTCGCTCTTGTTCGGACAACTGCTCACGAACTTCAGCAACGAGCTGCTGATTCAGGTCACTCAGGGCGTGGCCTTGGCGACGATCGTTCTGAATGTTGTTGCCCTTTGGAAGCAGGAGGCGATGGACAGGCAGCGCGCGGCCAATCCTGTGCCGCGCCCGCCGTTCATGGAGACCTGGCGAAACTTCACCCGTGGTGGACGCGCGAGCCGACTGCTGGTGGTGGTGGGTCTCGGGACAGTCGGCTTCACGATGCAGGACATCCTGCTCGAGCCTTACGGCGGTCAGATACTCGGGCTGAGCGTCTCCCAGACGACCGCACTCAACGCCATCTGGGCGGCCGGATCACTGCTCGCCTTCGTGCTTGCCGCGCGCCTGATGGGGCGTGGTAGCGAGCCCTATCGGATTGCGGCGATCGGCGCCATGATCGGGATCCTCGCCTTTATCGCGGTTATCCTGTCCGCCCCACTCGATGCAGTTTGGCTGTATCGAGCCGGTGCCGGGCTGATCGGTTTCGGTGGCGGGCTCTTCATGGTGGCAACCTTGACTGCCGCAATGGCGCTCGCCGAGGGCGGTTTCAGCGGTTTGGCGCTCGGCGCGTGGGGCGCTGTTCAGGCGACCGCAATGGGTCTTGCATTCGCCGCCGGCGGCTTCTTGCGTGACCTTGTCATGGCGATGGCGAACCGAGGTGTCTTCGGAGAAGACTTGGCCTGGCCAGCGCTGGGATACGATGTCGTCTATGCCCTCGAGATCCTTTTCCTCATCGGCACGCTTGTGATGATTCTCCCGCTGGCTCTTCGCCCCGGAGATGCCAACACCCGAGCCGGATCGAAGATCGGTCTTGACCACATGCCCTGAGGCATCGGCCTCGCCCCGCCTCGCCAGGCTGTGCAAAGGCGGGCGAGGCGTCTTGCCTCGACCTGCACGGCCATCTCCGGAGTCGCTCGACGCTCGCCGCGGCGAGCGATCGGCTCAAGCTGCCAGGTTCTCGATCGCCAAGGCGAATGAAGAGAGTCCGGAGTTGCCGAGCAGCGCATGCGGTTTCTCGGTGCGTTTGCAGAATCGTTTGGTCCGATAGTAGGCGCCGTGGCTGACGTAGTCGGTTGCGCAGACGACGATATCGGCCGATGCCAGCATCGCCTCGAGCCGGAGTTGGCTATCTTCCATCCCGCCGTCATGGTGGTCGAATCGACCGTTACAGCCCGCCACCATCGCGCGGTATTGATCGACGAGCTGTTTGCGCCCGCCCACACAGAGCACCAAGCGTCCATCAAGATCCTTGGGTCGCACGCAAGCCTCCGATGTGCAGCCGTCGCACCGATCCGCGAGCAGGTGCGCCAGGAGCCGCTCGGTCGCCCGGCATTCGGCCTCCGCCGCGCGCTGCGCACGTTCCGCCGCGTCGGCCTCTTCTTTTGCCTGTGTGCGGGTGTCTCGAAGGTGTGCGTTCTCCTCGCGGATCCGAGTCAGCTCGGCGTCCAAGTCTGCGACCCGGTCGGTCAGCGCGCTTAACCTGTCTTTTAGGCGTGGACCCTTCAACAGCTCGAGCTCTTCGCGCAGGGCCTGCGCCTGCGCGCACGATGCGGCGTAGTCACTTTCGCGGTTCGCCAAGGCGGTCTCGAGCGCCCGGATCCTCGCCTCGCGCGAGTCCGCCTGCTGACGGGTGCGCCTGTGAAGGTGATCAAAATCACGTTGCAGCTGCTCGAGCTGGGTGCGCGTCTCGGTGAGCCGCTTGAGATCGGCGCGTTGTCCCGCGCCGATCTGATGCGAGAGCATATGGATCTCTTCGTAGGCGCGTGTCATCACCCGATGGTCGGCATGCGGGTGCGTCATGAGTGCCCAGAGTCCGCCGGGAACCTCCCCGGTGTCGAGCGATTCGCGCCACAGCCGAAGGAGCGTGTCCGCGTCGCGTGCCTTCGAATAGCGCCGCACGCTGATGCTGAATGTCTTCTCCAGTGCCTTGTGCGTCGCCAGCGACAACGAATTCTTCTCGGCCGCCGCTGCGACAAAGCTCACGTGGATGTCGAACTCCGACAGAGTCGCCTCGGGCCGTTGGGCCGACCGGTCGGCAATTCGGCGCAGCTCCTCCACCGTGAGGCAGGTCCCGATGATCGGGCAATGGTATTTGTGCGGGATGTCCCAGAGCCTGCGACGTCCTGTCGATTTCAGGGTCGGCAGACGGCTCGGCGGGCCGGACAGCTCGGTCAATGTCGCTGCGGAAGCGGCGGCCGAGATCGATGGGCTCGGGGAGCGCGAGAGTGCAATCGGCGGCGACGCGAGCCCATCTGTTTCGGGAAAGAGCGCCTGCGCGATCTTGCTCTGCATGCGTCGGGCTTGCGGGATGGTTTCAACCGTCGGAACCTCGGCATGATGCGCGCAACAGGTGCGCTTGCGTGTTCCGTTGCCGATCTGCAGCTCCTCGAACATACGATGCCATGACGCTCCTTCGACCTCGGCAAGCAGCTCCTGACTCTCGAAGTCATAGATCGCGAGTCGCGCAGTCTGGTCGGAGACCTCGAAAATTAGCCGTTGCATAGAGGCTTCCTCTTAAACCGCGCCCGGCGCGGTATGCGATGTTTTTGGATGGATCGGCCCCGGCAGACTTGACAACCGCCGGAGCTGGCGCGGTTTAAGGTATTAAAAAATATATTATTTTAAACCGCGTCTCCGCTAAGGGCTATGGATGCAGCAAACGTCGAGCTGACTCGAAAGTGAGCATTTCACTCTGGATGCGGTTTAGTCCTGAAGCGCGTTGACGAGGGTGCGCCAGATCGGATTCTCGATGGCGACGCATCCGGGCACCGAGCTGAGCTGCGCCAGCAGTCGCCCTCGCGCGTCGTAGAGACGGAGCTGTCCCGCACCGACAAGTTCCCGGAAGAACGCTGCCCAATAGCGGACATTGCCCGCTGTGCTCCCGCGTTCCGCTCCTAAACGTGTTCGGGAGGCCGGCATGACAGCTGCGCTCGGCATGTTCTCAAGCTCGATGTAGGGCGGCATAGCGCGCTCCTTGATTGATTCCGGAAGGCTGGCGGTCTCGCACACGGACGAGGCCCTGCTTAATGCGCGACGGTGGGGGCGCGTTGCGCGAGCCAGCGCCAATGACGCGCTAGTCGGCGATAGGCACAAAACCGTTCGGCATCGGGCCCGAGATCCGGATGCAGGTAGAGCGCCTCGATGGATTCGACGACCCGTTCGGCCAAATCAGCCGAACGGTGCCGCACGTAACGGCGAATGAGCTCTCCGAGATGCAGCTCCAGATCCTCCGGTTTGAGCCGAGAGAGATCGCAGTTTGAAACCAAGGGGGAATCGACGGGCATGGTGTGTCTCCTGAAACATCAAGCGGTTGTCGAACAATGCCCCGCTGGCGATACGGACGAAGCGTCCGGGATTTGGCTGACGGGAGTCCCGCATCGAACGGGACTGGAATCTGTCGCGAGCGGTCGGGGCGTGGTCCGGCAAGCGCCTTATCCGCCCCGACTGCTGGCTAGGCTATGAATAAGAATCGTTCGCAATAAAGATAGATGGCCGGTTGATGCTTGTCAACGGAAAGCTGCGGCGTGAATCCCCGGCAGGCTGGTTGCTCCCGCGGAGAGCCAAATCCGATGCTTGACACCCCGGCGTAATATCTTTTTACAATAGATCACACGATCGGGCTGCGGTATCGACTAGGTCCGGCAGGTTTAGAGTCCGAGTACCTCGAATCGCAAACCATCCGGAACCCCGAATCCTCCTTTAAGGATACCTATTCGATGGACAATCGCCTGGTCGTTGGCGCTGCGCTCTCCTTTCTCGCCCTTTCCGCGGATGCCTACGACGTGACCGACCGCTTCTCGATCGGCGCGGTGTTGGGCGCGGCGGGTCAGTGCCAGGAGGGGCTCGGCGGGCTGCTCGACGAGGACGGGCAGTCGCTGGACGGCGACACCTGTCGGGGCGGCATGCCCTTTCAGCTTGCATTGAGCGTTCGCCCGAGCGAGCGCGACGAGTTCTTCGCCCTGTTCGGCTATGCCGTGGACAACGGCCTGAACGCCGTCTCGCCCTTTGTGCTCGCCCCCTGGGCGGTCGATCTCGAGGACGATCTGCAGGACATCAACGGGCGCGGACGCGACTACCTGCTGCAGGCCTGGTACAAGCACACCGTCACGCTGGGCGAGGACGCCACCCTCGGCACCACCGTCGGCATCATCGACTCCACCGGGTATCTGGACGAGAACGCCTACGCCAACGACGAATTCACCCAGTTCATGAACGAGGCGTTCGTGAACTCCGGCGGCTTCAGTCTACCCTCCTACGACGCCGGCGCGGCGCTCGAGCTGGCGCTGGGGAACTGGGAGATCAAGGCTGCCGCCCTGAACATCGGCGAGAACGACGACGGCAACAACTACAACTTCTGGGGCGCGCAGCTCGGCTATCGCCTCGATACCGCGCTCGGGGAAGGCAACTACCGCGCCGTGATCACCGGCACCTCATCGGCCTTCGTCAAGCCCCGCGCCGACCTCGGCGAGCCGATGCAGGGGGCCGAGGACGCTCCGCAGGAGGGGACGCCGGTTGCCGCGGAGAAGACCGATCTGATGGGCTACGGTCTGTCCTTCGACCAGGCCCTCGGCGATCATCTCGGCGCCTTCCTGCGCGTGGGCTGGGCCGACCACAAGGACATCCTCGACTACCGCGGCCTCTACACCGGCGGTCTGCAGCTCGGCGGTGGCCTGTGGGGCCGCGAGGCCGACACCGTCGGCATGGCCTACGGCTATCTGGACGGCGCCAACACCGGGATCTCCAACACCAACGTCGCCGAGCTCTACTACCGCTGCGCCGTCAACGACTACCTCGCCCTCACCGCCGACATCCAGTACATGGCCGACGCCTACGACAGCGGCGAGGACATCGAGGGTTGGATCTTCGGGCTGCGTCTCGTTGCGGAGCTGTGATGAAACCGCGATGAAACCGCGTCCGGTGGCGTCATCTTCTCGTGTCGGGTGATTCCACGTTGCGGGCATCAACAAGCGCCGGCGTCGACGTGGTTTCATGATTCTAAAGTCAATGTTCTGAACCGCGTCGCGCCGAGGCTGTGCTTGGGCGACAGCGCCGTAAGCGCCTCGTAGTGCGCATCTCGCGGGGCAGCGCGGTTTAGCCGACCTTCGCCTCACAACCCATTGACGGAGCACAACGTGACACCTCTTTCCAGCCAATCTCACCCGATCCTGATCTCTCTGGCCGCGGCACTCATGGGCGCAGCCGCTGCCCATGCCCACTTTCAAGAGCTCATCCCGTCCACCGATATCGTCAACGCCGAGACCGGCAACAGCCTGACGCTGGAGATGCGTTTCACGCATCCCATGGAGGGTGGTCCGTTGATGATGATGGGAGAGCCCGTTCAGGTCGGGGTCCTGAGCCCCGAGGGTCGGGAAGACCTCAAGGCGAGCCTTCAAGCGCAGGAGATCGACGGCAAGCGGACCTTTCGTCTCGACTACAGGATCAAGCAGCCGGGAGATTACGTCTTCTATCTGGAGCCCGCGCCCTACTGGGAGCCGGCTGAAGGGGCGATGATCGTGCATTACACTAAGGTCGTCGTCGATGCCTTCGGTGCGGAGGATGGCTGGGACGCGGATCTCGGTCTGCCGGTCGAGATCGAGCCGCTGGTTCGTCCCTACGGACTCTGGGCCGGCAATCTCTTTCAAGGGATCGTCAAACGCGACGGAAAGCCGGTGCCCTTTGCCACAGTCGAGGTCGAGTGGCGCAACGACGGCTCGATTAGGCCGCCGTCGGATCCCTACATTACCCAGGTCATCAAGGCCGATAAGAACGGGGTCTTCAGCTATGCGATGCCCAAGGCTGGCTGGTGGGGTTTCGCCGCACTGCTCGAGGGCGATGAGCCGATGCAGAATCCCGACGGCGAGGAGGTTCCGGTCGAGCTGGGTGCGTTGATCTGGATCTATACGCGAGAGATGCGCTGATGAGGATCGCGGACCCTGGCAACGGCCCGGCGCGTTCCGCACGGGGCGCGATTCCACCGAGCGGCGGGACTCTTCGCATTGCCGCACTCGTCCTCTTATCGACCCTCGGTTCGCCGGCCCTGGCGCATAAGCTTCAGGTCTTTGCCTTTGCCGAAGGCGCGAGCATCGGCGGATCGGCCTACTTTGCCGGCGGCGGCGCCGCTTCGGGGGCGCGGATCGAGGTCTTGGACGGGGAGGGAAACACACTGGCCGAGCTGACGCCGGACGGCGAGGGTCAGTTCGCCTATACGGCTCAGGCGCCTGTCGATCATCTGATTCGGGCCTTCACGGGCGACGGCCATCACGCCGAGTGGCGTGTCCCTGCAGCCGAGTTGGCGGCGGGATTCGGGTCCGAGGGTTCGATCGCCGAAGACGCCGAAAGGCCTGATCGGAGCGATGTGTCCGTCATCGTCGAGACCGATGCCTCATCCACATCGGCACCCCCCGTGACGATCCTGAGTCCTGAATTGGAGTCGGTGATCGAGCGCGCCGTTGCGCGCCAGATTCGCCCTTTACGCGAGCAGCTCGTCGCTGCGGAGGATCGGATCCGTCTCCAGGATATCCTCGGCGGCATCGGCTACATCATGGGTCTGACTGGACTCGCGCTCTGGTGGGCGAGTCGACGTCCCTCCGGTCCGCCCTAAGGCTTGCGGCCAGGACTCGAATGCTCGCCTATTTCGTCAAGATCAGTTTGTTGTTTCGCGTCATCCTCAGGATGTAACGATCGCCCGCGTGATCGATCAGCAACAGGTTGTTGCCGCGCAGCAGGGCGTTGCTGTCGATCCGCGGCAGGTCCGCGCGCATCGCTGCGGAAGACTGTGTGCGAGGACTTGGGGTCTCGGACAGGGATTCTCTTGGCATGGCCGGCACTCCGCGTGAGTCTGTTTACAAATGCGAATCGTTGTTATTAAGATTATGTCGCGATCCTTCCCCTGTCAAGTTCTCTCACAACGCGTGAGACAGAGTGCTCATCGACCACCGCACGCTCCCCCGACATAGCCCCCGCGATCAGGGAACCTAAACCGCACCAGCTCCGATAGTCGTCGGAGCTGGTGTGGCCAGAACACTCCAACACATGACGCATATGGCACCGGGCGCGGATCAATCTTCAACCGGCCGCCATCGATCGACTTGCGTAGGTGTGGCGTCATTGTCGACCGACGGCGCAGCCGTCGAGACTCTACCTGTAGTCCGCAGCCCTGAGTCCTTGCGCCTTGAGCTTCATGCGGACCGCTCTCGGCGTGATCCCCATCTGGGTCGCGATTTGATCGACATTGCCGCGACTGACCCTCAAGGCACGGGTCAGCGTGTCGACCTCAGCCTGCTTGGCGGCCTGTTGTTTGCGCGTGCGCCATGCGGGGACGGATTCGGCCGGCGCGGTCACCGGAACGTCGATGTCGGTAATCCGAGCATCCACGGCAAAGATGAAGGCGCGTTCGAGAACGTTTTCCATCTCTCGAATGTTTCCCGGCCAGGCATAGGCCAATGCCTTGAGGCGCGCGGCTTGAACCAATGTCTTTTCGGCAGTGGCGTAGCGTTGGGCGAGCTTGCGGAGGATGTGCGTGATGAGAGCGTCGATGTCCTCGGTGCGCTCGCGCAGCGGGGGGATCGCGATCGGCACGACGTTGAGTCGATAGAAGAGATCGCGGCGAAAATGTCCGGCGTCGAGCATTGCGACGATCTCGCGGTTGGATGCGGCGATAATCCGGACGTCCGAGCGCAGGGAGCGCTTGCCGCCGACGCGTTCGTACTCGCCTTCCTGAATGACACGCAACAGCTTGGCCTGGGCCGAAAGCGGGAGTGAGTCGATCTCGTCGAGAAAGAGCGTCCCTTTTTCGGCGCGTTCGAAGTAACCGTGATGAACCTCGTAAGCCCCTGTGAAGGCCCCTTTCTCGTGCCCGAAGAGGACTGTTTCGACTAGGTTCTCCGGGATGGCCCCGCAGTTGACCGTGACCATCGGCTTGTCGCGCCGCGTGCTGAGCCCATGCAGTGCGCGTGCGACGAGCTCTTTGCCGCAGCCGGTCTCGCCGGTGATCATGACGGTGACGTCCGTGGGGGCGACGATCCGGACCGCCCGCAGTGCATCGCGCATCGCCGCAGACTCCGCGACGATCGGTTGCAGAGCTGCGTCCGCTGTGCTTAGACCGGGCGGCGGCGGGCACCAGTTTTCGCGGAGCCGTCGATGAACCTTGGGTGTCATCAGTGTCGTCAGATTCCCCGAGGTCAGGCGCTCGCCGTCCGCGCGGTACTCGGTGCCCTTGTTCCGCGCGGCAAGCTGCGGATCCAGATAGATGCAGACGTCGCAGGAGTCGTCGCCGGCGGCAATCGTTTGTCGTAATTCCACCTTCGCATAGCCGAAGTGGCGTGCAGCGATTCCGCCGAAGACACTCGATGTCATCCGGCAGAGTGACGGTGCATGTTTGACCTGCTCTCCGAAGGGGCATCGGCTGTTGACAACCCGGACCACCCCGGCTTCGCCCGAGGCGCGGGAAAACCCGCCGCCGATCTGATTCTTGATCTCGACGATGAGGTCGGCGTAATGGTCCTGGTCCATCCGATGAGGAGAGCCGAGAACCTCGCGGGCCTTTTCCTCCAGGCATACACCGGCCGTCAGGCCGATCTGCTCGATCTGCTCGAGGTGAGCGGCGCAATTGGGACACTCGGTCCCATCCATCGCCTTGGCGATCTCGGACACGAAGGATTGGAGAAAGGCGACCGCGCGTGACGGTGATCCAGTCGTTTCAGGCATGTTCGGTGTTCGAGACGTTTAATCTTTCGGCTCGAAATCAGAAGGTGCAGTCATGAGTGCCCGCACCCGCAGCCGGGACCGTGTCGGTGCACCTGCGGCGTGTCGGCAGGCTGCAGCGAGCGAACGGCCTGATCGCGACCCCGGGCCATGCCGCCGTGTACCGCCGGAGCGGAGAGAAAGACCCGAGCCGTTATGCCCCCGCAGGTGGGACAGGGCGGCGGCTCGGCGGTCATGGCCCGGGAGCTCTCGAAGGAGGCTTGGCAGCAGGTGCACCGGTAGTCGTAGATCGGCATTGTAGGACTCTCCTCTGATGTCAACGCTTCTATTCGAGCAAGGCTCTTGCGGCCAGACAAGGCGGCGCCCGAGCCGGGCGCCGTTTCGATCAACGCCAGCGGTTGGGCTGAGGCGTCGTGACGCCGAACTGCGCGGAGGTCACATCCGTGCGGGCGCGTTTCTCGTCATCGAGCACGGGCGGGCGCAAGCGCCGGGTCTCCACCTCCCAGACCCAGCCGCTGACGACCACGTCCTTCGGGATCAGTGGGTGATTTCGGAAGGTCTCCACCGTCTTCATGCAGGTGATGTCCACATCGTCCATCATCCCGATCCATTTCGCGAAGCCGCCCGGCTCAAGCTTCAACTCGGGCAAGGTCGGGTCCAGAGCCAGCTCGTCGATGTCGATCCCTTTGGCCCGGAGTGCCGCTTCCAGGTCCTTGGCGTTTGCCGACAACATCCCACACTGGGTGTGTTGGACGATGACGATCTCCTGTGTTCCGAAGAAGTTGCAGGTGAGCATCGCCGATCGGATCGCGTCGTCCGTGACGATCCCGCCGGCGTTGCGGAAGCAATGAGCATCGCCGCCGCCGACGGGGCTGTCGACCCGAATCCCGAGTGCCTCATCGACCGGCAGGCGTTCGTCCATGCAGGCCAAGACCCAGAGCCGCCGGTTGTTGGGGCCATCGGGTCCGAAGCGGCGACGCGCCGCCCAATGATCATAGGCATCGACACGTGCGTTGATCTCGTCTTTTAGATAGCTCATCGCGTTTTTCCTACCCTCAGTGGTTGTTCTGGTTGGCCGAGAACGGCAACCGGAGCTGAGCAATGCTTGTGCCAGGGTGGGCGATGATCATCATCAATGGCTTAGTGTAGCGGTTGGATTTGGTTTCGTCGTCGGTTTTGGTGAAACTCGACATAAAATGAATAAAAACAATTAATTGAGATGATGAAATATGACTTCCTTAATGGAAGCCCTGCTTCCGAACCGGCGCGCCAACGACTCCGGGTTTTCCGCCAGGGCCGACGATGGAGTGGATTCAGTGGCCGGCCAAGTCGGATCAGACCTCTCGAAGGACACTGCGGCCTGGCCGGCATAGGATGATCGGCCTTCGCAGGCGGTGTCGACTCAGGTCCCGCAGAAGGTCTTCAGCACACGCTCCTCGTTCTGCGGCGGCTCGGTGTAGCCGGCGAGCTCGGGGCGATCCTCGTAGGGGCGCTCGAGGACGCGCAGAATGGTTTCGAACGGTCCAAGCTCACTCTGCTCGACGGCCGCATTCAAGGCCTGCTCGACGCGATGGTTGCGCGGGATAACCGCCGGATTGATGCGGCGCATGCGCTCGGCGCGCTCGGCGGGGGTTTGAGGGTCCCGTTCGAGACGTGCGCGCCACTGCGCGGCCCAGGCGTCATAGGTTTGCCGGTCGACGAATAGATCGCGTACGCTGCTGTCCGCCCCGGGATCCGCGGCCGCGTCGCTTAGTCGGCGGAAGGTCAGTGTGAAGTCGGCACCCGATGCCTTCATGGCGTCCAAGAGCCCGTGGATCAGGTCGACATCCTCCGGTTCGGCGGTGGCGAGGCCGAGCTTGCGTCGCATGCCGGCGGTCCAGTGCTCCTCGTAGCGACCGAAGAAGCCGCGGCCGAGGTCGGTCGCCTGTTGGATCGCGGCGTCCGATGCCTCGTCGATCAAGGGCAGCAGGGTCTCGGCGAAGCGGGCCAGGTTCCACTGGGCAATCCCCGGTTGATTTCCGTAGGCGTAACGGCCGCCGCGATCGATCGAGCTAAAGACGGTTGCGGGATCATAGGTATCCATGAAGGCGCACGGCCCGTAGTCGATTGTCTCTCCGGAGATCGCCATGTTGTCGGTGTTCATAACCCCGTGGATGAAGCCCACATGCATCCAGGCGGCTACCAAGGCGGCTTGTCGCTCCAAGACGGCTTCGATCAGTGCGAGGTAGGGCGAGTCGGCCCCGGCGGCTTGCGGGTAATGGCGGGCGATGACGTGATCGGCGAGATGGCGCACGGCCTCGGTGTCGCCGCGCGAGGCGAAATACTGGAAGGTCCCGACACGGATGTGGCTGCTCGCGACACGTGTCAGGATCGCGCCGGGCAGGACGGTCTCGCGATAGACCGGCTCGCCGGTCGCCACAGCGGCGAGCGCACGGGTGGTCGGAATCCCGAGCGCGTGCATGGCCTCGGCGAGGATGTATTCGCGCAGGACGGGTCCGAGCGCCGCGCGCCCGTCGCCGCTGCGCGAGAAGGGCGTCTGTCCGGAGCCCTTCAGTTGGATGTCGCGACGTCTCCCGGCCCGGTCGAGCACCTCGCCGAGCAGGATCGCCCGGCCGTCTCCGAGCTGCGGGACGAAGTTGCCGAACTGATGGCCCGCATAGGCCATCGCGATCGGATCGCTGCCGTCCGGCAGGAGATTGCCGGCGAAGAGCGGCGCAGCGACCTCCGGCTCTGCGGCCGATGGGTCCAGGCCGAGCTCTTCGAACAACGCCACGTTCAGCTTGATCAAGCCGGGTGCCGTAACCGGCGTGGGTTGGATGCGGGCGTGAAAATGATCGGGAAGACGTCGATAGCTGTTGTCGAACGCGAAACGGATGGCCTGCTGTGTCATGCGATGGTCTGATGTCGGCTGTACCTCGGTACCGGTAGGCATGCGGCCATCCCGGCAATTCGCAACTAAACCGCTACTGAACCGCCACTGAACCGCGTTCCCCGCGAGACGCGCGCTCCGAGGTGATTTGGGCCTCGGAGCGCAGGAACGACCTCGGCGCGACGCGGTTCAGGAGATTGGGGCCGGTTCAAAAACAACCGAAAGATGTCGTCATGGGTAGAGCGTCGGCGAAACCCATCCAGCCCACGCCAAGTGCATTAGACCGAAACCCGGCAAAGCGGCGGTTTGGAGGATGGGTTTCGCTGACGCTCTACCCATCCTACGGGTGAATCACTTGTCTTTGGAATCATGAAACCGCGTCGACGCCGGCGCTTGTTGATGCCCGCAACGTGGAATCACCCGACACAAGAAGATGACGCCACCGGACGCGGTTTCATCGCGGTTTCATCACAGCTCCGCAACGAGACGCAGCCCGAAGATCCAACCCTCGATGTCCTTGCCGCTGTCGTAGGCGTCGGCCATGTACTGGATGTCGGCGCTCAGAGCAAAGAAGTCGTTGACGGCGCAGCGGTAGTAGAGCTCGGCGACGTTGGTGTTGGAGATGCCGGTGTTGGCGCCGTCCAGATAGCCGTAGGCCAAACCCAGGGTATCGGCCTCGCGGCCCCACAGGCCACCGCCGAGCTGCAGACCGCCGGTGTAGAGGCCGCGGTAGTGGAGGATGTCCTTGTGGTCGGCCCAGCCCACGCGCAGGAAGGCGCCGAGATGATCGCCGAGGGCCTGGTCGAAGGACAGACCGTAGCCCATCAGATCGGTCTTCTCCGCGGCAACCGGCGTCCCCTCCTGCGGAGCGTCCTCGGCCCCCTGCATCGGCTCGCCGAGGTCGGCGCGGGGCTTGACGAAGGCCGATGAGGTGCCGGTGATCACGGCGCGGTAGTTGCCCTCCCCGAGTGCGGTGTCGAGACGATAGCCGAGCTGCGCGCCCCAGAAGTTGTAGTTGTTGCCGTCGTCGTTCTCGCCGATGTTCAGTGCGGCGGCCTTGATCTCCCAGTCCCCCAGCGCCAGCTCGAGCGCCGCGCCGGCGTCGTAGGAGGGTAGATTAAAACCGCCGGAGTTCACGAACGCCTCGTTCATGAACTGGGTGAATTCGTCGTTGGCGTAGGCGTTCTCGTCCAGATACCCGGTGGAGTCGATGATGCCGAAGGTGGTGCCGAGGGTGGCGTCCTCGCCCAGCGTGACGGTGTGCTTGTACCAGGCCTGCAGCAGGTAGTCGCGTCCGCGCCCGTTGATGTCCTGCAGATCGTCCTCGAGATCGACCGCCCAGGGGGCGAGCACAAAGGGCGAGACGGCGTTCAGGCCGTTGTCCACGGCGAAGCCGAACAGGGCGTAGAGCTCGTCGCGCTCGCTCGGGCGAACGCTCAATGCAAGCTGAAACGGCATGCCGCCCCGGCAGGTGTCGCCGTCCAGCGACTGCCCGTCCTCCTCGAGCAACCCGCCGAGCCCCTCCTGACACTGACCCGCCGCGCCCAAGACCGCGCCGATCGAGAAGCGGTCGGTCACGTCGTAGGCCCAGCTCGGCACCGCCGATGTGACGAGTAGGCCGGAGGTCAGCGCAGCCATGACGAGGCCACGGTCGGCGGGGTGTTTGATGCGATACATAGCGGATACTCCATCTCGATGCGAAAACAAATGCGAACCGTTCGCATTTATATATGGCATCCACGAAGGAGTAAAGGCAGGACGGCTTGTACCGCGCGATCTTCCCGACCGAACGGCGGAAAGTTGATCTCGATCAAGTGAAGCCCGGGTTTTGAGTGTCGACCGGGCGATCGATGGACAACGCGCATTCGCCGCTCCGCTCGCGCGGAATGTCGCGTCGGGGGTCGCATTGAGATCGGCGAGGGATGCGCTTTTCGCGGGCGGTAGGTGGGGTCGGTCAGGTGAGCTCGGTCGATCGCCGGGTGCTTTCCGAGGAATCCACGAGAAGCCTGGTGGGGCCGGGGCAGGTTCGCCGGGTTGGAATGCGGCCGAAGGCCGGGTTTACCACGGACGGTTCAACGAGATGCTCCGGGCGGGTTCCGGTCGACGCGGGGGATTCGATCCGTCCATGGATCGTGCGACCAGCGCAGGTCGCTTTAGTAACCGCCCTTGCGCAGCACCTCGGGCAGGCCCGCGATCTTGGTGCCTTGCTTGGTCGGTGCGAGCGGGAAGAGGGTGTAGAGATCCTTGCTTGTGGGCTTGGAGCCCCACTTCTTGGCCATTTCCTTCAGAACCACGCGCTCCATGGGCTGGTTTTGGGCGTTGTTGTGGTACTCGTCCCTCAGATAGTTGATCACGTCCCAGTGTTTGTCGGTCAAGGGGATTCCCTCGATCTCGGCGAGCTTCATCGCGACTTCTTCGCTCCAGTCAGCGAGGTCCTGAAGATAGCCGCTTGGGGTCGTCTCGACGGTCTTGCCATTGACTTCGATGGCCATGGTTGCTCCTCTCGTCTTTGCTCGGCGGGGTACAGTCGTCACGTGCCGATGTACCCGTCATTAGGGGTTGATCCAAACTTCCTAATCTTATGATTTTGTGATGCAGGCGTCACATCTTTTTGTGGGCCTGCCGATGCGTCGACTTACTTGGGAAGTGGTTCGGGGGAGACGAAGCACCGGGAGAGGGCGGTTCAGCGGCCAGCCGCGAAGACGCAGCTCGTGTTCGGGGCGGACGCTGCTTCGTAGGATGAAGCCCACGCCGCGCCGTGCTCAGCCTTGGCTCTGCTTGACCGATTCGACCCCTTTGTGCGGAATGAAGATACCGCAACCCAGAAGGGGGTGATGACCGAGCCCCAGTTGCTGCAGCCGGATGGATTCGTCCTGCGTGAGTCCGGCGAGCATCAGGCTGCGTGTCGAAATGGGGCCCTCGGGCGTAGCCAGCCGGTTGGTCCTGCCGCACACGGCCTTGCGCACGCGGATGCCCATCTCGGCGAGGGCGCGCGCGGCAGTCTCGAGAAAGACACCCTCGTCTTCGGCCGCAGCAGCGGCGAGATCGAGTGCGACATACCGGGAAAACAATGTGGTCTCGGTGCTGAGCGGTTTGGTCTTGCCAGCACCCACGACGAGCGTTTCCCCGCCGAGATCGAGCTTGGCTCCGGGAAGATCGCGCAACACCTGCGTGACGCGGTGTCGGGGCACCCGCAGGGTGAGCTTGGTCCGTCGCGAGACGGCGAGATAGGAGCCCGTACCGTGTTCGGGTCGCTCCCAGCCGTTCTGTGACCCGGCGACGTGCACCGAGTGTACGGCGACGCCCGGCTCATCGGCGATCCAGGGCAGCGCCTGTCTCAGCGCCTCGGCGAGCAGAAAGGCGTGGTCGACCGGGATGCACTTGCAATCGATCCCGAAGAGGAGATCGACGATGTCGTCCGGCACGCGAATCCGATCGGGGCTGTCGTCGTCATTCCAAAACATCATGCTTGTCCACCTGGTGCGCTCGTTTGTGTTTCGGGGCCTGAAGGCGTGGGTATCCCCTCGGCAACATGTCAGAAACAAGTCGAGCACAGAATCCAATCGTTGTCGTTATCGTAATCGACAACGTCAAACGACAACCACGGCAAAGCAATTCTCTCGTCGAGTTGCTTGACCGATCTTCGAACCGTGCCTTAGGCGAACGGCAGGCGATCCTGCAGGGCTCGCCGGTCGAACCACCAATTGTCCTGTACCAGCACATCAACCACGTTGCGCAAGCGCACCAGAAATTTCTCCGGCTCCTTGAGCTCGAGGCGCTCCATCCAGTGTTCGAGCTGTTCGGGCGTGTCGACCGCGCTGTGTCGCCGTGCGACCGTGCCGAGCATCTGGGTTGCGAAGAACATGAGGTCGTCGCGTTGACGATCCCGCGCGCGGATATCGGCGATGAAGAGTGCCGTTGTCGCGGCAACGGCGGCACCGTCGGCGTCGTCCGGCGTTTCGTCGATCACATGACTGAGAAGCTCGATGGTCAGCTCGGGATCGATCGGGCAGGTCACTGCCAGCCAGATGCCTTGTCCGAGCGCAACGAGCGAATCTTCTCGGCCGGCCTGAAATAAGACATCGCAGGCGTCGGCGGCAAGCTCGAAGGAGTCGTGCGCGACGAAGTGATCAAAGGCCGCCCGACCGATGGGCCAAGCTTCGTCGCCGCGCTCCAGACTCACCAGCGTGCGTGCGACCTGGAGTCGGGCATCCGCGATCGCGTGCGCTGGGGCGTGGATCTGGACCAGGTTCTTCAACCGCTCCTGCTGCATCGTGAGGTGCGACTCGAGCGATGCGTTCTCGGCGCTTCGGTTGATGATCGAATCGGCCGCCGTGTCGGCAATCTGCGTTGCCAGGATGTCGAACTGTTTCATGACTGCGCCGTCCTCTGATCCGGCCTCGGCTCTGGCCTCTGCTCGGGGGTCATCGGACGAGCCCGCTGAAGGCAGCCTCAAGTCGATCCTCCCAGTTTTCCGGGGTATCGGGGTAGGGTGGTTTGACATCCATCCTAAAGAAACGCTCGCCCGAACGTGCGACCGCCTGGATGACGGGGACGAGCTGGTCGAACGACTCGATGTCTTGATTGGAAACCAGTATCTCGCTGAGCTTGAGCATGGGTCGCCGCTACTGCTCCCTTGTCGTTGGGTTTGTCTTGAAACCTTCGCCCGATCGGCATTTTGCGGCCACGGGTCGTTGTCTCGTTGTTGTCGTTCGATCTAGCGACGAAACGGGCCGTAACCGAAGGCCCATCGTGCGCGTCGACCTAGGCCGACGTTCAATCGGCTAGAATGCGATCCAGGAAGCGGATGCGGTAGAGCAGCCGCGACTTAGACGGATCCTCGTCATCAGCGAATCCGGTGCGGCAGTGGAGGACGTTGTTGGACACCAACCCTTCGCCCGGCTTCATCACAAGTTTGAACGTGAAGACATCCGGGCGGGAAAACAACCGATCCAGTGCGGCTCGTGCCGCATAGGTGTCGGGCGTGTCGCGCCAGATGACGTGGCGAGCACGCGCCGAGTAACGCATGTGCAGATATCCTTGGCGCACCGAGAACACCGGCCCGACACTCGCCGCCCGGAGTGTGCGGCCCTCCTGTACATGCGCCGGGATGCTCAGGGCTTGCGGGTGAGCGAGCGCGGCGATGTGCTGCGGTGATTCGTCGCGCAGTCGCAGATAGGCCATCTCGTGATCGATGAGACCGTTCTCACCACCGTCACGCGCGGCGCGGACACAGAAGAGGCACCAGGCTCCGACCTGTTCGTCCGGGGCGTTGTAGTACCCGTCGGTATGCCAGCTCAGGGGCTTGTCGGTGTAAGGAAGGAAGTCGCCGAGGGTTGCGCCGCCGGGGGGCTCGGAACCGGCATCGACGCACCCCTCCGCGCTCGGGTTGCGTCGGGACGCGGCGATGCGGCTTACGGCCGATGCGTCGGCAAAAAGATTGGCATCGGTCCTCTGCAGTCCGAGCGCCCGCGTGAACGACAGGAGAGCTTGAGTCTGGATCCCGGCGGGATCGACCTCGACCATGGCCATGTTGAAGATATCGATCCGTGCCTTCAACGCGGTGCGCTCGGCCGGCGTTGGCTCGTCGAGTCGCCGGACGGGAACGCGCAGGTCCGTGATCTCGGCAGGATATGCCTCGAGCTTGCGCGCCCTCCAGTCCGAATAGGCACTGATTTGCGAGAGATCGAAAGGATTGTCCACGGCGTCCGTCCCCCTGAATGAGCAAACCTGAATATTAGAGAATGTTGACTTAGTCGTCATCCGGATGTAGCATCTCCTGTCAATTTTCTCAAGCATGATTGCCGCCTAAACAACCGGGAAGACACCCGCCGCGGCGTTCGTCATGCCTCTATCCCGAATGGGATAGTCTGTGGGGTGATGGCCCTCCCAATCGTGGAATGGGCGTCGGCCCCTGGAGCCGGTAATTTAGCGAACGCCGATGGGGTCTCGTTAAACTGCGATGAGGGCTGTGCTCTGGCCATTGAGATTAAGCCAATCAGCCTTCGCCATCGTTCGACGCTTCGGTGGGCGAATCGTGCGGTGAAACGCGACCGACTCAAGTTCAACGACATCCCGTTCCTTCCTGCTTCATTCTGATTCGGAGAGACAGCGCCATGGCAATCGAGAAGCACAGTACCCCGATGCTTGATCAGCTCGAAACAGGCCCTTGGCCGAGTTTCATTTCGGGTATCAAGCGTCTCCGCGACGAGCATCCGGAGCCCCGGATCAACGAGATGACTAATGACCTCCTAGGTCAGCTCGAACATTCGTACGAGACTCGCAAGGGGTATTGGAAGGGCGGCACCGTTTCGGTCTTCGGGTACGGCGGAGGGATCATTCCGCGCTTCTCCGAGGTCGGCAAGGCATTTCCGAAATCCAAGGAATTTCATACCCTTCGCGTCCAGCCGCCGGCCGGCAACCATTATTCGACCGGCATGCTGCGCCAATTAGCCGACAGCTGGGAAAAGTGGGGTTCGGGTCTCGTGACCTTCCACGGCCAAACCGGCAATATCATGTTTATCGGCACGGACAGCCAGAATACGCAGCACTTCTTCGACGAGATCAACGAATACGGTTGGGATCTCGGCGGCGCCGGTCCTTGTGTTCGCACAGCCATGTCCTGTGTCGGTGCGGCGCGCTGCGAGATGTCCTGCACGAACGAGCTCAAGGCGCACCGTGCGCTGGTGAACAACTTCGTTGACGACGTCCATCGCCCGGCGCTTCCCTACAAGTTCAAATTCAAGGTCTCAGGCTGCGCAAACGACTGCCAAAACGCCATCGAGCGCTCGGACTTTGCCGTGCTTGGCACGTGGCGCGACGACATGAAGGTCGATCAGGCAGAAGTCAAGAACTATATTGCCGACAAAGGCCGTCAGTACTACATCGACAATGTCATCACGCGTTGCCCGACGCAGGCGCTCAGCCTGACCGACGACAACACCCTGGTGGTCAATAATCGCGATTGCGTGCGCTGCATGCACTGTCTCAACGTGATGCCCAAGGCTCTGCATCCGGGAGACGACAAGGGTGTCACCATTCTGATCGGCGGCAAGCGTACCCTCAAGATCGGCGACCTGATGGGCACCGTTGTCGTGCCCTTCAAGAAACTCGAGACCGAAGAGGACTATGAGTCCATGGTCGAGCTCGCCGAGACCATCATCGACTTCTGGGCTGAGAACGGTCTGGAACATGAGCGCTGCGGCGAGATGATCGAGCGTATCGGCTTGGCCAACTTCCTCGACGGCATCGGGATTGAGCCGGATCCGAACATGCTGAGTCACCCGCGCCAAAGCTCCTATGTCCGATTGGACGGATGGGACGAAGCCGCCGAGGCGTGGTTCGAGCGTCAAGCCGAAGCCGGCAAGTAAATCCGGACCGACACCCGAAGCGTCGCACATGAGATCGCCGAGATCCTGCGTGCGACGCTCCCGGGTGCCGCCGACTGACTTACCATCAGACTGAAATATTGGAGTAATGGCGATGGCAGACATGCGTGAGCCGATCGAATCCGGATGCCCCGATCCCTGGCAATACATGCATCCGATGATGCGCAAGAATTTTGGCCAGTGGAAGTACCATGATCATCCTCGTCCGGGGGTCCTGCTCCACGTCGCTTACAGCGGCGACAAGGTTTGGACAGTGAAGGCGGGAACGCAGCGAATCCTCGATGTGTTCACCCTGCGCAAGCTGTGCGACATCGGCGATGAATTCGCCGAGGGCTTTGTCCATTTCACGCTACGCTCCAATATCGAGTATATGGTGACGGACGAGGCGAAGGTCCAGCCCCTGATTGATGCTCTGGAGGGTTCGGGCTTCATCGTCGGCGGTACTCAGAACTCGGTGGCGATGATCTCGCACACCCAAGGCTGGCTGCACTGCGACATCCCCGGCACCGACGCCTCGGGCGTGGTGAAGTCCATGATGGACGAGCTCATCGACGAGTTCCGCAACGCCAATATGCCGAACCGAGTGCATATCACCACCTCTTGCTGCCAGATCAATTGCGGCGGACAGGGTGATATCGCGATCAATGTGCAGCACACCAAGCCGCCGAAGATCAATCACGACCTGGTCGCGAACGTCTGCGAGCGCCCCTCCGTCGTTGCGCGCTGCCCGGTCGCAGCGATTCGTCCGGCCATGGTGAACGGCAAGCCCTCGCTGGAAGTCGACGAGCGCAAGTGCATCTGCTGCGGTGCCTGCTATCCGCCCTGTCCGCCCATGCAGATCAACGACGCGGAGCATTCCAAGCTGGCGATCTGGGTCGGCGGGAACCACTCCAATGCCCGCGGCAAGCCGACCTTCCAAAAGCTGGTCGCCGCCGGAATCCCGAACAATCCGCCGCGCTGGCCCGAGGCGACCGCCATCGTCAAGCGTATCCTCAAGGCGTATAAAGAGGGCGCGCGCGATTGGGAGCGGGTCAACGAGTGGATCGAGCGGATCGGCTGGCCGCGCTTCTTCGAAGAGGTCGAGCTGCCCTTCACCAAGTATCACATCGATACCTGGCGCGGCGCACGGGCCAGCTTCAACAGCTCCTCGTACATCCGCTTCTAAAGGCGGGCAGAGGGATCGGTTCAAGAGCTATCGCAATCAGTCGAGAGGTCGGCATGAAGTTCGCACTTCAGATCAACGAGGGACCCTATCAGCACCAGTCATCCGACTCGGCATATCAATTTGCCAAGGCGGCGCTGGAGAAGGGGCACGAGATCTTTCGGGTCTTCTTCTATCATGACGGGGTCAATAACTCGACACGTCTGACGACACCGCCGCAGGACGATCGTCATATCGTCAATCGCTGGGCGGAGTTGGCCGAACAGCACGACCTCGATCTGGTCGTCTGTGTCGCCGCGGCCCAGCGCCGCGGTATCGTCGACGAGGGCGAAGCGAGCCGCAACGGCAAGGACGCCACCAACATTCATCCCAAGTTCCGCATCTCCGGACTCGGGCAGCTGGTCGAGGCGGCCATTCAAGCCGACCGTCTCGTCGTCTTCGGCGACTAAAGGAGAGTTGAGATGTCGGAAGTCGTGAAGAAATTCATGTACCTCAACCGCAAGGCGCCCTACGGGACCATCTATGCCTGGGAGGCACTGGAGGTGGTGCTGATCGGGGCCGCCTTCGATCAGGACGTCAGCGTCATGTTCCTCGACGACGGTGTCTATCAGCTCACCAAGGGCCAAGATACCAAGGCAATCGGCATGAAGAACTTTTCGCCGACCTTCCGGACGCTGGGCGACTACGAGGTGAAGAAGATCTTCGTGGATCGTGCGTCGCTGGAGGCTCGCGGGCTGACCCAGGAGGATCTGGTGGAGATCGCCTGGGAAGACTTCGAGACCGAAGAAGAGATCGAGAACATCGTCGAGGTGGTCGACTCGGCCCGCGTCAGCGAGCTGATGAACGAATCCGATGCGATCTTCAGCTTCTAGGGGGAAGTCATGAGTATTTTGCACACCGTCAACAAGTCCCCGTTCGAGCGCAACGCGCTTGAGTCTTGCCTGAAGTTTGCCACCGACGGGTCGGCCGTGTTGCTGTTTGAAGACGGCGTCTATGCGGCCCTTAAAGGGACTGCCGCCGAACCCAATGTGAGCGACGCGCTCGGTCGTTTGAAGGTCTACGTGCTGGGTCCGGACCTGCAGGCGCGCGGCTTCTCCGCGGAGCGCATCATCGAGGGTATCAGTGTCGTGGACTATGCGGGATTCGTGGATCTTGCCGCGGAGAACGGGAAAGTTCAGGCCTGGTTGTAGTTTTTCAGAAACCGATAGGAGCATCGAGATGTCAGACACGATCGAAGTCGAGGGCAAGCAATACGCCGTGGACGAGGAAGGTTACCTGGCCAATCTGAACGATTGGGTTCCGGGCATCGCTACCATCATGGCGGCGCAGGACAACATCGAGTTGACCGACGAGCACTGGGACATCATCAACTTCTTGCGCGAGTACTATGAGGAGTACCAGATCGCACCGGCCGTGCGCGTACTCACCAAGGCCGTCGGCAAGAAGCTCGGCAAGGACAAGGGCAACAGCAAGTATCTCTATAGCCTGTTCCCCTACGGTCCGGCCAAGCAGGCATGCCGTTTCGCCGGCCTCCCGAAGCCGACCGGCTGCGTCTGATCCGTCAGCCGTGACCGGGGGACGGGTTCACTGCGAGCTCGACCCCCGGCGACTCTCCGATCCACTGAGGTACCAGGCACATGTCGTTCCTGACCATGGTCTACGCCTATCTGTACTACTTTGCGGCCTTGGTGTTGTTGGCCGGCGTGACCTTCAAGGTCGTCCAGTATGCGCGCGCCCCGGCACCGCTGAAGATTCCGACGACACCGGCACCGACCACCCGAACCGGGGTCTTGTTTAGGATGACGCGGGAAGTCGTGTTGTTCGAAAGCCTGTTTCGCGGCAACAAGTGGACTTGGATCTTCGGCTGGATCTTTCACTTCGGCCTCTTTCTCGTCACGCTGCGTCATCTGCGCTACTTCATGGAACCGGTGTGGCTGCCGATCGAGCTGGTCCAGCCGTTCGGGATCTATGGCGGCATGGCAATGGTCGTGGGTCTCGCTGGATTGTGGGCGCGACGTTTCTTCGTCGATCGCGTCCGCTACATCTCCTCGCCCTCGGATCATCTGATTCTGGCGCTGCTGATCGCGATCGGCTGCACCGGATTGCTGATGAAGTTCGTGTTTCATACCGACATCGTCGCGGTGAAGTCCTTCTTCATCGGGCTCTACAGCTTCGACCCTTCCCCCTTACCCGGGGACCCGCTGCTGCTGCTGCACCTCTTTCTGGTGGCCGCCTTGATGATCATTTTTCCATACAGCAAGTTGCTCCATGCGCCGGGTCTCTTCTTTAGCCCCAGCCGCAATCAGGTCGATAACCCGCGCGAGCAAAGACACATCGCGCCTTGGGCGAAACGACTTGAGCAGGAATAGATTTTTCGCGCCATCCCGTCCGCTGCAAAGGTTGATCCATGGCTAAGGCAACGTTTGAAGTTCCCGAGCTGAGTCAGTACCTCGACGTCCCGCCCGTGACGCCGCAGACCATGGCTCACAGCAAGCCGTTCGTGGCCAAGCCCGAGTTCCAAGCGCCTCTCGGCTTTCCCGGCGAGCTCATGGACGATTGGCAAGAGAAGGCCCTCGATAAGATGGGCGAGCTCCTCGGAAAGTATCGCTCGTTGCGGGTCTACCTGGACTCCTGCGTCAAATGCGGCTCCTGTACCGACAAGTGTCATTACTATCTCGGGACCAAAGACCCGAAGAACATGCCGGTCGGTCGGCAGGACCTGATGCGCAAGGTCTACCGGCGTTATTTCACCCTGGCCGGAAAGCTGTTTCCAAAGCTGGTGGGGGCCGAGGACTTCACCAAAGAAGTGCTCGACGATTGGTACAGCTATTTCCACCAATGCTCGCAGTGTCGGCGCTGCTCGGTCTTCTGTCCCTACGGCATCGACACGGCCGAGATCTCGATGGCGGCGCGCGAGATCATGGACAGCATCGGTGTCGGGCAAAAGTACTGCAACGAGATCATTAGCAAAGTCTATACCATCGGCAATAATCTGGGCTTGCCCGGACCCGCATTGCGAGACACCCTCGAGGGCTTGGAAGAGGACGTCCTCGACGACACGGGCGTTGCCGTGCGCTACCCGATCGACGAGGTCGGCGCCGAGATCCTTCTGGTCACGCCCTCGGCCGACTTCTTCGCGGAGCCCCATGTCGATGGCTTGATTGGCTACGGCAAAGTCTTTCACGAGGCCGGGGTGGCCTGGACCTTAAGCTCGCATGCCTCCGAAGCCGCGAACTTCGGCATGTTCATCGGCTCCTACGACAACATGCGCCGGGTTGCCCAGCGTATTCGCGAGGCCGCCATCCAGCTCAAGGTCAAACGCATCGTCTTCGGCGAGTGCGGTCATGCCTGGCGTGTCGCCTACAGCTTTCTGAACACCTTGGCCGGACCCTGGGACTTTTTGGATCCGCGTTATCCGGTGCCGCAGCACATCTGCGAGTTCACCTATGACCTGATCCAGGAGGGCAAGCTGAACTTCGATAAGGGCGAGAACGACGACAAGGTTCTCACCTATCACGACAGCTGCAACGTCGCGCGCGCCTCGCGCATGGGTAATACGCCGGGAGGGCAGTTCGAGATCCCGCGTGCCATCATCCGTGCGACCTGCAATCACTTCTACGACATGGACGAGGACACGATCCGCGACCGGACCTTCTGCTGCGGAGGCGGCGGCGGATTGTTGACCGACGACCTGATGGAGCTGCGTGTGAAGGGCGCCAAGCCGCGTGTGGAGGCCCTGAACAACGTGATGCTGGAGAAGGGCGTGACGCACATGGCCGCTATCTGCGCCATCTGCAAAAGCCAGTTTACGAAGGTCCTGCCGTATTACGGTATGGAGATGGATCAAATCGTCAGTCTGCACCAACTGGTGTCGAACGCCATCGTGCTGACCCCCTCCCTGGACGACGAGGACGATGAAGAAGAGGCAGAGGAGGCCGCCTGATCCGGCAGCCTTGCGTCGCAAGGCGCAGGTTTCCCCGAAGGCCCCGAGCTGCGAGCTGATACGAGCCCCCTGACGATGCATCAGGGTTCAACCGGTACGGAGAGTGATCGACATGGCGACTTCAACCGACGAAATGAAGACCAAACCTTCCTGGCGCCGTTTCGAGGACGGTCAGCACGAGTGGGAGAAGTGGACGGATAAGATCTTCAATCAGGATACTTCCCACAAATGTCCGACCTATGTCCACAAGACGCCACCGTGTCAGGGCAGCTGTCCGTCGGGTGAGGATATTCGCGGCTGGCTGCAGATTGTGCGCGGCATGGAAAAGCCGCCGGCCGGCATGGACTGGCCCGAGTATGCCTTCCGCCGCTCGACCGACGCGAACCCCTTTCCGTCGATGATGGGACGTGTTTGTCCTGCACCCTGCCAGGACGGCTGTAATCGCAATGCTCTGGAAGACTTCGTCGGGATCAACGCCGTCGAGCAGTTCATCGGCGACAACGCGATCGAGAAGGGCTACCGGTTCGAGGCCGCTCCGACCGACACCGGCAAGCGCGTCGCCATCATCGGCGGCGGCCCGGCCGGTCTTGCCGCCGCGTACCAGCTTCGCCGCAAGGGCCACGCCGCGACCATCTTCGAGGCGAACGACGGGCTCGGCGGCATGTTCTTCTACGGTATCCCGGGCTACCGCGTGCCGCGCGACAAGCTCAACGCCGAGATCCAACGCATCCTTGATATGGGTCAGATCGAGGTCCGTCTGAAGACTAAGGTCGGCACCGATGTCACCGTCGAGCAGCTTGAGAAGGAGTTCGACGCTGTGCTCTGGGCGATCGGCTGTCAAAGTGGCCGCGGGCTGCCTGTCCCCGGCTGGCAAGGCACGCCCAACTGCGTCTCGGGTGTCGCCTTCCTCAAGGCGTTCAACGAAGGCCGCATGAAGATCACCGCCGAGAAGGTCGTGTGCGTCGGCGGCGGCGACACCTCGATCGACGTCGTCTCGGTCGCACGCCGTCTCGGTCATATCACCAAGACCGGTCCGAAGGATCTACCCGAGACCGTCATCCACGACGGTTATGTCGCGCATGATGCGGCCATGACAGCCGCTGCCGAAGGCGCCGAGGTTACGCTGACCTCGCTCTTCACGCGCGACAAGATGACGGCCTCCGAGCATGAGGTTCACGATGCGACCCACGAAGGAGTGACCATCCTGGACGGCGTCATGCCCTTGGAGGTCATGCTCGGCGAGAACGGGCGGGCCACCGGACTGCGCGTCGCCGACTGCCAAATGGTCGATGGTCGTCCGACCCCTGTCGAAGGAACCGAACGGATCCTCCCGGCCGATCTGATCGTCGCCGCGATCGGTCAAGGCGGCGATCTGTCCGGCCTCGAGGATCTCGACAATGGGCGCGGCCTGATGAACGCCGACAAGTTTTATCAGGTGCCGAACAAACCCGGCCACTTCGTCGCCGGCGACATCATTCGCCCGCATCTGCTGACGACGGCCATCGGGCAGGCGTCCATTGCGGTCGACTCCATTGATGAGTATGTCCGTCAGGTCGAGCACAGGCGTCGTCCCAAGGTCGACGTGCATCACTTCAATCTGCTCGAGAAAATGACCGAGGCAAACCTTGCGCCGGAGGCGTTCATCCCCGAGCAACGCGGCGATATGCGCGGAACATCGAGTGCGAACTATGCGATCCACAACTACGAGGATCGCTCGGGTGCCGAGGTGATCCCGCACGAGGAGCTGTTCCTCGGCCACTTCAACTTCCACGCCCGCAATCTGCGCAAGGAAGAGGTGCCGAGCTCCGACGACGTGCTGGGTCATTTCAAGGAACGCGTGATCGGTCTCGCCGAGTCCGAGGCGATCGACGAGGCCAAGCGCTGCATGAGCTGCGGCATGTGCTTCGAGTGCGACAACTGCGTGATCTTCTGCCCACAAGATGCGGTCTTCCGGGTCGACAAGGCCAGCCGCACCACCGGTCGTTACGTGGACACCGATTATGCCAAGTGCATCGGTTGTCATATCTGCGCCGATGTTTGCCCGACCGGCTACATCAAGATGGGTCTCGGCGAGTAAACACAGTGGAGGCGTCGATGGCAAAAGCCGCAGTGAGAGCTGGCCTCGTCGCCGTTGGCTTGGCTTGGGTGCTGGTCGCCCAAGTCGTCCTGGCGGCCGACGCGAAGACCTACGTGCTCGAGGGATCCAAGGCAGCGGCCTTGGAATCCTGTGTCGAGTCCACCGATGTGATGCGTCGCAAGCACATGGAACTCATCCAGCACCAGCGCGACAAGACGGTCCATGGCGGAATCCGCTCGAGCAAGCACAGTCTTGCCGGTTGTGTGGAGTGTCACATCCGCTCCAACGCAGACCATGTGCCGCAACCGATTCATCACAAGGACGAGTTCTGCGGCGCCTGTCATGCCTTCACGGCCGTCAACCTGAATTGCTTCGACTGCCACGCATCCGTGCCCAACGGGCCGGGTGCCGAGCTGGCGTCGCACGCCGCCTTCCAAGCCGTCGGTGTGGATCGATCGGTTCAGGCTCGACCGGATGGGGAAGACCACTGAGATGAAAGATCACCACGAACCAACCGATCATCCGGCCGACGCCGGTCCTGCCGATTCGGGACGCCGGACCTTTATGGGCGTTGCCGCCGGTGTCACGGCCGCCTTGGTCGCTCCGGGGGTCGTTCTGCATTCGGTGACGGCGGCCCCGCGCTCCGAGGCGGTGACCAGCGACGTGCGCTGGGGTTTGCTGATCGACACGGCAAAATGTGTCGATGGATGCTCGGCCTGCGTCGATGCTTGCGACCGCGAGAACGGTCTGAATTTCCAGAACAAACCCGCCCGTGCGTCGCAGGAACACTGGGACGACCAGAAGGCGGTCTGGATCCGCAAGGTCCAGCTCCAGGACAACCAGACCGGGCGTGTGACCAATCTCCCGATGATGTGCCAGCATTGCGAGCATCCGCCGTGCGTGGATGTTTGCCCGACCGGCGCCTCGTTCAAACGCGCCGACGGCATCGTCATGGTCGACCGTCACACCTGTATCGGCTGCCGCTACTGCATGATGGCCTGCCCCTACAAGGCACGGAGCTTCATCCACAAGGCGGTGGAGGACCAACTTACCCGCGTTCCCCGCGGCAAGGGATGCGTGGAGAGCTGTAATCTCTGTGTTCATCGGCGCGATTTCGGCGAGGAGTCGACCGCGTGTGTCGATGCCTGTCGCGAGGCCGGGCACGAGGCGATTGTCTTCGGTGACCTCAAGGATCCCGAAAGCACCATCCGAAAGCATCTCGCCGAGATGGCGAGCCGACAGATCCGCGAAGATCTGAGCTTGAATACGGGCGTTCGGTATTCCGGAATCTGACCTGGGCGAGGTGAGCAGGACATGAAGCGAATCATCTATCGCGAGTGGCGCATTCCGCCCGCTCGGTACTGGGGCCTTCTCGGCATTCTTGCCTCGGTTGTCGGCATCGGCGCGCTCGCCTTCGCTTACATGGAGCACGAAGGGCATTGGGTCACAGGGATGAGCAATTCGGTGGTCTGGGGTATGCCCCATGTGTTTGCAGTATTCCTGATCATCTCGGCCTCCGGTGCTCTGAATATCGCCTCGATCGGGACCGTTTTCCGCAAGCCGCTCTACAAGCCGCTCGGGCGGCTCTCCGGCCTCCTCTCCGCGGCGCTTCTGATGGGTGGTCTGCTGGTGCTGGTGCTTGATCTCGGGCGCCCCGAGCGCTTGGTCGTGGCGATGACCACCTACAACTTCCGGTCGATCTTTGCTTGGAACATCTTCCTTTACTCGGGCTTCATGGCGATCGTGATTGCCTACCTTTGGAGCATGGCGGATCGCCACGGCGAGCCCTACAACCGTTCCATCGGGATCTTCGCGACCTTCTGGCGCCTAGCCTTGACGACGGGTACCGGTTCGATCTTCGGCTTTCTGGTTGCACGTCAGGCGTATGACGCTGCCATCCTCGCGCCCATGTTCGTCGTGATGTCCTTTGCCTACGGTCTCGCCATCTTCATGCTGGTGCTCATGTTCACCTTCGCAGAGGAAGGTCGCCCCCTCGGCGGGCGTATCCTGTGTCGCCTCAAAAATCTGCTCGGAATCTTTGTCCTGGGCGTCTTCTATTTCACGCTGGTCTATCACCTTACCAATCTCTACGGAGCCAAGAACCATGATTTGGTCGGTTGGCTCCTCCTCGACGGCGGCATCTATACCTTCATGTTCTGGGTCGGTTGGATCCTGGTCGGCGGACTTATGCCGCTCGGAATCATCTATCACCCGGTGTTGAGCAAGGACAGGAACTGGATCGCGGCGGCCTGCGGTTTGGTGATCGTCGGCGGATTGGCCAGCATGTATGTCATCATCATCGGCAGCCAGGCGTACCCGCTGCAGATGTTCCCGGGGCAAACGGTCCTCGCATCCGGTTTCTTCGACGGTGTACAGGGCGAGGCTTCGCGCTACAGTCCGACCATTCCCGAGGTCCTACTGGGACTCGGCGGTGTGGCGATTGCGCTCCTTGTCACCTCAGTGGGTGTGCGGGTCCTGCAGTTCCTTCCCGAGTCGCTCGCGGACGATGTCCTGCCGGCCGACGAGGAGAAGATCGTTGAGCGTGGTCCGGCCGGCGCCGAAGCCTGATCGCGGATCGGCCGGCCCGTCCCACGAGGACGGAGCCGACATGTGCTCAGGTCGCCCGGGACACCCGGTCCCGCGGTGACTAACGGATGTGTGCGGTCATCGAAATGACTCAGCAGTCGAAGGTCTCGTGACGGGGCGATGGCGCATCTCTATATTGCGGCGGCTCAGAAGTCGTCGGGAAAAACTACGCTCTCAATCGGGTTGTGTCGTGCTTGGCGTGACGCCGGCGTGCGCGTTCAGCCCTTCAAGAAGGGCCCCGACTACATCGACCCGCTGTGGCTGACGGAAGCCTGCTCAAGGGCCTGCTACAATCTCGATTTCCATACCATGGGTCGCGCGGAGATCCTCGACGCCTTCGCGCGGGAGCTCGACACGGCCGATCTCGGGCTGATTGAAGGCAATGTCGGCCTCTTTGACAGCGTTGATCCGGCAGGGTCCAACAGCAACGCCGAGCTCGCCAAGCTCCTGGGTGCACCGGTCGTTTTGGTGATCAACGTGCAGGGTATGGGGCGCGGCATCGTTCCCCTTCTGCTCGGTTATCAGGCGTTCGACCGCGATCTGAATCTCGCCGGGGTGATCCTCAACAAGGTCGGCGGGACTCGCCATGCCCGCAATCTGATCGCGGCGTTGGAGCACTATACGGATCTGCCGGTGTTGGGCGTCATGAATCGCGAGGACGACATCGAGATCGCCGAGCGACACTTGGGGCTGATGCCGAGCAACGAGGCAGAGGCCGCCGAGGCATGGATTGACCGCATCCGGGTGCGTGTCGCCGAGCAGGTCGACCTGAGCCGGATGCTCGCTATCGCAGAGGGCGTGCCGCGCCCTTCGTTCGCCCCGAGCGCGCCGTCGATTCAAGTTCCGGCCGGGGATCTGATGCGCATCGGTGTCGCACGCGATGCGGCTTTCGGCTTCTATTATCCGGACGATCTGCGCGCCCTTGCCGACGCGGGTGCCGAGCTGGTCGCGTTCAGTCCGCTTGCCGATCGGGAGCTTCCGTTGGTCGATGCACTTTACATCGGCGGGGGTTTCCCCGAGTGCCGCATGGCCGAGCTCGAGGCGAACCGCGGGATGCGCGAGGAGATTGCGGACTTCATCGCCCGCGGCGGGCCTGTCTACGCCGAATGCGGTGGGCTGATGTACCTGTGCGAGTCGATCGACTGGAAGGGCGAGCGGCGTAAGATGGTGGGCGCGCTTAAGGCCGAGGTCCGGATGCATTCCCGACCGCAGGGGCGCGGCTATGTGCGGCTTCGCGAGACCTCGGATTTCCCGTGGCCGGATGCGGCGGGTGGCGCTGCCTGCGAGGTCCCCGCGCATGAGTTTCACCATTCCTCGGTGGTCGCGCCTGACCCGGCTTGGCGGTACGGCTATGATGTGCTGCGCGGCGTCGGAATCGACGGCGCACATGACGGGGTTGTACAAGGTCATCTACTGGCCTGTTACAGTCACCTCAGGGATGTGGGTGGTGTCCGGTGGACAGGGCGCTTCGTCGAGCATATTCGGCGCTGTCTCGGCGGTTGAGGATCTGCAGGAGTCGAGGTTGCAACCCGCACCGACTGAACGTTCGGTGAGTCGGCGGCCGGCGCAGCACGCATTCAGATCGCTCCGAACGGGGTTTGGAGCTGAGCCGCTCGGACGCATGTGATGCGCATACTCAATAGGATCAGAATAGGTTTCAGATGCTCAAACTCACGACAGCAGCGGCCGATCAGGTGCTTAAAGCCGCGCAGCAAGGCGGCACCGAGGGCATGTCATTGCGATTGGCTGCGTTTCAGATGCCGGACGGGGCGATCGACTATCGGATCGGTTTCGACGAGCCGACCGAGGACGATATCCGCATGACCTGCGGAGGCGTGGATATCGTTATGACGCCCGAGCAGGTGCCGCTGCTCGACGAAACGACGATGGACTATGTGGAGATGGAGCCGGGTCAGTTCCGCTTTATCTTCATGAATCCCAAGGATCCGCACTACACGCCGCCGACCGAGGTCTGATCCGGATCGCAGCGAATCGGCATGGATCTCAGCAACGAAGACAGCTTCCGGCTGAACGTGCTGCTGGCCAATCGTCCGCAGGCCATTCGCATCGATGAATCCAAGCTGATCGTCTACGGTCTCGGTCCGCAGGGCGAGGCGACGGTGCGTCTCAACCCGAACGCGCGTCCCGAGCAATATCTGCGGCGTGTCAAAGAGCTCATCTCGGGTCACGTCCTGGGCTCGCCCGGCGGATACCCCATCTATCTGAGCCGCTGGACCCGTATGGGCCAGATGCGCGACGAGAGCCTGGAGCAATTGCTCCTGCTCGGCGAGTCGGAGGCCGTCGTGGCGGCCGTCTGCTCGCCCGGACTCACCGACGAGCTGGCGCGGCGTGCTTGGTGGGCCATGGAGGACGCCGAGAATGCCCGCCGCATGTTGGGCAATCCGGCAATTGTTGCGGGTACCATGGGCTCCGTTCTCGTGGACTATCTGATCGACTATCTCCCCTTTGAAACCGAGAGCGACAAGATGACCGAGTCGATCCGTTTAGTGCTCCGGACCGGTCTCCTCGACGCTGATCGGCGCGGCGACCTGTGGAAGAAGGCCGCACGCAAGCAGGTCTATCTTGTTGGGTTCCTTCAGGCCGTTCCGGACGACCTCCCGGGATCAGGAGAGTCCACGGCGCGCGCGGTTCCCGAGCCGATCGCCGCGCTCGCCGCGGCGGGAAATCCATGCGCCGGGCTGCTCGGTCGGGTCTTTTCCTCCCCTGGACAGACCTTCCTCGCAACGGTCACCACCGTGTTGTCCAAGCCGCCCAGCCAGGACGTGGTGACGGCGACCTTCGACCTGCTGAGAGACTACTTCGGTGCGCTGCGCCCGGAGGGGGATCCCGACCTTCCGCTCTCGGATCTGATCGCGGAGGCCGAGCACTTCGCAACACCGACGAGCCCGGATCCGGGCACGGCACGGCTGCTGCGCCAGTGCCCCGAGATGGCCCCGGAGGTCGCCGCCATGCGCATCCTATCGGGTGTCGGCTATGGACTCATCCGCGCCGTCGCGATCGATCCCAGCGTCATCGGCAGCCTCATGCGCCGGAAGCTGACCCCTGTCATCGACCCGCTCCTGGTTCGCCTGGGCCTTCTCGCAAGACGCTGAGGTGCTCCGCGTGGCCTCGCTCATTAGAGCGACCACACCAAAGAGCGACCACACCAACCTTCAGGGACTCGTGACATCCGCTCTGCGGTGTCACGCATGCCCACTGGCGCTCCGCGCCACGGGGCTCCATGGCCGAATTTCCGAACGAGGCCCTTGTCGGGTTAACGAGGGCGTCATCCGAGAGTCGAGAGAGTCGAGAGATTCGAGGTTTGGACCGGCCGCGGCCGACGGGTCACGTCGTTACCTGTGTCCCTTCGTCTTCTATGATCGTTATTGACGATCGATAAGTTAATAACAATCGATTTTTAAGATTCATGTGCAGTCGCTATGCTCCTAACCAACACTTGAAGAGGAGCACTCACATGGCCAAAACGATGACGTTCGCGATCCTGCACATGACGGTCGCCTTCAGCGTGGCCTACCTGTTGAGCGGCAGCCTCCTGGTCGGCGGGGCGATCGCCCTGGTCGAGCCCGCGATCAACACGGTTGTCTACTTCTTCCATGAGAAGGTGTGGGACCACATCCGGCAACACCGAGCGCAAGGGCCTCACGGCGGCCTGCTGCCCGCCTGAAGTCGCGCTCCGATCCTTGGCTGCCCCGTCGTCGGGCCTCCCGGAAACGGGCGGCCCGGCTCAAGCGCTCGACGGTGCCGCGTTATACGAGAAACCGACAAGTCTCTCGCTGATGGTCCAGAGTCGTCGGTTGGCATCCGCATCGAGCGCTTGGGCGGGTGCCTTGAGCGAACGACGGTCACCGAGATACTGGCCCGTGACCCCGTCGAGGTCGGTTGATCGTGCCGCATAGAGCACGCGCTCGGCAGCCCGCGTCGGCGTCGGAAGGGCCCAGCCGAGCAGCAGGTCGAGCGCTTTCCAGAAGACCCCTTGTGCGCCGTCGGACCCGCCGAGGTTGGATCGAAAGACGCCCGGGAAGACGCAGTTGACGCTCACCCCGGTGCCTTCGAGCCGCCGTGCCAGCTCGAAGGTGAAGTGGAGGTTCCCGAGCTTGGACTGACCGTAGGCCTGCAGCATCCGATAGCGGCGCCGGGTCCAGTGGAGATCCTCGAAGTCCATCGCCGCGTCCATCTTGGTGCCCACGTTGACGATCCTGGCCGGTGCGCTGGTCTTGATACGCTCCAGCAGGAGGCCCGTGAGCAGGAATGGGCCGAGATGATTGACCGCCAGCGAGCGCTCAAGACCCTCGGGGCTTGTCCGGCGGCTCGCATAAGCCGTTCCGGCATTGTTGATCAGGACGTCCAGGCGCTCGAAACGGTCGAGGATCTGCATTGCCGCTCGGCGTACCTCCTGCTGACTGCCGAGGTCCGCGACGAAGAGATGGATGTCTTGGTTCCCGGTGGCGACGACGATCTCGTCTCGGGCTGCCCGACCGCGTTCTTCGTTGCGGACCAGCATGCCGACGCGCATCCCGTCACGGGCGAAAGCGATTGCGAGCGCCTTTCCCAGACCTGAGTTTGCCCCCGTGACGAGAACGGTCCTGCGATTCGCATCGGTCATACGCGGCCTCCGGTCGACGGTGTTTATTCGGAGTAGCCGCCGCGCCCGGTGCCTCGGGTGTCGCGTGCGAAATAGCTGACGCGTCCCATCGGAACCACAGTGATGCCACCTGAACTGACATGGAAGCGTTGCCGATCCTTGACCGGATCAAAACCGATTCGATCTCCGGCCTCGATGACGTTGTGCCGATCAACGATGACATTGCGCAGATGGGCGCCGCGGCAGACGCGGACATAGTCCATGATGATACAGTCCTCGAGGACGACATCCTCCTCGATCACGGTTTCGCGACGGATGATGGAGTTGGTCAGGCGTGCACCGTCGTGGATCATGGTCGCCGCACCCAGGAGCGTGTTACGCAGCTCGCCGCCCAGCACACGAGCCACCGGACCCTGATAGCTGCTGGAGAAGATGGGCCACTCGGGGTTGAACATATCGAAGGCCGGCTCGGCCCCCAGGACGTCCTTGTGGGCGTCGAAGTACGCATCGATGCTGCCGACATCGCGCCAGTAGACCGGCGTCTCGTAGGGATGCACGCCAGGCACCACGTTCGTCGCGAAGTCGTAGGCGAAGAGTCGATGGGTGTTGAGCAGCCGCGGCAGGACATGTTGTCCGAAGTCCGACTCGCCCGCCGCCTCGCACTCCTTGAGTGCCTGCATCAGGACCTTCGCGTCGAAGATGTAATTACCCATCGAGGCGAAGGCCATGGTCGGATCGCCTGGCAACGGCGAGGGATTCGCCGGCTTCTCCTCGAAGGCGTTGATCCGACCCTCTTCGTCCGCGGCGATCACGCCGAAGCTCGACGCCTCGGCAAGCGGGACGGGCAAGGCGGCGATGGTCACGTCGGAATTGCGTGCCTTGTGGAAATCGACCATCTGGCGAATGTCCATCCGATAGATGTGGTCGGCCCCGAAGACGGCGACCAGATCAGGCCGATGCTCCTCGATGAGGGCGATGTTCTGATTGACCGCGTCGGCTGTGCCCTGGAACCAATGCGTTCCGGACATCATCTGCGGTGGGACGACGGTCACGAACTGACTCTGCAGTAAGGGCGAGATGGTCCAAGCTTTGCGTACATGCTCGATCAGAGACTGTGACTTGTACTGGACCAGCAGATAGATGGTCTGGATCTGGGAGTTGACCAGGTTGCTCAGCACGAAGTCGACAATGCGGTAGCGGGCTCCGAAGGGCACCGACGGTTTTGAGCGCGCCGTTGTGAGCGGCTGGAGTCGCGAGCCTTGGCCACCGGCCATGACGAAGGCGATGATTCGATCGGTCTGCATGGTTCCTCCGCGTGCCCCGCTTGTCGGAGCTTTTGTTGTGATGACGTGGGTCCGGCCACTGGATCCACATCGAGAATGATAAACCCGCCGACGGGAGCTTTCCCGATTATCGAAGGCCCTCTCGATCGGGCCCCGGCGGCGTCCCGAACGTCTACAATGTGCAACCCCGACGGCAGAGGAGTAAGCGAGAGATGAGTCAACCGAGGAAGAAGGTCCCGGGACGTCCGGTCATCCTGATTATCCTGGACGGTTTCGGTCTGAACCCGGCCAAGGCCAACAACGCCGTCGCGCTCGCCGATACACCGAACCTCGATCGCTACTTCTCGAGCTATCCACATACCGCGCTCCAGGCGTCCGGGCTGGCGGTCGGGCTCCCGGACGGACAGATGGGCAACTCCGAGGTCGGGCACATGTGTATCGGCTCCGGCTGCGTCGTGCTCCAGGATCTGGTCTTGATCGATCGTGCGATCGACGACCGCAGCTTCTTCGAGAACCACGCCCTGGTGAACGCGGCGCGTGCGGCGGCCGAGCAGGGTCGTCCGATCCATCTGATGGGCCTGGTCTCCGACGGCGGCGTGCACAGTCACGTCCGCCATCTGGCCGCCCTGATCCGGTTGTGCAAGCGCCAGGGTGCTCGCCCGATGGTCCACGTCTTCACGGACGGTCGGGATACCCCTCCACGCTCGGCACTGAGTTATCTCAAGTGTCTCGACGAGGCGCTGGAGACCTCGGGGGGGCGAATCGCCACCGTCAGCGGACGCTACTACGCGATGGACCGGGACAATCGCTGGGATCGCACCGAGATGGCCTGGCGTGCCATGGTCGACGGCGAGGGCCGGCACGCCGAGAGTGCGCAAGCGGCGATCGAGGCGGCCTATGCCGCCGGCGAGGACGACGAGTTTATCCGCCCCACGATTGTCGCCGGAGGCGAGCCGATTCGCGACGGCGATCAGGTGATCCACATCAACTTCCGCAAGGACCGTCCGCGACAACTGGTTTCGGCTTTGCACCAGGGCGATTTCGACAAGTTCGACCGGCGCGGCGTCACCCGGGTCCAGGTCACCGGCATGATGGAATACGATCCCTGGTTCGGGTTGCCCTTCGCCTTCGATACCGACACGCCAAGGACCACGCTCGGGCAGATTTTGAGCGACGACGGCATTGCCCAGTTTCATTGTGCGGAGACCGAGAAGTACGCGCACGTGACCTTCTTCTTCAACGGCGGGCGCGGCGACCCCTTCCCCGGTGAGGAGCGCGTCCTGATCCCCTCGCCGAAGGTCGTCACCTATGATCTGAAACCCGAGATGAGCGCGCACGGTGTGGCTGATGCGGTCATTGATGCGCTTCGCGGGGGCAAATTTCCCTTTGTCGTGGTGAATTTCGCCAACGGCGATATGGTGGGTCACACGGCCGTACGCGAGGCGGTGATCGCCGCTGTCGAGACGCTGGATCGCGAGGTCGGTCGCGTGCTGGACGTTGCCGTCGAGTGCGGCTACTCGGTCATCCTGAGCGCCGACCACGGCAACTGCGACGAGATGGTCGATCCGGTCACGGGCGATCCCCATACCCAGCACACCACCTATCCGGTGCCCTGTCTGGTCATTGACGAGGTGCCTTGGCGTCTGTCGGTCGGCGGCGGGATCAAGGACATCGCACCCACCGTCCTGCATCTGATGGGTATCCCCATCCCGGAGCAGATGGACGGACACTCGCTCCTGCTCGGGCCGGCGACGGTCTGACGGATGCGCGTCTATCTCGATCTGCTGCGCGACGTGATCGACAACGGCATCGACAAGGCCGACCGCACGGGTGTCGGGACGCGCTCGGTGTTCGGGCGTCAGGTACGCTTCGATCTGAGACAGGGTTTCCCGCTGCTGACCACCAAGCGGATCCATACCAAGAGCTTGATCCATGAGCTTCTTTGGTTCCTGGCCGGCTCGACCGACAATCGCTGGCTTCAGGACCGCGGCGTGACCATTTGGGACGAGTGGGCGGCCGAGGACGGCCGTCTCGGTCCCATCTACGGCGCCCAGTGGCGCAGTTGGCCTTGTCCCGACGGCCGCGTCGTCGACCAGCTCGCCGAGCTGGTCGCCACCATCCGGACGCGTCCCGATTCGCGTCGGTTGGTGGTTTCCGCCTGGAATCCGGCGGATCTGCCCGACGAGACCCTCAGTCCGCGCGACAACGTCCATGCCGGGCGCATGTCGCTTGCCCCTTGCCATTGTCTCTTCCAGTTCTACGTGGCTGAGGGGCGGCTCTCCTGCCAGCTTTATCAGCGCAGCGCCGATCTTTTTCTCGGCGTGCCCTTCAATATTGCGAGCTACGCCTTGCTGACCCATCTCATCGCGCATCAGTGCGATCTGGAGGTCGGCGAATTCATCCACACCTTTGGCGACCTGCATCTCTACCGCAATCATCTGACCGACGATATCGTCTTCGAGCAGCTCGGGCGCGAGCCTCGGGCGCTGCCGCAGTTGCGCCTGCTGCGTCGTCCGCCCACCCTGTTCGACTATTGCTTCGAGGATATCGAGATTCTTGGGTATGAGCCGGACCCCGGGATTCGCGCCCCTATTGCAGTCTGAGGCTGAATCGCGCTCGGAGCGGTATGGTTGGCTTGAGCGGGGTGTGGCATTGTCGCGTTCTTGCGGTGACTGAGCTGCGCGATTCAGGATGTTTCAATCTGGATCAGGCTGTTGGCGCGGGGTGGGCGATCGGATGGCGGGTTGTGTTGGTTTCTGAAGGATGTCTTTTGTGTTGCGCGGCCTTGCGCAACATTCACGAACTTTCCGGGCGAGGAGTTGCCGCTGATGGAATCACTTATTGAAGTCCTGCTTGAGTACGGACTGTTTCTGGCCAAGACGATCACGATCCTGCTCGGAATCGCCGTGTTGCTGATCCTTGCCGTACGGCTTCGACACGGCGGCCACGGCGATTCCGAGCAGTTGGAAATTACCGATCTCAACCAGCGCTATCGCGAGCTGAGCTCGGAGTTGAAGGCATTTTCGCTCTCGAAGAAGGCGTTCAAGGCGTACCGCAAGGCCGAGCACAAAGAAGAGAAGGCCCGCGAGAAGGAGGGACATGCCGATCGCAAGCGGCTCTTTGTCATCGAGTTCAACGGCGACATCCGAGCCAGCGAGGTTGGTGCGCTGCGGGTGTTGGTGACAACGCTCCTGATGGATGCGCGCGAGGGCGATCAGGTCCTGGTGCGTCTGGACAACTCGGGCGGCCTGGTCAGCGATCATGGGCTGGCCGCGTCGCAATTGGCCCGCATCCGCGAGAAGGGGATCCCGCTGACGGTCGCGGTCGACAAGGTCGCCGCGAGTGGGGGCTATCTCATGGCCTGTGTGGCCCAGCGCATTATCGCCGCGCCATTTGCGGTGATCGGCTCGATCGGCGTGCTCGCCGAGCTGCCCAACTTTCATCGCTTGCTGGAACGCTACGGGGTCGACTTCGAGCTGCACACCGCCGGGGAGTACAAGCGTACCCTGACCGTCTTTGGCGAGAACACTGACGAGGGTCGCCAAAAGCTGCGCGAGCAGTTGGAGGAGACACATGCACTCTTCAAGTCGTTCGTCGCGACCTATCGCCCCACGCTCGATCTCGACCGCGTTGCCACCGGCGAGTATTGGCACGGTCAACGTGCGGTCGAGCTCGGTCTAGTGGATGCCATCCAGACCAGCGACGACTTTCTCCTCGCCGCGACCGACGATATGGATCTCCTCAAACTCAAATACAGCGCCCGCAAAAAGCCGATTGAGCGACTCCTCTCGAGTATCCGAGCGAGCCTTGACGGCGCCTTTGCAACCTGGCGCCACGCGAGCTGAGGTTTCGTCTCGAGCCGCGCCCTTGGCAGATCCTCGCCCATGCTTGAGGGCAATACCACGCGCTGGACGGCGACGGTTGGGGGGGTTGATGCGGCCCATGCGCCGTCCGAAGCTCCTGCCAACAGAAGGGCCGGATCTACCGTCGCGGGACGCCATCGTTCGCAACCCCAAGGAAGAGCTGACGACCGGCACCCTGCGTGCAATGCTCAGGCAGCTTGGATTGAGCCTCGGCGAGCTTGCGCGGCGGCCGGGGATCAACGCGGGGGAGGCGCGGCGTCTAGTCGATCCCCGCCACGCCGGCAAAGGAGCGACGCTGGAGCCGGCCTTGATCGCCGTGGGGCGAGGTCTGGCGAACGAGGTCGCGACGGCAGCGTGCGACCAATGAGAGAGGCGGTGAAAAAACCTCGGAGTCTGGGCGCGGGGCCAAGGGAGCGGTAAAACGCAAATGCCGGGGCTGGACCCTGAGGTACCCCCACGACCTCATCCCCTGCCGGCACCACCGGCGAGCAGGCCCTCATGGTCGCTAGCAACCCATTGGTCTGGTGGCGAGGTAAGTAGTGCCTGAACAGAAACCACGTTTTCTATTTCCGAACAGTGGGTTATAATATGCTCCCATGATCGAAGATCATGCCGATTTTCGATCGAGAGGGGCAGGGAAGGCGCTAACCTATTGACTTCCCGATGACTCGAGGGCGATTTTGGCGGATTTTTGCCGAGGCACGCCATGAGTCTTCATGAACGTCGTGATTCGAACCGCGATGCGCAACGTGATCGATCCGCAATTGAAACTCGGCGAGGAGGACATCGCCGCCGTCGTTCTGGATCTGCGCTCGCGCGACGATATCCCGCAGCTCGTGCGTGGACTGCAGCACCTCTACACCACCCCGCAGGTGCGCGAGCCGGTGTTCGCGATCCTCGCCGAGGTGCGCCCGCCGGGCGGCGGCGAGGACGGCAAGGCGCGTCCCGAGACCGGCTGACCCGGTCTGTCGCAGTGGGCGATCCCGGGGCTCGGGGTGCTGCGCTTGGGGCTCAATGCCGACGACGATCGGATTCTCGAGCTGGCCAACCAACATACCACCCTGCGCAAGATGCTCGGCCATGCCGACTGGGCCGACGACACGACCGACAGCCTGCAGACGCTCAAAGACAACCTGAGCCTGTTCACGCCCGAGCTGCTCGACCGCATCAACCAAGCGGTCGTGGGTGCCGGCCATGCCCTGGTCAACACAAGCCCGGACGATCCCCTCGCGGTGCGGTGTGACTCCTTCGTGGTCGAGACCCAGGTCCATTACCCGACCGATATCAACCTGCTCGACGATGCCGCGCGCAAGGCCAAGATCATGTGAGCGCCTCGCCCGCGACATCCTTCACGTTGCGCTGTACTGCGCAGGCTCGATCCGGTCCTCATTGGTCGCGCGCTCCTCGGATGTGTTCGTCAGACGTCGCAATCGCTCAGCACCGATCGGCTCGGCCTCTTGAAGCGCCACGACCGCATAGCGCCGCGAATGCCGCTCGGCCACCGCATCGATCTGCCCGCGCTCGTTCGCGGCGCGTCGGCGCAGCAAGGACGATCGGGTCCGCGCGGCCGCGAGGCTCTGGTTGACAGATCGGGGGCCTCCAGCGGTGGCGCCTCGATCTCCTCCGGGGCGTCTATCGGTACGGTGTCGGTCAACAAGCCGTGCAAGGCGTCGAGCCCGACCAGATTGAAGGGTTTCAGCGCGATGCGGTCCATGGGCAGGGTTTTGAGCACGTCCGGAAGCGTCGCCAGCGCCTCTTGCTCGCGCCGACCGATGGCGGCCGCCAGGGCGTCGGCCCCGGTCCCGGCCCCGTCGGCATTCACGGCTGCGGTGTCCGCAAGCACGCCGTTGACGACGAGGTACTGTTGCTTCAGGCCGATGGCCGCGAGCTCTTCATGCGTCCGCGCGACCTCGCGCAGCGTCGCCTGCTGGGCGCGGGCGACCAAGACCAAGCGGGTCCGCTCGGGATCGGCCAAGGCATCGACAGCGGCACTGTACTGTGCGCGTTGCTTGTCCAGCCCCGCCAAGGGGCCGAGGCAAGAGGCGTCGCCCTTGCCGGCTTCGAGAAAGCCGCTCCAGGCACCGGGCGTGTGGAGCAATCGAATGGTGTGGCCGGTCGGTGCCGTATCGAAAACGATGTGGTCGTAGTCCCTGGTCAACTCCGAGAGCGGCAAAGCCTCTTGACCGGACCGTTCCAGGAAGCCCCGCACGACCGCGTTCTCCGCGAAGGCCAGCGGTTCCTGCGCGAGGTTGAACCGCTCGATCCGGGCGCTGTTCTGCTTCGCCCATTCGACATCGGCCGAGAAGCTGACGAGTGCCTGATCGACATCGACGCCGCAGACGCCGGTACTGCAGCAGAGGGCGGGGTCGAAGACTTGGATGTGTGTCATGGTGTGCCTCCAGGGGTTGTTTGAAATCGTTTCCGGGCGGATCCGGAAACGACGCAGGATCAAGCGTGGTCATCTCGGTGATCGAAACAACGGCGCGAAGAGCGGTCGCAACAGGCGCACCCCGCTCACGCTCAGATGATTGTCGTCGTAGTAGAGCACCTGCCCGTCGCGGTAGAAGAGACATTGGCCGTCCGGGCACAGGATCCGATGCGGATGGAGACGGATCAGCGGCGTCTGCGCGCCGAGGCCATCCAGGGCAGCCGTGACCCACCGATTATCCTCCATGAGCTGCTCGAGCGGCTGACCGACCCCTTCCGGATCCTGCCCCTCCAACAAGGCTTCGGCCAGCACCCTCGGGACATCCACGCCGGGCTCGGGCACCGGATAGACCAGCACGACCCGCTTGCCGGCTGCGGCCAGGGCGTCGATGGCGGCGTCCATGGCTTCGATGAGTCCTGAGTCGGGATGATCGAAAGGATAGATCCGATAGCGGCCCGAGAGCACCACCGTGTGAATGCTCGGCGTCGTGATGATTCGCTCCAGTGCGAGCTGCTGGAAGCGCTCGCAATCCTCCCGCCAGGACAAGGGCTCGCCTTGCCAGCCCAGGGCCGGCGGGCAGATCGGCATCGCCAGGCTCAGTACGGAGGTTCCGCGTTCGAGCGCGAGCTCGCCAAGCAGGGTCGCGTAGGTCGCGGCATGGCTGTCGCCGAAGAGCGCGACGACCGGAGGGGCGTCCGGATCGCCGTAGCGGCAGCCGGCCGTATCGGCGCGGACACTCTCGCATTCTGGTTGACGCGGATCGCGGTCATCCGTGGCGGCGAGGATGGTCGCGAGCTCCGGAGGATAACGGCCGAGCCAGCCGTCCGTGCGCTCGCCATGCACGCCAATGCCGACGAAGATCACGGCCGCAAGGGCCGCTGCGCCGAAGAGCAGGGGCCGCGGCAGGACGCCGGAGCGGCCCCGGAAAGGGCGCTCGATGAACCGCCATGAGAGGAGCGCCAAGATCAGGCTTGCCGACACCAGCAGCAGCGACACCCCGAGCGATAGGTCCGGACCCATCAGGTGGCGCGCGAAGACGAAGATCGGCCAATGCCAGAGATAGAGCGAGTAGGAGATCAGGCCGATCAGGACGATCGGCCGCCAGGACAGACCCCGTCCGATCAGCGACGGCCGCCGCTGGCCCGCGACGATCAGCAGCGCCGCGCCGAGGCAGGGCGACAGGGCAGCGAGCCCGGGGAAGACGGTGCCCTGCGAATAGGCATGGACGGGCCAGGCGATCAGGATCAGGCCTAGGATCGAGATCAGGTCGGAGAAGACCCTCCCGCGCGGCAGACGCAGCGGGGCCAGAGCCACGAGCGCGCCGATCAGCAGCTCCCAAGCGCGAAGATGCGGCAAAAAGAAGGCGGCCGTCGAGTCAGGGTCGAGCCGGAGTGCGATCACGGAGGCCGCGAAGGAGAGCGCGGCGATCGCGCCGACGAGTGCGATTCGAGTCATCCGACCTCGGCTCCAGACCAGCCAGAGCAGGAGCGGATAGAGGATATAGAAGATCTCCTCGACCGAGAGCGACCAGGTGTGCAATAGGGGCTTGAGCTCGGCATCCTGATCGAAATAGCCGCTTTCGCGATTGAAGAAGATGCTCGAGACGAAAAGAGTCGCGGCGATCAACGAGCGGGCGAACCCGCGTGCATCGCCGGGATAGAGGATCAGGGCGGCCGCCAGTGCACTGGCCAGCAGAACCGCGAACAAGGCCGGCAGGATGCGCCGCACGCGTCGCTCGTAGAAGTGCGCGAGCGAGAAGCAGCCCGTCTGTAGCTCACGCGCGATGATCGAGGTGATCAGGTAGCCGGAGATCACGAAGAAGACATCGACCCCGACGAAGCCGCCCCCGAACCCCGGGACGTCGGCGTGGTAGAGCACCACGGGTAAGATGGCCAGGGCGCGTAACCCGTCGATGTCGGCGCGATAAGGGTGCGACTCGATCATCCGGAATGCGCCCTCCGGCGCAGCCGATGCTCTCTACCGTCCCCGACCGGTTTGAATCTCGGCTCGATCGCTTCGACGGGGTTGTCCTCCAATCGGGTTTAGGTGATTGCCGGGAAAAGAGCTACCGGACTGTAGGTGCGAATTTCTTCGCACACATAGCCCTTCCGCACGCACAGCCCTTCAGGTCTTCCGGGCATGCGCAATCGGTGTGCTTGTCCCCGGAAATCACCTAAGCCGCGGTTGAGCCGCGTCGGTCGACAGAGAATCAGCACTGCCCGCGTTCCAGCTCACGCTCCTCCGCGCAGTCCGCGCAATAGACCACGGCCGGATCTGAGTCGATTCGCTCGGTGTCCAATGGGTCGCGACACAGGCAGCAGAGGCCGAAGGTTCCCGCGTCGATCCGTGCCAGTGCGGCCGCGACCTCGAGCCCGCTGGCCTCCAGGGTCGTCTTCGCCCACTCCAGCTGGCGCGGGCCGTCCTTGCGAGGCTCGCCGGACACCAGCAGATGGATCGGCAACCCCAGGAAGAGGGGGGCTGGAAGCGATCATCTCCACGCCGCGCCGGGTTATGCTGCCGCCGTCATAGGCAATCATCACGCGACTTGGCTCCTTCAGCGCGCGCACCATGCGCTCGACGTTGCGGCCGAGATCACGTTGCGTCGTCTCGGCCGATTTCTCGCGTCGACCGAGCACGAACAAGCGCACCCCCGGTTGTTGCTCGAGCAGGACCTCCTCCAGATCACCGTAACGCTGGCGTGCATCCGGCGCCGGGACGCCGATGGCGCGCTCGCGCAGTCGAACGAGGCCACGAAACGGTCGGCCGAGGCAAAGAAGACCTGGCCCGTGATGACCTAGACACGCAGCCGGCCTTCATGCGCGATGAAGATGAGAATGGCCAGTGCGTTGACGAAACCGGTGATAACCGAGCGCGACACGAAGCGCATCAGGTTGCCCGGGCGCAGCGCGCCGGCGAGGATCTGCAAGATCCCGGTCAGGATGGTTGCGGCCAGCAGATATTCCAGGCCGTGGTCCTTGACCAGGGTCACCATCTGGAGGGCCATCGCCGCGGTCGCACCCGAGATCATGCCTGGCCGGCCGCCGACGAAGGCGGTGATGGTCGCGATCGCGAAGGCCGCTCGGCTGTCCGGGGGGAGGCGATCGGATGACCTTAAAGGTCGTGAAGAAGACGCAAGCACCGGGCGCGCGGCATCGCGTGAACAACGGCGAGAGTCCGGGGACTCGGTTTGCGCGTGATACCCACATCGGCGGAGGGCTCCGGAGGGCGAGCATGGGTGTCTTGAAGCGGTCGCGCGATTCTACTCGCAAAGCTGTTCCTCTTGCCATCTATCAGTGGACCTGTCCCGTTGGAATCCCGCGCGGTCACCACGATCTCGCCCACTAATTAGAGATCAAAAGGAGCTGGAAAATGAGCGTCGTGCATCTGAGCGCGCCCACGATCGATCCGGACGAGGTCGCCTACTTCGAGCGACTCGCGCACCGTTGGTGGGATGCTGAGGGTCCGTTCTGGCCCTTGCACCGTCTCAACGCCTTTCGCGTCGACTACATTCGCCGGCACCTCGCTGCGTCGTTTGGACGCGACCCGCAGGACGAGCGACCGTTCGAAGGGTTGAGGCTACTGGATATCGGATGCGGCGGTGGCATCCTCAGCGAGTCCATGGCCCGGCTCGGCGCCTCGGTGACCGGCCTGGAGATCACCGAGAAAAACGTGCGCGTGGCGCAGCTCCACGCCGAGTGGAGCGGTCTGGAGATCGAGTATCGCTTGGGCACGGCCGAGGACCTGGTGCGCGGCGGGGAGTTGTTCGATGCGGTGTTGAACATGGAGGTAATCGAGCACGTCGAGCATCTCCCCGATTTTCTCGCCGACTGCGGCCGTTTGGTGCGACCCGGCGGGGTGATGTTCATAGCCTCGATCAATCGAACGGTCGCGGCCTTCATCGTGGCCATCGTCGGTGCCGAGTACGTACTGCGCTGGCTCCCCAAAGGCACGCATCACTACCGCAAGCTGGTCCCTCCCGGGGAGGTCGAGGCGTTGCTGGGGAAGGAGTTCGATGTCAAGGACCGCACGGGTGTCAGAGTGAATCCCTTCAATCGCGTCTTCAGCTATACACGCTGGATGGGGGTGAACTATATATTGTTCATGCGACGTCGCTGACGGCGAAACAAAAGGTGGGGCGATCTTGTCCGATACGGGTTGCCGAGACGAATCCCTTTCGGGATCGATCGGGTTTGGAGGATGGGAGATGTGCAGAGAAGACGAGTTCGAGGGTTGGGTCGCCTCCGTGTCTCGGGGGGACTGCGGGTTCACCTACATCCGATTATACGCCGACGCACCTGAGTGGGTCCGAAACACGGCGATCAATCGATTCGGCAAGGGAACTGTGTTCCTGCCTCCTTTGCAAATCAAGCCGAAGGCCGCTGCGGCCTAACCCGCAGCGATCGCGAGCACCTCTTCAAGACCTCGGTCGATGACCTCGAAAGGGGTGTAGAAGTGAGGCGAGAAGCGAATTCCACCGCCGCGTTGGGCGCAGAGAACCCTGCGCTCCATCAGCCCGGCATACAGCGCCGCCGAGGGTGTCCGGGGGACTCGGAAGGTGACAATGCCTGCGCGTCGCTCGGACGCACGCGGCGACAGCAGCTCCAAGCCATGTCGATCGATCGCTTCGATCAGGTAGGCAGTCCGCATCTTCAGCTCATCCCTGACCTGCTGGATGCCGACCTCTTCGATCAGCGAGAGACTGGCCTCGAGCGCATGAACGCCGAGTAGGTTTGGACTACCGCACTCGAAGCGCCGCGCGTCTTCGGCGGGCTGCCAGTCCCGGCGATCGAAATCTCCCGAGTGCTCGAGCATGTGCCATCCGAACTGGTGCAGCGTGAGCCTGTGCCGCAGGGAGGGGCGAACATAGAGTAGGGCGACGCCCTCCGGACCCAGCATCCATTTGTGTCCGTCGGCCACGACGAAGTCCGCGTCGGTGCGCGTGAGGTCGAAGGGCAGGGCGCCGAGGCCCTGGATGGCATCGACACAGAAAAGGATGCCGTTGGAGCGGCAAAAGGCGCCGATACGCTCCAGATCCAGCCGCAGGCCGCGCGCGTATTGCACCCAGCTGACCGCAATCATGCGGGTGCGCGGGTTGCAGAGCGCGAAGAGGTCGGCCTCGGGATCGGTGGATTCATCCAGGTCGAGCGCTGACCAGACCACCCCACGGGCCGCAAGCGACTCCCAGACGACCCGGTTGGACGGAAACTCCTGCGCGATCCCGACGATCTCGTCGCCGGGTTGCCACGATAGACCGTAGGCGATGATCGAGAGTGCCTCGGAGGTGTTCTTCGCCAAGGCGATGTCCGCCGCCGACTCGGCTCCGACGAGACGCGCCAGGCGCTCGCGCAGACGACGCTCGGTCGCCAGCCATTGCGGATAATGCAGCGACCCCAGTCGAGCGTTCTCCTCGGCGAACCGTGCGACGGCCTCCGCCGCGCGCCGCGGCCAAGGTCCGACGGCCGCGTGATTCAGGTGGCAAAGGGTCGGGTCGAGGTTGAATTCGTTCGGGGCGAGACTCAACCGTCGCTCTCCGGTGCCGCGGCAGCCGGCGCCTGCTGCGCCTGGGCCGGCTGCGCTGCGGGTGCGGCAGGCGGTGCGGCAGGTGCGGGAGCCGGCGACGTCGCGCTGCCGCTGGGGGGCGGACTCTGCGGTGCCTCGGCCGCCGGTGCAGGAGCCGGCTCCGGGGCTGCCGCGGGGGCCGCCGGTGTCGGTGCCTGTTGTGCCGGTGTCGCTGCCTGCTGTGCCGGTGTCGGTGTCGACGACTGTGGCGGCGGGCTTGCGACATCGGCCGCTGATGCCGTCTCCGCAATGGTTGTTGTCTTGGTTTCCGGCGGCGCAGCCGGGCTGGGTTCCGTTCTTGCCTGCTCAGGTGCGGGCCCGGCGGCCGGCTCCGCGAGGGTTCGGGATGCGCTCGCGGGCGATTCAGTCGCTGCGGCCGGCGCAGTCATGACCGACGTTGCCGGCGGGGTCTCGGCCGCCGTCGCACCGGCTGTCGGGCTCGGGTCGCGAGGTGCGGCAGACGCGGTCGATGTCTCAGGCGCGGTTGCAGGCGCAGATGGCGGCGGCGCGGCGGCTGGATCGGCAGCCGGAGCACCCGCATCGGATGCCTGCGACGGTGCGGCGGCTGGGTTCGCCGCCGCCTGTTCGGTCGGGCGTGAATTGGCTTGAGGTTCCGCCGTTGCCGGCGCGGGCGCGGCGCTTGCCATGGCAGGCGTGACCTCGGCTCTGGTCGCTGCCGCCGCTGCTGCGTTGGCCTGGGTGATCCGCCGCTGCTCAGCCTCGCGTTTGGTGCGCGCGGCGGCGACACGCTGTTTCTCGATATAGTTGCCGTAGCTCGGTCCGGATCCGACGATGGTGACCTCCGTACCATGCGAGACATGCTTGAACAGAACTGGGGCGAGCGTGCTCGGCAGACGGATGCAGCCGTGCGAGGCCGGTTGACCGGGGCGCGGAATGGGTCCTGCATGCAGACCGATCCCGTCGTAGGTCAGGCGCATGAAATAGGGCATGTGTGCGCCTTCGAAGCGCGCGCCTGCCGGGATCGGATCGCGGCCCGCTTTGGCGTTCGAGCGGACGACCTTGCCGTTCTTCACGACCTTTCCGTAGAGGTTCGAGCGCTTGTTCTCGACCTTCTCCATGACGGCGAACTTGCCGGTCGGCGTCGGGTGTTTGGGCAGACCGCTGGCGACGGTGCTCCAGCCGATCTCGTCCTCGCCGACGAAGAAGCTTGCCCTCTGCTTGTCCGTATCGATGACGATGCGCGAGACCTTGCGCCCGTCGCCGTTCCACTCGTAGAGTTTGGAAGGTTTCGGTTTCTCGACGGGTCCTTCGACCCGCTCCTCGGTCTGCACAGGTGTCGGCTGCTCGGCGACGACCGGCTCTTCGGGTTTCTGATCGGCCTTGCCGATGAAGCGTGCCAGCTCCGTACAACCCGTGAGGGTCAGAAGCAGCGCGCAGGCACCCAGGGCCTTGATGGAAAGGGAGAAGGCGTGGGGCAAGCCCCGTCGTTGCATCTGGCTCATAGCGTCGTGTTCTTTGCCGGGGTCCCGACCAAGCCCGGGACATTGCGATGGGTCGATTCAGGTGAAGGATAACGCGATGCAGGTCGAAGGGCACGCCGATCGGTCGTTTCTTGACTTCCTCGTCATTGTACCGACCTAGCCTCATGGCGAGGAGGTTTGCTGTCCGAGCCGACATGCGGTCGCGGCCCGAATGCCTTGAGACCGGTGACATAAACCCTCCAGCCCGCTGATGTGGCGGCGGCTCATACGGAGTATCGGATGCTGACGGATCGCGCCTCTCCCCTTACGCATGTCACCGACCCGGAAGGCGTGAAGGCCGCTGCGGCGATCATCTCGCGTCGGCGTGCCCTGTTCTTCTTTGCGGTCGTCGCTACGATCCTATTGGCTGTCGCCCTCATGGTCGCCACCCTGGCGAGCGGCGGCTTCGACCTTCTCGATGCGATTCTTACCCTGTGCTTCGGGCTGACCTTGCCATGGACGGTCATCGGCTTCTGGAATGCCGTCGTCGGTTTTGCTCTGATGCGTCGACATCGCGACCCGGCCGCCGCAGTCTGTCGCCTCGAGGTCGATCCGTCGAATGCGGTCATCGCCAAGACCGCGATCCTGAGCTGTATCCGCAACGAGGATGCGGAGCGGGTCGTGCGTCATCTCGATCTCATGATTCAGGGTCTTCAGCACTCGGGTTATGGACAGGCATTCGAGATCTTCGTTCTCAGCGACTCCACGTGGCCTGAATGTATCGAGGCCGAAGAGGCGGGGGTGCAGCGCTTGCGGGAGCGCTGGTCGCCGCTGACGAGCATCCGGTATCGGCGCCGGCCGGACAATCTCGGTTACAAGGCGGGTAATATTCAGGACTTCATGACACGCTGGGGCGACGGGTTCGATTTCGCGTTGGTCTTGGATGCCGATAGCCTGATGGCGCCCGAGACGATCCTGCGCATGGTCGGCATCATGCAGCGCAACCCGCGTCTGGGCATTCTGCAGAGCCTGGTCGTCGGATTGCCGTCGACGAGCGCCTTTGCACGGATCTTCCAGTTCGGGATGCGTCTGGGGATGCGCTCCTATTCGCTCGGCAGTGCCTGGTGGCAAGGCGACAGCGGTCCTTACTGGGGACACAACGCGCTCCTGCGCGTGCAGCCCTTTCGCGCGCATTGTCGACTCGACCCGCTGCCGGGTCGCCCGCCGCTCGGCGGTTGGATCCTGAGCCACGATCAGGTCGAGGCGGTGCTGATGCGTCGGGCCGGCTATGCGGTGCGGGTGCTGCCGCAAGAGCGCGGAAGCTGGGAGGAGAATCCGCCCACCTTGATCGAGTTCATCAGACGCGATCTGCGCTGGTGTCAGGGCAACCTGCAGTATTTTCGCCTACTCGGAACGCCGGGGCTTCACCCGATCGGGCGGGTCCAGTTGGTGCTGGCGATCCTCATGTTCATCGGCTCGCCGGCATGGGTCCTCTTCATGACGCTTGCGGCCTTGCAGATCGGACGCGTGCCCGAGTCCGGCCCGATGTTCGATCCGATCTTCGGCTGGTCGATCTTCGCTCTCGTCATGACGATGGTCTTCGCGCCGAAGCTCGCAACCCTGGGCAGCCTGCTGCTGTCCCGACAGGGGCGCGCCGAGTTCGGCGGCGGCCTCCGTCTGACGGCCGGCGCCATCGGCGAGATCATTTTTTCGACCCTGATCGCGCCCGTCATGGCCTTGGCGCATACCCTCTTCATGGGCGGACTCCTGTTCGGCAAGGCAATCGTCTGGTCACCGCAGCGTCGCGAGACCCATCGCCTGAAGGTCACGCAGGCCATGCGGCGGCTCTGGCCGCAGACCCTCTTCGGGCTAGCGGCGATGCTCTGGTTGATCTCGACCGACGCCGCCGGGGCGGTTCTCGTCTCTCCCTTCATCTTCGGCGCCTTGCTCGCCGTGCCGATCGCCGTGCTGACCGCCTGGCCGACCCTCGGCGCCTGGCTGGCGCGGATCGGTCTCTGGCGGATCCCGGAGGAAGTCGATCCGCCGGCCTTGATCGAATCGCTCGGGCTTCCCGCGGTTGACCGGCAACGAGCGCATGTGCCGGCAACGGATCAGGTTGCGGCGGATTCGATCGGTGGCGACTGACCGCAGTTCCGCCCGGAGGGATGGCCTGCGGGCCGCCCTCGGCGTGGTGCGATCCTTGAGGATCTACTATCTGCATCGACGTCGGTCCCGTATGGACGCCTTCTATCGCGCCTTTCTCGCCCCGGGCGATCTGGCCTTCGACATCGGCAGTCATGTCGGCGATCGGATCGGCTGCTTTCGGCGGATTGGCGCCCGCGTGCTGGCGGTCGAGCCGCAGCCGATGTTGGTGCGCACGCTGCGCTGGCTTTACGGACGCGACCCGGCGGTGCGGATCGAGGCGACGGCGGTAGGGCGAGCGTCTGGTCGGGCGGATCTGCGCCTGAACCGCGACAACCCGACGGTGAGCACGCTCTCGACCGGCTTCATCTCGGCGGCGCGGGATGCGCCGGGGTGGGAGGCGCAGTATTGGGACGGCGCGATCGAGGTCGCCTGCACGCGGTTGGACGATCTGATCGAGCGCCACGGCATGCCGCGTTTCATCAAGATCGATGTCGAGGGTTACGAGGCCGAGGTCCTCGGCGGATTGACCCGGCCGGTCGATGCCTTGTCGTTCGAATTCACGACGATCCAGAAGGACGTCGCACGCAGCGCCTTGGCCGAGTGTTCGAGGCTGGGTTATGCGCGGTTCAACGCCGTTTTCGGCGAGTCCTATATCTTTGTCCACGACGTCTGGGTCGACGCAGCCGCGATCGGCCGCTGGCTCGATACCTTGCCGCACACCGCCAACTCGGGAGACATCTATGCCCGGCGAGTCGATTAGGAGCGCGAGCCGATCGAACCCAACGTTGTCGCAGCGAGAAGCCCCGACGTGTGCCCGCGCCTACTGGGTCACCGGCCCCCTGCAAGGCGAGCTTCGCGATGAGTCGTTTCCGCCGCCCGGCCCCGGTGAAGCGCTCGTGCGTACCCTCTACACGGCCATCAGTCGCGGGACCGAAGCGCTGATTCTGCGCGGCGAGGTCCCGCCGAGCGAGTACGCCGGGATGCGTGCACCCTTTCAGGCCGGCGACTTCCCTTGGCCGGTCAAATACGGCTACTGCAACGTCGGCCGCGTCGAGGCCGGTCCGCCGGACTGGATCGGGCAGACGGTCTTCTGTCTCTACCCGCATCAAAACGCCTATTGCGTCCCGCTCGAGGCTCTGCATCGGATCCCCGACGCGGTTCCGCCGGGACGTGCGGTCTTGGCGGCGAACCTTGAGACCGCCGTCAACGGGCTCTGGGATGCCACACCCCGCATCGGCGATCGCATCGCCGTCATTGGCGCCGGGTCGGTCGGCGTGCTTTGCGCCTGGTTGGCCGCGCGTATCCCGGGCTGCGGGGTCGAGCTGATCGACATCAATCCGCGCCGCGCCGAGATCGCCGAGCGGCTCGGCGTCGACTTTGCCGCGCCCGCGGATGCGCGCGGCGATGCCGACCTCGTCATCCATGCCAGCGGCGCCTCGGCGGGTTTGGAGCAGGCGCTTGCGCTGGCCGGCTTCGAGGCAACCGTCCTGGAGCTGAGCTGGTACGGCACCAAGCAGGTGATCCTGCCGCTCGGCGCGGCCTTCCACCGGCGCCGCCTGACCTTGCGCTCCTCCCAAGTCGGTCAGGTCGCCACCGCACAGCGTGCACGTTGGGATTACCGGCGGCGTCTCGGTCTTGTGCTGGCACTGCTTACGGATCCAGCATTGGACGGCCTGATCAGCGGCGAGGATGCGTTCGACGATCTGCCGGCTTTGCAGGTACGTTTGGCAACGGATCCGGGCGATGTGCTGATGCATCGCATCCGGTATCCATGATCAAGCGCGAAGGGTTTCGACCTCGAATCCGACCACGCTACGTTTCTCGCGGCTGAATTCGACGCCCACGAGATGGATCGGCTGACCTGAGGCGCGGTATTTCTCGGCATAGCCACGATCCTTGAGCTGCCGAAGCGCGCGCCCCTCCGGGACCAGCTCCACCACCTTAAACTCGAAAAGATAGACCTGGCCGTTGAAACGCAGTGCGAGATCGAGCCGACCTTGATTGCTGGTGTCCTCCGGGGTCAGGTCCAGTCCAAGCGAGGCGAAATAGGCGTAGAAGACGCTGGCGTAGTAGCCCTCGTAACGGGCGATCGGAGTGTTGCGGTACCAGTCGGCCGGGATGCCGGCGAAAAAAGCGGCGAAGAGTTGCTCCAATCCGGGGAAGTCGTTGGCTAGGAGCAGGGAGTAGAGCCGCGTTCCGTGCTCGATGGTGGCGGGGTCGCGCGCGGTGAGCTGCTCGAGCAGGGCCCCGTTGAGACTGGCACGGACCTCCTGATTCGGATACCGCAGTCGGTATCGGAGGATATCGCCGACGGGCACAACGGCGTCGATGGTGAGATACCCGGTCTGAAACAAGAGGGCCTCGGTCGCGATGTGATCGACATCGAATGATGAAAGCAGATGCTCGCTGGTGAGCAGGCCTTCGAGCCGGGGGAGGAAGGTGTGGCGCGCGGCGAGCAGGTCGACCAGGAAGGTCGGCGTGGCGGTTTCGAACCACCAGGGACGGAACTCGTGTTTGTCGAACAGCAGCAGGAGATCGAAGGGGTTGTAAACCGGTTCGCCGGTCCAGTTGTAGCCATTGTACCAGGCGCGGATCCGGTCGCGGTCCAGATTTGCCAGCTCGGGCGCGAAGACGCTGTCGAGATCGGCCTCCGTGTAGCCGCAGATCGCCGAATAGGGGGCATCGACCGTGATGTCGTTGAGGTTATTCAGACCCGAGAAGAGACTCACCTTGCTGAATTTCGACACGCCGGTGAGAAAGGCGAAGCGGATGTGGGCATCCGATCCCTTGATCACGGAATAGATGTTGCGCAGACCGTCGCGAATCTCGCGGGCGGGTTCGAGCTGGAGTAGGTTGTCCAGGATCGGTTTGTCGTACTCGTCTACCAGCACCACCACGCGCTCGCCGTGCGCTTCGGCGGTGAGGCGGACCAGTTGCGAGAATCGCCCCGAGAGACTGCGATGCGTCATCTCCACACCCAGGTCCCGCGCGTTCTCGTCCAGCAGCTCGCCGATCTTCTCGTCCAACTCCGCGCGGCTGCGGATCACCCCGTCGGCGAAGCTCAATCGAACCACCGGAAAGCGCCGTCCCCAGTCCCAGCGCTCATGCGCGTACAGCCCCCGAAACAGCGGTTCGTTGCCGGAGAACAGCTCGCCCAGGGTGTCGAGAAACAGCGATTTGCCGAATCGGCGCGGGCGCGCGAGGAAGTAATACTTGCCGGTTTCGATGAGTCTCAGCGCAAATCCGGTCTTGTCGACATAGTAATAGTCCTCCTCGCGGATCTCGCGGAAGGTCTGGATACCGATGGGCAAGGTCTTGCGCGGCATGGCTGCACTCCGGTCGGGACTCTGTCGATGGTCCGGATGATACCCCTACGGATCCCGGGCGGATCTCGTCCGCGGATCACTGAGCCGACGGACGCCGTTTCGGTTATTCTTTCTGCGTGTACAACAACCGGGGCAGAAGACAGCATGTACAGCGTCTGTGTTCGCGACCACATCATGATCGCGCATAGTTTTCGAGGGGAGGTCTTCGGACCGGCACAGCGGCTGCACGGGGCCACCTATGTGGTGGATGTCGAGCTCCGTCGTCCCGAGTTGGACGCGGACGGGCTGGTGGTGGACATCGGGCTCGCCAGCCAAACACTGCGCACGCTTCTGGCCGATCTGGATTATCGGAATCTGGACGAGGATCCGGCCTTTCAAGGCTGCAATACCTCGACCGAATTCCTCGCGCGTGTCATCTTCGATCGCATGGCCGCGCAATTGAGCGCAGGCGCGCTCGGCGAGGGTGCCCGTGCAATCACGGGTATGCGCGTGCAGTTGAACGAGTCACACGTCGCTTGGGCGGCCTATGCGTCGGAGCTGCCGCCTCCGGCGCGCCCGTGAGCGCTTCGGGTCCGCTCAGGTTCCTGATCCCGGGCGATCCGAGCACAGCGACCGGCGGTTATCGCTATGATCGGCGGATCATCGACGGCCTGATCAATGCAGGCCGGTCGGTGAAGATCGAGCGTCTCGACGACAGCTTTCCTCGGCCGACTGTCGAGGCATTGGTCGATGCGGATCGCTGTTTCGCCGGTATCCCGGACGATTCCGGGGTTGTCGTCGATGGACTGGCCTTCGGGTTGCTGGGCGAGAGTGCCGCGCGCCATCGAGGGCGCTTGCGTCTGATCGCGCTCGTCCATCACCCGCTCGCCTTGGAAACAGGACTCGCCGCGACGCGCGTCGAAGCCTTGCGCATCGGCGAGACCGCTGCCCTGGCCGCTGCGCGTCTGATCGTGGTGACCAGCGGCGCCACCGCGGATCTGCTCGCCGGCGATTACGGGGTCTCGCAGGCCCGGATCCGAGTGGTGGAGCCCGGAACGGATGCCGCACCTCTTGCAGTCGGCTCCGGGGCGTCCGAGCCGAACCTGCTGTGCGTCGCCGCCATGACACCTCGTAAGGGCCACGACATCCTCCTGCAGGCGCTCGCCGCTCTGGCGGACCGATCCTGGCGGCTCGACTGTGTCGGCAGTCTGACCCGTTGTCCCGCGACAAGCACGGCCTTGCAGCGTTTGACCGAGCAATTGGGCCTGAGCGAGCGCGTTCGATTTACCGGCGAGGTCGAGGAGTCTCGTCTCGCGGCGCTCTATCATCGGGCCGACCTTTTCGTCCTGCCGACGCGCTTCGAGGGCTACGGGATGGTCCTAACCGAGGCCCTGGCGCGCGGTCTGCCGATCGTCAGCACCCGGATCGGGCCGATCCCGAACCTGGTGCCCGCGGATTCGGGGCTCTTGGTGGAGCCGGACGATCCTGCGGCGCTTCGCACCGCTTTGGCGCGGGTCCTCCACGACCCCGGACTCCGCGCCGGGCTTGCTTCGGGCGCGCGGTCGGCGCGCTCTCGATTGCGCTCATGGGACGATGCGAGCGGCGATTTCATGGACGTCCTCGACGAGGTGTGCAATGGGTGACTTCGACGTGGCTTGGTTGAGACTGCGCGGGCCTGCGGATCGGCGGGCCCGCGCGCCGGATCTTCCGGTCTTGTTGCGTCCGCATCTTCCGAAGATAGCGCCTTTGAAGGTGCTCGACCTGGGGTGCGGCACCGGCTCCAACCTGCGTGCCTTGGCGCCGGCCTTGGGAGGGGCGCAAGCATGGCTCTGCCTGGATGCCGATGCCGAGCTCTTGGATCGCTTGGCGGACGAGACCCAAGCCTGGGCGCAGACATCGGGGTTTGATTGGGACGGGACCGATCAACGGGTCACGGGGGCCGAGCCTGACCTGACCTGCACGCTGGCGACCCGTCGCTTCGACCTCGCGCGCGATTCGGCCGAGCTTCCGATCGAAGGCATCGGTTTGGTCACCGCCTCGGCGCTGCTCGACTTGGTGTCGGAGACCTGGCTCGCCGCGTTGGTCTCGCAGTGCGCGAAGGTCCGCGCGCCGATCCTAACGGCCTTGACCTACGACGGCCGTGTCGCCTTCGAGCCCGCCCTGAGCCTCGATCGCGAGGTGATCGAGGCGGTGAATCGCCACCAGGGTCGCGACAAGGGATTCGGCCCGGCCCTGGGACCGAGCGCGAACGGTCGGTTGGCGATCCTGGCGGCCGCGCAGGGTTATTGGGTCGAGGTGCGGACGAGCGACTGGCGGATCCGGCGCTCGGAGCGGGAGCTGCAGGCGGCCCTGATCCGCGGCTGGTCCAGTGCAGCCCGCGAAGAGGTACCCGCATCGGATCAGGCGGCGATCGTCCACTGGGAGGCGGTTCGGCTCGCCGCCGTCGAGCGCGGTTGCTCCCGAATCAACGTCGGTCATCGCGATCTTCTCGCCATCCCGCGGCGGGCTTAGGCGGTTTCCGAGAAAACCACGTTCGTAGGTTGTGCTGACGATAGGAAGCACAACTTCCGCCGACGGTTGGTTGTGCCTCGCACGGCTCGGCACAACCTACGCCGCTTCTCGCCATCCCGCCGCGGGCCTAGCGGATGCGGGAGAGTTCCGCTCGGCTGATTGCAACTTCGTTGATCGTAATTTGGGGTGGCGCATCGGGGGAATGATCAGGCGCTCCCGCGCACAGCTCGAAGTCATAAAGCACATCCTCGCCCATACGAAAGAGGCGCGTCGCCGGGCGCAAGGCATCCGCCAAGCGCTCGGTCGGCGGCAGTCGCACACCCGGCCGGCCGCTGCCGATGACGAGCGGGGCGACCGCAATCTGCAGGCGCGACAGCCGCCCGGCCTGCAGGAATCGCGAGACCGTCGCCCCGCCGCCTTCGATGAAGATCCTGCGCAGACCCCGCTCGGCGAGCGCGTTCAAAAGCGCACCCAGATCGAGCCCGTCGGACTCGGCCGGCACCCCGATCAGCTCGGCCTGCCCGTGGTGTTTCTCGCCGGGCCGGATGCGGGCGCGATCGCAACACAGCAGTGTCTCGGCCTCGCCGTCGTTGAACAGATGACGCTCGCAGGACAGACGTCGTCGCGGGTCCAAGACCACCCGTACCGCATTCGGTCCTGGGACCATCCGCGTGGTCAGGCGCGGATCGTCCGCGGCGACGGTCTCGGCCCCGACCAGCACGCCGTCGCTGAGCGCACGCATGCGGTGCAGGTGGCGAATATTGGCCTCGCCGGTCACGAAGCGGGCATCCCCGTCGGCCGTGGCGATGTAGCCGTCGATGCTCTGACCGAGATGGGCGATGACCTCGACCGGACCCGGATGCGGGCGGCACAAAGGAAGATAGAGATCGAAGAGTGCGAGCGCCGGATCCTCGTCATGGTCAACCTCGGTGCGATCCGCTTCCCGATCTCCGGCGCGCCAGCCCGCGTGAGGGAGCCAGAGCAGATCCGCTTGCGAGCGATGCCCCGGGTCGACCGGCGAGACCCGTCCGTCGGGGCCGGCACGCAAGGCCAGCGGATGCTCGAGTGACCAGGCGGCATTGCGCGCCAGTCGTGCGGCACTCAGAATCAGCGACCAGGCGCGAGCGGAGTCGGTGTCGTGCCGATGCGGCGGCGGATCGGATCGCTCGCGCTGAGTGATCTTGGAGCGGATCATCGGCGGCCTCTTCTGGTTGAGTTGATCCCGGAACACGCGGTTGAACGGCAAGCGCACTCCGCGGATATGGCGCTGCGCACCTGGAAATCGAGCCGAGCGAATCGGTCTTCGCCGCCGACGCACCCTCGGTGACAGGGACCAAAACCCACGGAACGAGGAGGTCGCCTTGAGATTCCTGCATGCCGCCGATGTGCATCTCGACAGCCCGCTGCGTGGACTCGAGCGCTACGAGGGCGCACCGGTCGAGGAGATCCGCGGCGCGACCCGCCGGGCCTTCGAGAATCTGGTCGCACTCGCGATCGAGGAATCGGTCGACTTCGTTCTGCTGGCCGGCGACATCTACGACGGGGACTGGCGGGACTACAACACCGGACTCTTCTTTTCCGGCCAGATGGGTCGTCTCAACGATCACGGGATCCCGGTCTTCCTGATCGCCGGCAACCACGATGCTGCAAGCCAGATCACCCGGGCGCTGCGCCCGCCGCCGAATCTCTCGGTCTTCGCCACACGGGCGCCCGAGACCTGGGTCCTCGAGCACCTCGGGGTGGCCATCCATGGTCAAGGGTTTCCGAGCCGCGCGGTGACGGACGACCTGAGCCGGGCCTATCCGCAAGGCGATCCCGCACTCTTCAACATCGGGTTGCTTCACACCTCGCTCGACGGGCGACCCGGCCATGAGCCTTATGCACCATGCACCCTGGATGGTTTGAGAGCAAAAGGGTACCAGTATTGGGCGCTCGGGCATGTCCACCAGCGCGAATTGATCGCGGATGACCCCTTCATTGTCTTTCCGGGCAACATCCAGGGCCGCCATATCCGCGAGACGGGGCCGAAAGGCTGCACCCTGGTGCGGGTCGAGGAGGGCCAGGTCGTGGAGATCGAGCCGCGGGCGCTCGATGTCGTGCGTTGGACGATCTGCCCGGTGAATGTGACCGACGTGCGCAGCCTGGACAAGATCTTGCCGCTGGTCGAGCATTCGCTCGCCGCGGCGTCGGACGCGGCCGAGGGCCGTCTCCTCGCCACGCGCCTGCGCCTGACCGGACGCAGTCCGATCCATTCGCGTCTGCATGCCGAGCACGAGCGCCTGCTCAACGAGTGTCGCGCCTTGGTCTCCTCCGGGGGCCTGGCGGATGTCTGGATCGAGAAACTGGTCGTCGAGACACATCCAACGTCGCCGGTCTCAGAGCTGTCGCGCGAGGATGCCTTCGGCGGCCTGCTGCGCACCATCCACGCCTTGAAGGTCGACGGCGAGCGTCTCTCCGCACTGAGCGAGGAGGTCGAGGCGCTGGCCGTTAAGCTGCCACCCGCTTTACGCGGCGGCGATGATCCGTTCGATCCATCGAACCCCGAGTATCTCGCCGGCTGCCTCGAGGACGTGAAGGCGCTCCTGGTGGAGCGGCTGCGTGGGCAAGGCGCCGGCCCGGAGCACGAAGAATGAAGATCCTGGAGCTGGACCTGCGCGCATTCGGCCCCTTCACCGACCGCCGTCTCGATCTGAGCGGCGGCTGCGAGGGCCTGCACCTGGTCTTCGGTCCCAACGAGGCCGGAAAAAGCTCGGCCCTGCGTGCACTGCGGGGCTTGCTCTTCGGGATCCAGGAGCGCACCCGCGATGACTTTCGACACGGCAAGCAAGAGCTGCGTCTCGGCGGGCGTCTGCGCAACCACGACGGGGAGGAGCTTGCATTCCTCCGACGTAAGGGCCGCAAGAGCACCCTGCTCGATCCGGACGGAAAGGCGATCGGCGAGGATGCGCTGCTGCCCTTCCTGGGCGAGGTGGACGACGGCCTGTTCGAGCGCCTCTTCGGGGTCGACTACGAAAGCCTGGTCGGCGGCGGCCAAACCCTGCTCGAAGAGCGGGGCAGGGAGGCCGAGGCGCTGTTCGGGACCGCGCTCGGCGCAACTGCGGTTCACCGGGTTCTGGATCGACTCGATCAAGAGGCCAACGGACTCTTTCTGCCGCGCGCATCCAAGCCGCGGATCAATGCCTTGATCGGCGAGCTCGGCGAGACCGAACGCCGCGTGCGCGATGCGAGCCTCTCGGTCCGTGACTGGGAACAGGCCAAGGCGTCGCTCGATCGGGCGATTCAAGAGCTGGCGGCGATGGACACGGAGATCGCGCAGATGACACTCGAGCGCAGCCGGCTCGAACGCATTCGGCGCACGCTCCCGGATCTGGTGCGCATGGCCCGGCTGCGGGAGCAGGTGGAGGGGATCGGCGTCGTGCCCGTGCTTGCCGAGGATTTCGCCACACGCCGGGAGGAGTCGGTCGCGAAACTGGCCCGCGCCGCCGAAGCCCAGGCCAATGCACAACACCGGCTTGACGGGTTGCGCGTGCTCGTTCGCGAGCTGAGCGGTGCCGTTTCGGACGATCTGCTTCGGGAGTCCGAGTCGATCGACGACCTGCGCGAGCGGCTCGGCAGCTATCGCAAGGCCGCGCAGGATCGCACCGAGCTGGTCGCCGAGCTGGTGCGCCGAGAATCCGAGGCGAGCGCGCTGCTGCTGCAGGTGCGGCCGGACCTCGCGCAGGGGCCTGTTCCTGCCGATGTGAGCCGACTGAAGCCGCTTCTCGCGCGCCGACGCCGTGCGACCGAGCTCGGCGCCCGCAAGGCCGCCGTGATCGACGCACTCGCCAAGACCCGTGCCGATCTCGCCGAGACGCAAGAGCGCCTCGGGTTGCGCACCGCGGCGCTTGCCGAGCTGCCCCCGGCGGTCGTTTCGACCGATCTGCAGACCGCGCTCGATGCGGCGCGCCGCACCGGCGACCTGGATCAAACGCTTGTCGAGGAACGCCTGGCGTTGGCGGCACAGATGAAGGCGTGCGAGCAGGGGCTGTCCGCACTCGGGCTCTGGTCGGGCGGGTTGGCCGATCTGCTCGCTGCACCGCTCCCGGACGAGGAGAGTCTGCGACGCTTCGCGGACGACACCCGCGCGCTGAATGAGCAAAGGCAGACCTTGGAGGCGAAGAGCTCGGAGGTGAGTGGCGAGCGACTAAGGTGCGAAGAGGTCCTGCGTGTGCTGGAGCTGAGCGGCTCGGTGCCGTCCGAGGATGATCTGTCGCAGTCCCGCGCGCATCGCGATCGGGGCTGGTCGCTCGTGAAGCGGGCATGGCTCGGCGGCGAGGATGTCGGCGCCGAGGCACGGCTGTACGACGTCGAAACCCCCCTCGCGGATGCCTTCGAGGGATCATTGGCCGGGGCCGACGAGGTCGCCGATCGGCTGCGTCGCGAGGCCGGGCGCGTCCATGACCGGGCGACGACCCGCGCACGACTGGAGGCCGCGCAGCGTGAGCTTGACGAGACCGAGCGCGCACTGGCCGAGCTGACCTTGTCTGTCACCCGTTCCGAGGAGGCATGGCATGGGCTCTGGTCGCCCTGCGGCCTGACCCCGCTCCCGCCGGCCGAGATGCTGCCCTGGCTCGCGCGTGCCGCGCGGCTTCGCGAGCGGATCGGTCAGGCCGAGGAGCTGCGCGAACGCATCGCGACCCGCGAGGCGGTGCGGGCATCGCATCGCGCGGCGCTCCTGCGCGCACTCGGCCCCCCGGACGCGACCCTCGACCTCGGATCCACGGGGCTGACCACGACTGAGCTCGGCGGACTCATCGGGTTGGCCGAGGGGCGACTGCGCGCCGCGGAGGAGGGCGTGCGTGCGCGTCTTGCGCTGGAGCATGAGGTCGCGGAGCTGCAGGGGCGTGCTCGACACCTGAGCCGCGATCTGTCGGATGCAGAGACCGCGCACGCCGCATGGCAGACGGACTGGACCGCCCTCATGACCGAGCTCGGACTCGCGCCGGATGCCGGCCCGGGCGATGTCTCGGACGATCTTCAGGTGATTGCGGATGCGGTGACGAAGGTCGAGGCCGGGGCGGTCTTGAGGTCGCGCATTGTCGGCATCGATCGGGATGCCGCGGCCTTTGTCGCCCAAACTCGTGAATGTCTCGGTCGGCTTGCGGTCGATCTGCTGGATCGTCCGGTGGCGGAGGCGATCCTGACGCTGCATGCGCGGCTCGACGAGCAACGCGCCATCAAGACGCGACTCGACGAGCTGCGTGCCCAGGCGAATCGCACGGAGGAGGAGATTCGCGAGTCGGAGACGGCGATCGCGGCGGCCGATCGCGTCCTCGCGGAGCTCTGTCGTCAGGCCGCGTGCGACGCGCCGGAGCAATTGCCGCTGATCGAGGAGCGCGTCCGTGACCGACGGCGACTTGCCGCCGAGCTTGCGGATGTCGAGCGCGCACTCATGCGCGCCGGTGACGGCCTCGGGATCGATGCGCTCGCACACGAGGCGGTCGCCGTCGATCAGGATCGGGTCGTCATGCGGCTGGCCGAGATCGACGCGCGCCTCGAGCAGGAGCTGCGTCCCGCGCACCGCGCGCTGATCGAAGAGAAGGCCGACGCCGATCGTGCGCTTAAGGCGATGGGCGGGGAGGGCACCGCCGCCGCACTCGCCGAGGAGGCCCAACAGCTCCTCGCCGGCATTCGCACCCATGCCGAGCAGTATGTCCGCCTCAAGCTCGGTGCGCGCATTCTGCGCGACGAGATCGAGCGCTTCCGCCGCCAAAACAGCGACCCGATCCTCGGGCGCACCAGCCGCTATTTCGCGCGCCTGACCTGCGGTGCCTTCAGTGCGGTCGAGACCGATTTCGACGAGGCCGACCAGCCCGTTCTGGTCGGTCTGCGCAACAGCGGCGAGCGACTGCGCGTGGAGGCGATGAGCACGGGCACCCGCGATCAGCTCTATCTGGCGCTGCGCCTTGCCAACCTGGAGCAGTATCTCCAAGCCGCCGAGCCGATGCCGTTCGTCGTCGACGACATCCTCATCCAGTTCGACGACGAGCGCGCGCTCGCCACACTCGCGACCCTGGCCGACTTCTCGGCCAAGACGCAGGTGATCCTCTTCACGCACCACGGCCGCGACATCGCCCAGGCCCGGCAGCTCGATCCGGGCGAAGAGCGGGTTTGGGTCCACCGTTTGGGGTAGTGCGCGCTGGCCGGTCTGCGGGCTCGGCGTAGCGTCGCCCATGCCGCGTGGCGGGCTCCTGTGCTTGCTCCGTGACTGGAAAGCCCTATCTACCAGGCTTGGCGGCGAGCGCGCGACCGCGCCGGCTCGCCGGGTCGTCAACAGGAATCCAGGCTATCGGGAGTTACCGTTGGAAATCGAAGCAGTTGCACAACTCATCCGCCAGGGCATCCCCGGCGCCGTGGTCCAGGTCTCCGGAGACGGGAGCCATTTCGATGCCGTCGTCGTCAGCGAGTTCTTCGAGGGCCTTACGCCGATCAAGAAGCAGCGTCTGGTGATGGATACCGTCAAGCCGCAGATCGCAAGCGGGGAGCTGCACGCCCTGTCGATCAAGACCTTGACCCCGGCGCAATCGGCCGAGCAAGGTGGCTGAGGCGAGCCGGAGGGCATTGCCGGACCTTGTCAAGGGCCGAACCGGTGTCATACTTGAAGACGACGGATCAATCCCTTGCGCAGGAGGTCAAGCCATGTTTCTCAAGCATCGCACTACCGGCAAGATGCTCGAGGTCCTGAGTCAGCGGGACCTGTTTAATCCGATGCACCCGAAGATCGTCGGGCGCTATCACTATGGTGAAGAGGCCCAGGAGCCGGAGACGTTCGACAAGGCCGAGCTGATGTTCATCTCGGACGAGTCGCTGCCGCGCTGCTGGACCGACAGCCATTATCGCGACGACGAGATTCACCACTACTACAAGCAGGCATCCTGAACGGATGCAGAGTGGCCCGAGCATGCTCGGGCCCTCGTCTGCGCGTCCTGCGCGCCTTTACATTGCCGGTGCACGAATTCAGTCCGTAGGTTGTGCTGACGCTAGGAAGCACAACGTTCGCCAACGGTTGGTTATGCCTCGCACGGCTCGGCACAACCTACGGGGCCGTCCGCTTCTCTTGGGGCGTTGGCGCGGGGAGGATGGGTGTCGCTTCGCTCTACCCATCCTACGGCCCTACGCGTTCTTCGCGCCTGAGCCGCCATCCGCGCCAGACAGAGGCGCGATTTGCACCAGGATCCGCCCGTGCGTCTTACCCGCGAGTATCTCCTCGAAGACCCGTGGCAGACCATCCAGATCGACGGTCTCTCCGAGTAGCAGGTCCAGGTCGGCCGGGCGCCAGTCGCTCGCTAGATGACCCCACAGCTCGGTGCGCAGCGCCTGCGGGACATCCACCGAGTTGCAGCCGAGCAGACTCACCCCGCGCAGGATAAAGGGCATCACGGTGGTCTCCAGCAGATGGCCGCCGGCGAGCCCGATGCTGGCGATGTTCCCGTTCGGGACCGTGGTGCGCGTGATCTGTGCCAGGATCTCGCCGCCGACATTGTCGATGGCACCGCCCCAGAGGGCCTTCTCCAGCGGCCGCTTTGCCTCGGCCAGTGCATCGCGCCCGATGATGCGAGCGGCGCCGATCGCCTTCAGCCAGTCTGCAAGCTCCGGTTTACCCGAGAGCGCGACCGCCTCGTAGCCGAGTCGGCCGAGGATCGCGATCGCCATGGAGCCGACCCCGCCGCTTGCGCCCGTCACCAGGATCGGGCCCATCTCGGGTCGCTGACCGTTGACCTGCATTCGGTGCACCGCGAGCGCCGCGGTGAATCCGGCGGTGCCCATGATCATGGTCGAGCGCGGGTCCAGCCCGACCGGAATCGGGGTCAGCCAGGTCGCAGGCACGCGCAGAGACTCGGCATAGCCGCCGTCGTGGTCGAAGCTCAGGCCCCAACCTGTGGCTACGACCGCATCGCCGGCTCGGTAGGCGGGATCGTTGGATTGCTCCACGATGCCGGCCGCATCGACCCCGCCGACCAGCGGGAAGGTGCGCAGGATCTTGCCGCGTCCCGTGCCGGCGAGTGCATCCTTGTAATTGACGCTCGAATGGGTGACCCGCACCAAGACCTCGTCCGTGTCGGGGGCCTTTTTCTGGAGCGTCTCGATGCCGGCGCGGTGACCCTGCGCGTCTTGATGGATCCGGAATGCGCGATAGGATTCCACTAAACCACCTCCGCTAGATGATCTGCACTGGGATCAACCCGATCTTGCTCCGCCACTTGGCCGGACCTGTTTGATGCACGGATTCGCCGCGGCTGTCGACGGCGACGGTGACCGGCATGTCTTCGACCTCGAATTCGCGGATCGCCTCCATCCCGAGCTCCTCGAAGGCGATCAGTCGCGACGACTTGATCGCCTTGGCGACCAAGAAGGCCGCGCCGCCGACGGCCATCAGATAGACGGCGCCGTGCTTCTTGATGGCGTCGATCGCCGCGGGACCGCGTTCGGCCTTGCCGATCATCCCGATCAGTCCGGTGCGTTCGAGCAGTTGGTCGGTGAACCTGTCCATCCGTGTGGCCGTGGTCGGTCCGGCCGGACCCACGACCTCGTCGCGCACCGGGTCGACGGGGCCGACGTAGTAGATGAAGCGGTTGGTGAGATCCACACCCTCGGGCAGGCGCTCGCCCCGATCCAGGAGATCGGCGATGCGTTTGTGCGCGGCATCCCGGCCGGTCAGCAGCTTGCCCGAGAGCAGAAGACGCTCGCCCGGCTGCCAGGTCGCGATCTCCTCGCGGGTCAGGCCGTCGAGATGGACGCGACGCGCCCCGGCGGCCGCGTCCCAGGTGATCGCCGGCCAATCGTCCAGGCTCGGCGGAACGAGCGCAACCGGCCCGGAGCCGTCGAGCGTAAATTCCAGATGTCGCGTCGCCGCGCAGTTCGGGATCATGGCGACCGGGAGCGAGGCGGCATGGGTCGGATAGGTCAGGATCTTCACATCCAGCACCGTGGTGAGCCCGCCGAGACCCTGCGCGCCGATGCCGAGCCCGTTGACCTTCTCGTGCAGCTCCAGGCGCAGTGCTTCGATGGGGTTCGCAGGCCCGCGCGCCTTGATCTCGTGGATGTCGATGTGCTCCATCAGCGACTCCTTTGCGAGCAGCATCGCCTTTTCGGCGGATCCGCCGATCCCGATCCCGAGCATTCCGGGTGGGCACCAACCCGCACCCATGGTCGGAACCGTTTTGAGCACCCAGTCGACCAGGCTTTCGCTCGGGTTCAAGACCGCAAACTTCGCCTTGTTCTCGGAGCCGCCTCCCTTCGCCGCCAGACGCACCTCGACCTGATCGCCGGGCACCAGCTCGACATGCACGACGGCCGGCGTGTTGTCCCCCGTGTTCCTGCGCTCACCGATGGGGGGCGAGACCATGGATGCGCGCAGCACGTTGTCGGGATGGCTGTAGGCTCTGCGCACGCCCGCATCGACCATCGCCTGAATCCCTATGGTCGCGTCCCAGCGCACCTCCATGCCGATCTTCAGAAAGACCACGACCATGCCGGTGTCCTGACAGATCGGCCGGTGACCCTCCGCGCACATCCGGGAATTGACCAGGATCTGAGCCATCGCATCCTTTGCGGCCGGCGATTCCTCGATCTCGTAAGCCGCAGTCAGGGCTTGGATATAGTCGTGCGGGTGATAGTAGGAGATGAATTGCAGCGCGTCGGCGATGCTTTGGACAAAATCGGTTTCGCGGATGATGGTCATGTTCTTGCGGCGCCTCGTTTCGGACATCAACGCAGTGGATAGTGGATAGTGGATAGTTGTGGGTGGTTGGAAACAAATTTTTGAACAGTGACTTAGCGACCTGAAAACGGAAAAGCCGGTGCGTATAGGGGATAGCAAAGAGCTTCGAGCCGGGTTCGACGCGGGCCCGCACGACAAGGCAAAAGCGCTCGGATCCGGACGAGGAGGCGGGTCGCTGCTTCAGCCGTGATCGGGCAGGAAGGATTCCGACAGGATTTTGCCGAGACTCCACGGGCAGGATGAGGGGAAGGTCGATTCGTCGATCCCGGTGTCGCGCTCGGCCATGGCACGGGCGCTGCCGTAGACCTCCGCCACGATCTCGGGAAGCCGTGGACGTAGGCTCGGGTTCTGAGTCAGCAGGCGCTGTACCTTGCGTCGTTGCTCCTTGATGGTGCCGGTCCAAGAGCTCGATCGCGCCTCGGGCTGGAATCGCCACTTGATGAGATGCGCCAAGAGAACCTCCAGTCGGCTCTCCAGCGCACGCCGTTCGCTTCGTCCCATATCCTCGACCTCCTCGGCAACGGCATCCCAATCGATCCCTGCAAATCGCCGTGCACGAATGGCCTCGGCCGTCTGGAGCGCCCAAGCATGAAAGTCGGTGTCGGGCGAGGTGGCGGGTGTGTTGATCTTTGCCGCGCGTGTCATGTCGGAGTGCTCTCGGGCATCGCCTTGTGGGTTGGTCGAGTGAAGCATAGCTCCGAACCTCCATACAGGCAGCCCAGGGTCGATGAAAAAGGACTTGGCAAAGATCGTTGGGGGCTGTATTATTCCGGGCTCGCAGCGACAGGCGCGTAGCTCAGTTGGTTAGAGCACCACCTTGACATGGTGGGGGTCGTTGGTTCGAGTCCAATCGCGCCTACCAAACATCAGCCGCCAGCTCCGGCCGTTGGCCGCTCGACTCACGTCGGCGTCACCGCGCTGAAGCTGGCGGTTTTTTCATGTGATCCCTCGTATCGATCACCACTGAGCACCTTGAAGGTTTCGTTATGCCCGTCGTGACCCTGCCAGATGGTTCCAAGCGTCAGTTCGATTCCCCTGTTTCCGTTCGGGACGTCGCCGCCTCCATCGGAGCCGGCCTGGCCAAGGCCGCGCTTGCTGGTCGGGTCGACGGCGTTCTGGTGGATACCTCGTTTGTCATGGAGCGGGATGCCGAGCTGGCGATCGTCACCGCCAAGGACGAGGAGACGGCGCTTGAGCTGTTGCGTCACGACGCCGCGCATGTGATGGCCCAAGCGGTGCAGGAGCTTTATCCCGGCACGCAGGTGACCATCGGCCCTGCCATCGAGCACGGCTTCTACTACGACTTCGCCCGCGACGAGCCCTTCACACCCGAGGATCTCGATGCGATCGAGGTGCGCATGCACGAGATCGTCAAGCGGGATTTTCCGATCGTTCGCGAGGTTTGGGACCGCGAGCAGGCCAAACAGGTTTTCGCCGATCTCGGCGAGCACTACAAGGTCGAGATCATCGAGGACATCATCCCCGAGGGCGAGGTGGTCTCCGTCTACCGCCAGGGCGATTGGTTCGACGTCTGCCGCGGACCCCATCTGCCGAGCACCGGCAAGCTCGGCAACGGATTCAAGCTGATGAAGCTGGCCGGTGCCTACTGGCGCGGCGATTCGAAGAACCCCATGCTACAGCGCATCTACGGCACCGCGTGGCGCGACAAGAAGGAGCTGGCGGCCTATCTGCATCGTTTGGAAGAGGCCGAGAAGCGCGATCATCGCAAGCTCGGCAAACAGCTCGATCTGTTCCATTTCCAGGACGAGGCGCCGGGTATGGCCTTCTGGCATGCCAAGGGGCGGGTGATCTACCGTCTCGCCGAAGGCTACATGCGCGAGAAGCTCGACGAGTACGGTTACCAAGAGGTCGAGACCCCGCAGGTGCTCGATCGTTCGCTCTGGGAGCGCTCGGGTCACTGGGACAAGTTCGCCGGCGGCATGTTTACGACCCATTTGGACGATCGCGACTATGCGATCAAGCCGATGAACTGTCCCGGTCATATCCAGCTTTTCAATCAGGGTCTCAAGAGCCATCGAGATCTGCCGCTGCGCATCGCCGAGTTCGGTGTGGTGCATCGCAACGAGCCCTCGGGCACCTTGCACGGGCTGATGCGGGCACGCCGGTTCACCCAGGACGACGCGCACGTCTTCTGTACCGAGGCGCAGCTGCAGGACGAGGTCGCGACCCTAATCGATATGGTCTTCGAGACCTACCGTGACTTCGGCTTCACCGAGATCGATCTGGCTCTCTCGCTGCGGCCGGAGAAGCGCGTCGGCAGCGATGAGCTCTGGGACAAGGCCGAGGCGGCGCTCGACCAGGCGTTGAAGGCGAAGGGCCTGGACTTCAAGGTGCAGCCGGGCGAGGGTGCCTTTTATGGCCCCAAGATCGAGTTCACCCTGCACGACAGTATCGGTCGCGCCTGGCAGTGCGGCACCATCCAGGTGGACTTCTCGATGCCCGGACGCTTGGGTGCGCACTACATCGCCGAGGACAACAGCAAGCAGGTCCCGGTGATGATCCATCGCGCGATCTTGGGCTCGGTGGAGCGGTTTATCGGGATTCTGCTCGAACACTATGCGGGTCAATTGCCGGTTTGGTTGTCGCCGACCCAAGCGATCGTGATGAATATCACGGATCGGCAGGCGGAGTATGTCAAAGATGTCTCTAAGACCTTGCGCAGTAAAGGCTTCCGGGTCGAGACGGACTTGAGAAACGAGAAGATCGGCTTTAAAATCCGCGAGCATACCCTGCAACGAGTACCCTATTTGCTCGTCGTCGGTGATCGGGAGGTCGAGTCCCGCTCCGTTGCCGTTCGCGACCGCGCGGGCCAGGATCTCGGAATCCTTCAGCTCGATGCCTTTATCGACCGTCTGAGCGAAGAGATCGCGAACCGGACCCACTGACGCCCGGCCTAACCAAGGGGCCGCGAGTGCGTCGTGCGCGTCGTGTCTATCAGTGCTTTTGGAGGAACCTGCTATCGCTGCACCAAAGAGAAACCGCGTCAACAAGGAGATCAACGTACCGGAAGTGCGTCTGATCGGCGCGGACGGAAACCAGGTCGGAGTCGTCAATACGCGCGAGGCACTGGAGATGGCCACGGAAGCGGGCCTCGATCTTGTGGAGATCGTTCCGACGTCGGAGCCTCCGGTGTGTCGTCTCATGGACTTCGGCAGATTTCTCTTCGACCAGAAGAAGAAGAAGAACGAAGCCAAGAAAAAGCAGAAGCAGGTTCAGATCAAGGAAGTGAAATTTCGTCCGGGAACGGACGAAGGAGACTATCAGGTCAAACTACGCAGCCTGACGCGTTTCCTCAACGAAGGGGATAAGGGCAAGGTCACCATGCGGTTTCGCGGGCGCGAGCATGCGCACCGGGAGCTCGGCCTGGAGCTTTTGAAGCGGATCGAAAACGACCTTGCAGCCCTCAGCATCGTGGAGCAACAACCCCAGATGGAAGGACGCCAAATGGTGATGGTGCTGGGCCCCAAAAAGAAATAGCGACGCGCATCGTCAAGCCAACGGGCGAATCACACTGAGTGTCTCAAGGAGACGGCATTGGTCGATATGACAGATGCCGTCTTGAAAAAACCTCGGCTCGACAGGCGTCGCAATACAATCATTCGGCAAATCGCGGAGTAAAAAACCCATGCCCAAGCTGAAAACAAATCGCGGGGCGGCGAAGCGCTTCAAGCGCACTGCCTCCGGTTCGGTCAAATGCAATTCCTCTCATCGGCGTCATATCCTGACCAAGAAGAGCACCAAGCGGAAGCGCCAATTGCGTGCGCCCAAGCGGCTCCATAAGGCGGATGTGCGGGCCGCGCTGCGGATGATCCCATACTGCTGATCGCATTGCGCTTGAACGAATCCCAGGAGTCAAAGAATGCCACGCGTTAAACGGGGTGTTACCGCCCACGCTCGTCACAAAAAGGTCCTTGATCAGGCCAAGGGTTACTACGGTGCCCGCAGTAAGGTCTATCGGGTCGCCAAGCAGGCCGTCATCAAGGCCGGTCAATATGCCTACCGCGATCGCCGCCAGAAGAAGCGCCAATTCCGTACGCTCTGGATCGCGCGCATCAATGCCGCCGCGCGCGAGAACGGTCTCTCCTACAGCCGTTTCATCGACGGGCTGAAGAAGGTCGGGGTCGATGTCGATCGCAAGGTGCTCGCCGACATCGCCTATCACGATAGCGTCGCCTTTGCCGCGCTGGCCGATCAAGCGAAGACCGCACTGGCCTAAGCTGTTTCCTTTCTCGCCCGGGTTTCGCGGCGATATAAGAGGGAGAGGCCCCGGTCTTTCCCTTTTTCGTTTCACGGCCTCGCGGCGGACCAGACACCCAGCCGGAAGACTCGACTATGGCTGAACACATCGGACTCGGTCTCGCGGCACTGCAGACCGCTGCGCTCGAAGCCATCGCGGCCGCGGCCGATCTCGCCGGTCTCGACCAAGTGCGCGTGCGCTATCTCGGCAAGAGCGGGGAGCTGACCGCGCTGCTCAAGCAGCTCGGCACGCTGCCGGCCGATGAGCGACCCGCAGCAGGTCAGGAGATCAATCAGGCCAAGGTTGCGGTCCAGGTTGCCATCGACCGGCGCAAGGTCGTCTTGGAAGAGGCATCACTCACCGCGCGCCTCGCCGCCGAGCGGATTGACGTGAGTCTCCCCGGACGCGGCCGGCGGCCCGGCGGACTGCATCCCGTGACCCGCGCGATGCGGCGCATCGAGCGCCTGTTCGCCAATGCCGGGTTCGCCGTCGCGGAAGGGCCGGAGGTCGAGGACGCCTATCACAACTTCGAGGCGCTCAACATCCCGGAGCACCACCCCGCGCGGGCGATGCACGACACCTTCTATTTCGATGCCGAGCTGCTGCTGCGCACCCACACCTCCCCGGTCCAGATCCGGGTGATGGAAGAGCAGGCGCCGCCGCTCAAGATCATTGCGCCGGGTCGCGTCTATCGCTGCGATTCGGACTTGACCCATACGCCCATGTTTCACCAGGTCGAGGGTCTGCTGGTCGACGAGCAGGTCAGCTTCGCCGACCTCAAGGGTGTCCTCTACGACTTCTTGCGGAACTTTTTCGAGCGGGATTTGGAGCTTCGCTTCCGACCCTCTTACTTCCCTTTTACAGAGCCTTCGGCCGAGGTCGACATCCAGTGCGTCATCTGCGGCGGCAGCGGTTGTCGGGTGTGTAAGCAGACCGGATGGCTCGAGGTGCTCGGCTGCGGCATGGTCTATCCGGAGGTGTTTCGGCACGTCGGCATCGACCCCGATCGCTATCTGGGCTACGCCTTCGGCATGGGGGTGGAGCGCTTGGCGATGCTTCGTTACGGAATCGACGACATCCGCCTAAATTTTGAGAACGATCTGAGATATCTGCGCCAATTTTCATGAGATTCGGCGTCAACCTCTTTCAATCCATAGTCGTTTTAGCCACTAAGGAACGATTCAAAACCACCATGAACCTGTAGGGTGGGCAAAGCGCAGCGTGCCCAACTGATCCCTGCGATGAGGGCGCGGGTTGGGCACGCTGCGCTTTGCCCAACCTACGGCTAACCACTAACCACTAACCACTAACCACTATTAGAGAACAGGGCAGCAGCAGATGCGATTCAGCGAGGCGTGGTTGCGGGAGTGGGTGAATCCCCCGGTCGATACCCGACAATTGGCCGACCAGCTCAGCATGGCGGGTCTCGAGGTCGACGCGGTCGAGCCCGCGGCTCCGGTCTTCAGCAGCGTGCGAATCGGCTGGGTGCAGTCCGTCGCACCCCATCCGGATGCCGAGAAGCTGCGGATCTGTCGAGTTGATCTCGGCGAGGACGCGCTTCTCCAGATCATCTGCGGGGCCGCCAACGTCGCCGAGGGCATGAAGGTCCCGGTCGCGACGGTCGGCGCCGAGCTGCCCGGCGACTTCAAGATCAAGAAGGCCAAGCTGCGGGGTGTGGAGTCCTTCGGCATGATCTGCTCGGCCAAAGAATTGGGCCTTGCCGAGTCCTCCGAGGGCATCCTGCCGTTACCGGCGGATGCGCCGGTGGGCGAAGACATCCGTGACTGGATGGCGCTCGACGACCACTGCATCGAGGTCGATCTGACCCCGGATCGAGGCGATTGTCTCAGCATTGCGGGACTCGCACGGGAGGTCGCCGTGATCAATCGAGCGCCGCTCGCGACGCCCGCGATCCAGCCGGTCGCGCCCGTGCACGACCAGTCCCTTCCGGTACAGCTCCAGGCGCCTGCCGCCTGCCCGCGCTATGTCTGCCGGATCATCCGCAACATCGATCCGAGCGCGACTACGCCTTGGTGGATGCAGGAGCGCCTGCGCCGCGGCGGGATCCGCGCCATCAGCCCGGTGGTCGACGTGACCAACTATGTCCTGCTCGAGCTCGGCCAGCCGATGCACGGGTTCGATCTCGCCAAGCTCGACGGCGAGATCCGCGTGCGCATGGCCGCCGAGGGCGAGCGCATCGCCCTGCTCAACGGCGAGGAAGCGACCCTGCGCGCGGACACCCTGGTGATCGCCGATGCCGGCCGCGCCGTCGCACTGGCCGGGATCATGGGCGGGTCCGAGACCGCGGTCGGTCCCGAGACCCGCGACGTGCTGCTTGAAAGCGCCTTCTTCGCGCCGCTCGCCATCAGCGGCAAGGCGCGCTCCTACGGTCTGCACACGGATTCGTCGCATCGCTTCGAGCGCGGTGTCGATCCCGGCCTCCAGATCCGCGCGATCGAGCGTGCGACCCGACTCTTGACCGCGATCGTCGGGGGCGAGCCGGGTCCGGTGGTCGAGGCGCTCTCGGAGGCCGATTTGCCCAGGTCCGAGACGCTGACGCTCCGTCCCGGGCGCATCGCTCAAGTGCTCGGACTCTCATTGTCGGAAGAGGTCATCCTCGACATCCTCACCCGTCTCGGCATGCATACCGAGCCGACCGCCGAGGGGTGGCTCGTCACGCCGCCGAGTGCCCGCTTCGACCTGGTTCAAGAGGTCGACCTGATCGCCGATATCGGCCGCATCTACGGTTACGATCGAATCCCGGTGAGTCATGCGAGCTCTGCCTCGGTGACGGGATCCACCCCGGAGACGGATTTCGACCTGGATCGCGCGCGTCTCGCGCTGGTCGATCGCGGTTTTCACGAGGTCATCACCTACAGCTTCGTGAGCCCCGAGATTCAGACGTTGGTCGACCCCGAGCAGGAGGTGTTGCGCCTTGCGAATCCGCTGAGCGCCGAGCTCTCCACCATGCGCACCAGCCTCTGGCCCGGCTTGATCCAAACCGCGCGCTACAACCAGGCGCGACAACAGGAGCGGGTGCGGATCTTCGAGTCCGGTCTGCGCTTTCGGATCGGCACTGCCGGTCTGACCCAGACGCAGGGTCTCGCGGGTCTCATCGTCGGGAGCCCGGATCCGGAGCAGTGGAGCCTGACGAGCCGCGCGTCGGATTTCTTCGATCTGAAGGCGGACGTCGAGGCCCTGCTGTCACTGACCGGCGCACCGGGGCGCTTCAGTTTCGCTCCCGGCACGCATCCGGCACTGCACCCCGGTCAGACCGCGAGCGTGGAATGTGACGGCCGAGCCATCGGCCTGCTCGGCATGCTTCATCCGCGCCTGGCCGCACAGCTCGACATCACGGGCGATGCCTATCTGTTCGAGCTGGATATCGCGCCGCTGAGCGTCGGTGTCCTGCCCAAACACGCGTCGATCTCGCGCTTTCCGAGCATTCGTCGTGACATCGCGATCATCGTCGACGAAGCGGTGACTTACGCTGCGATTGCGGATTGCATTCGGGCCAAGGAGACCGAGCTGCTGCGCGATCTGGTCTTATTTGACCTCTACACCGGCAAAAACATTGAATCGGGCAGAAAAAGTCTCGCTCTTGGATTGATTTTACAGGCTTCTTCTCAGACACTTACAGATGCTGTCATTGAAGACACCGTGAGGCGGATTCTAGACCGCCTCGCTTCGGAATTTGGCGCAAGATTGAGGGACTGACCCCATGGCATTGACCAAGGCCGATATGGCCGAGCACCTGTTCGATGAGCTTGGCCTGAACAAGCGTGAGGCCAAGGACATCGTTGAGATGTTCTTCGAGGAGATTCGCGCGGCCTTGGAGCGCGGCGAGCAGGTCAAGCTCTCCGGGTTCGGCAACTTCGATCTGCGCGAAAAGAAGGAACGTCCCGGCCGCAACCCCAAAACGGGAGAAGAGATCCCGATAACGGCGCGGCGCGTGGTGACCTTTCGTCCGGGGCAAAAGCTAAAACAGCGAGTGGAGGCCTATGCTGGAACCGACCGATAAGGGCGAGGACAACGGCCCCGGCGATCTTCCGCCGATCCCGGGAAAGCGATACTTCACCATCGGCGAGGTAAGCGAGCTCTGCGGCGTCAAGCCCCACGTGCTTCGCTATTGGGAGCAGGAGTTCCCTCAGCTCAAACCGGTCAAGCGCCGCGGCAACCGTCGCTACTATCAGCGTCACGACGTGCTGATGGTGCGCCAGATCCGCAACCTGCTCTACGAGCAGGGCTTCACGATCGGCGGCGCCCGTCTGCAGCTCAGCGGGGAGGGCGCCAAGCAGGACCTCAGCCAGACCCACCAGATCCTACGCCAGATGCGTGCAGAACTTGAAGACGTCCTTCAGTTGCTGCGACGTTGACACCAGAAGGGCTTCAACCTACTATGGCCCGTCTTATCGGGGCGTAGCGCAGCCTGGTAGCGCACCTGAATGGGGTTCAGGTGGTCGGAGGTTCAAATCCTCTCGCCCCGACCAATAAAAACAAGCGGTTAGCTGGGAAATCAGCTAGCCGTTTTTCGTGATCTGCCGAGAAATTATTTTGTAGTCGCGTGATGGATCGGCAACCCTGCTTGACCTAACATGCGGCACTTCTGAGATCAGATGACGACAGCAGGAATCCGCACGAATAGGCCCGTCTTGTTGTTTCCAACATGATCTCGTCACGGATTTCTAAGATTCGCTCACCTGACTTCCGCCGATCTTTCCGCACTGCGGCACCGGCAGAGAGGCGGCGGTCCGTTCTCGACCCAGACCGGCCACCGAGCCGAGCCAGTCGACCGATCACTTTGCCCCAGCAACGGTCACTCGGGTGGGGTACGGCGATAGCCTGGAGTCGGCCATAAGCCGCCGCACGACAAGTCAAGTCGAGTGACTCTTCTACGCGCATTGCCGACGCTGGGGGTGACGCTTCCGATAGGCCGGTCACGACCCAAACCACCCGCTCAGGTCTGCGGACTGAGCGGCAGCAGTGGGTTGGACACCGCCCTACCATCTGGTCTGGCGCGGCCGGGCCTCGCTGAGCACAATGGCTCGATGTCCGACCACGTGGGCATCTGGGCTGACCTGGAACCGCCCAATGAACCCATGCCCCATGTCTGGGACCCCCGCCGGGCGGCTCTTGGCATTCCTGCCTGCCATGCCATGCTAGACTTCCCCACAGTTATGTAGGGCGTACGACGATCAAGATGAACGTGACCCAAATCTCCGCCAACATCTCCCCCGAAACCCGGGATCGTCTCGAACGCTACGTCCGTGCGCGGGGCTTGAAGAAGGGATTCGTGATCGAACAGGCTCTTCTGCATCACCTGCAGGCGCTCAGCGAACTCCCGGAAGACGCCCTGGTGCCGCCGCGGCTCGTTGTAACCGCCGAGTCGGGGGAGCGCCTTTTGGAACGGCTGGCGACGCGGGAAGGGCCCAATCGGGCCATGCGTGAGCTTTTCGCCGAGGATTCGGAGCCCGAGCGCGACGGAACCTCATGAGCGTTCAGATCCGGGCATTAGTGCCCGGCGATGACCGCGGCCAGTTCTCCAGCGGTAACCCGGATCTCGACCGGTTCTTCCATCGCTTTGCGGGCCAGAACCAGTTTCGCCACCACATCGGCGTGACCTACGTCGCTGTGGACGGCGACAAAATCCTTGGCTTCGTCACCGTCTCGCCATCTGAGATCGAGATCGACGCCCTCCCGGCCGAGCGTCGTTGTCGGCTGCCGCGGTATCCGTTGCCGGTGCTGCGAGTGGCGCGGTTAGCGGTCTCCGCGCAGGCTCAGGGCCGAGGGATCGGCCAGGCGTTGTTGCGGTTCGCCTTGAACCTCGCCAGCCGCACCGCCGACGAGATCGGGTGTGTCGGTGTGGTCGTCGACGCGAAGCCTGAGGCCATGGGATTTTACCTTACCTACGGCTTCGAGCCGCTGTTCACGTTCGAGGGCGCCTTACTTGATCGCCCGGAGCCGACGCCGATGTTTCTGCCTCTGTCGGCGATTCCACCCCCAGCGGATCAGTGATCTACTCTCGGGCATAGTTCGCCGACCGACCGCCCGCCCGCGGTTTTGCCGGCTTCCTGGTCGCGGACCGCCTCACCGTTGGTCACGGGCAAGCTCCAGACTTGGGTTGGGCCTGCGGGATTGTTTACGCGATGGGGTCGGGTCAACTTCCTGTTCGATAAAAGTCAGATGCCATTCATGCGCGCGGATGACTTGTGCTCACACTTCGGCCTCAGCGCAAGCACCGGTTCGGCAAAATCGACAGCGATCCTGACGTTGTTGAAGTCTGGGCAGGTCGATCCCCAGTGGACCCTTCCGAGCCAACTCGCGAATAACCCCATGGCATGGCTGATCAGGGTGAACGGTTTTCTCGTGGACGTTCGGCACGCTCCCCGAGAGGTGCAGGAGGAAACGTTTCGGCGTGGGTTGATCCCTTATCTGCCATGAGCATGTCTTCCAAACACAGGAATTCCGGGGGCCGAATTCCGGGGGCAGTATACGTAACTCATGGCCATGGCGAGTGTCCGCCGCCCACTCGACTGGGTAAACCGGGACAGACCACGTTAAACGGTAAACCGGGACAGCCCCTGAGGTATCCCCACGAAATCATCCCCCCGCAAAGCCCGTAGGCGAGGCCGGGCACGTCCGATTGACCGCGAAAACAGCTCGCCGACACTGATCTTCTCGATCTGCCAATATGGCTCAGAAAACGTGGTCTGTCCCTGGTATTTTAGATCTGGCATGACGGGACCTTAGACTGAAGTGTCGCTCGGGCAGCAACCCCGGCGGTCCGAAACTGGACCGGCGCTGGAAGGGGGGGAGTATAGGCCAGGGGGCGCGCGGGCCGGCCATGGGGCGCCGAAGACAATGCCCTCGATCAACATGGAGCCCTCACCCGGCGCCATACATGGCCGCCATCTTCGCCGCCGCGCCGCTACCACGCGGCACAGGTCCGCGGACCCGATCACCGAGACCTTGTCCCCGGCCCCCAGCAGCCAGCGCAGCAACTTGCCCGTCGAAGCGACCTGCGCCCGTAGCCACAGATTGTCACTTTCTCCGGACTGGGGGCTCATGCCAACGGTCAGCGATGGAATAAACGTTCGGGACGGGGCGCATGCCCCGTCCCGCCGCGGATCTTGTCAGGATTTGGCAGCAGGGCTGCCACCAGATTCTGCATCAGCGGTGCATTTCGGTAAGACCGCGTGCACATCGGGTTGGCTGGAGCGAACATCGCCCACTCAGGTCATCGCCGCTCGCAGCTCAACGAGGGCCTGATCGAAGGCATCGACCCGGATCATACCCATGCGCGGGAACTCGATGTCGATGATGATGTAGACGGTCATGGCCATCACCACGGCAAAGGCGATCATGTGCAGCCAATTGCGCGATCTCCCGCCAGCCATGCTGTACCCCGCGAGCAAGGCACTGGCGAGGGCCAGAGCAACTAGCATCAGGTAGATGCCCAGCGGGGGGTGCATCTGAGCCGCGAGCGTTCGGGTGGTGGTGATATCGATCATGTCGTTCAGGGCGGGCAGCAGCAGCTTAATGGCGTCCGGTGCGGCGTCTGGACGCTGCCCAGCGCTCACGCTCTGCGTCCAGATCTTATTCTGCAATGCTGTTGCCTTGGCCAAGCCCGCCACGACGGCCTGAATGTCCGGTAGTTGCCGATAGGCGTCTAGGCGGGCATCGACATAGCGTCGAAAATCCTCTTGGAGGGCGGATCTCGCGTCGGTTGGCAAGAGGTCGAGCCGCAGATAGGCAGTCCCGATCGCGTTGGTCTCCTGCACGATAAGGTCCCGGCGCTGATCAAACCGCGTGGCGGCCCCCGAAAAGGTGAAGGCGATCAGCAAGCCCACCAACGCAAATACCGCGCCTTCGACGACCCCCGTTCCAGCCTGAGCGCCATCGGGGTCCCGCGCCAGACGCCCTGCGCCAAGCCGCCGACCGACTTCCTGGAAAACCAGTAGTCCGATCGCGAGGCCCAGTGCCAGGATGGCCGCCATGACGATCATATTCATATGCAAGTGATCCGAAGTTGGTTGATCGGGAACTCCGCCAGACGCGTCGGCCCGGGAACACACCTGCGACCCGACCACCGTGGCTTGCCGAGTGTCCGGTCGCGCTGGCTGCCCGTAGGGTCACGCGGGGCGTCGAGGTTTCGACCCCGGTCGCCTGGCGAACCCCTGGCCAGCTTCGCGCTTTTATCCGCCGAGTAGGTCGCCGAATCGCGCCAGAGCAGGAGTTCTTGGCTGGGCGCTTGGCCAGTGCTTGCATCGCCGAGTGCACGACCTCGGCGCTCACGAGGCCAGGGGCAGTCCCTGGGGCGCGCCGAGGCCGGCCGGAGGTTGCCGTAGGTCATCCTTCCCCACAATCCGGTGCTTTTCAACTTGGCGGGCGGAAACGCGTACGGGCTCGTTTCCAGGCCGGTCAGGTTCGCTCAGCCGGCCACAACCGCCATTGGCCGGGAATTGGTGGGTGGCTGCCCTGTGACGTGAAGCCGCCCTTCCCCTTAACAGGCTCTCGTTGCCGATGTAACCGGGATGGCGGGCGCGAAGAGCCTACCGAGGGCCTCGGGTGGAGCCGCCCCGGCCCGGCCGATGACGACCAACTGGGTGCGACCCGGACTTGCGCCCCAGGCGGCGCCGGGCTCAAGGGACCAGCGGGCCCCCACCTGCTGGTAGACCTGGCGGCGGTCGGGGTCGTTCGCGAGGTGGACGAATCCCTTGGCACGGTAGATGTCGCTGCCGAGACCGGCGGCCAAGCCCTCCAGCTCCGCGCGGGTCAGGGGGGCGGCGCGCTCCAGGGTCCAGGTCCGGTAGGCGCCAGCGTGGTCCTGATCGGCGTGGGCGTGGTCGTGGCCCTGCTGATCCGGCGCCGGGCCCCGGCCCTTCCCGCGGTCGCCACGGGCACCGAGCAGCACCTCCAGCGGGACCTCGGCCCGGACGGTCTCCAATACAGGCGTCCCCGGGGAGCGCTCGGCGAGCCAGGCGCGAAGCCCCGCCAGGTCCTCGGGCGGGACCAGGTCGGTCTTGTTGAGGATCAGGAGATCCGCCTGGGCGAGCTGGCGCAGCACCGTGTCGCCAACATACTTGTTCTCCGCCTGGGTGCGGACCTGCTCTGCGTCCACCACCACCAGGATGCCGTCCAGCGGCAGGCGGTACATCTGGCCGTACTGGGCGATCTTCGCCGGCAGGGCCACGCCGCTCGCCTCGATCACCAGATGATCGAAGGCCCCGGCCCGCTTCTCGATCTCGCCGATGGCCTGGGCGAAGCCGTCGACCAGGCTGCAGCACATGCAGCCGTTGGCGAGACTCATGGTCTCGCCGTCGTGGCTTTGGATCAGGTCGATGTCGATGTTGACGCTGCCGAAGTCGTTGACCAGCACCGCGAGCCTCATCCCCGCGGTGTTGGTCAGCAGGTGGTTCAGCAGCGTGGTCTTGCCCGCGCCGAGATAGCCGCCGATGACGGTGAAGGGTAGGTCCATGGTCTGCCCCATGAGCGCAACGTCGGTCATGCGGGCTGACGCTTGTAGACGGACTTGCCCTCCTTGAAGGTCTCGACCGCCTTGATCTCCAGGATCCGGTCCGTCTCCACCGTCAGCGGGTTGGCGTCCAGGATCACCAGGTCGGCGAGCATCCCAGGGGCAATCTTGCCCTTCCGATCCTCCTCCCGAATCTGCCAGGCGGCGTTGGTGGTCAGCGCCTTGAGCGATTCCCAGCGGTCGATGCGCTCATCCGGCCCCAACACCCGCCCGGTGCGGGTGGTGCGAACCACGGCGGACCACATCATGCGCATGGGGTCCATGGGGGTGACCGAGAAGTCCGAGTGGTTGGAGCACACCAGTCCCTTCGCCGCTGCCGACTTCATGGGGCTGATGAAGGAGGCGCGTTCGAGCCCGGTGTTGGCCACGTGCTCCTCGCCCCAATAGAAGACGTGGACCGTGAAGTAGCTGGGTGAAAAGCCCAGCTCCGCGTAAGCCTCCAACTGGTCTGGGCGCTGGAACTGGGAGTGGATGATGACGGTGCGGCGGTCCTCATCGGCCTTGACACCAGCGGCTTGGGCCCCGTCGATCATCATATCGATGGAGGCGTCGCCGTTGCAGTGGCTGAAGATCTGGATGCCCTTGGCGTAGGCCTCCTTCATCGCCTTGTTCACTACCTCCGGCGGGAAGAGCGGCTGGCCGCGCCAGTTCTCCTCGCCACCCGGGCCCTTGGTCAGCAACGGTTGGCTCCAGAAGGCGGTCTTGCCCTGCGGTGAGCCGTCCATCATGAACTTGAGGCCTTGCAGCTTCAGGCGGTCCTTGTAGTGACCGAATGCCTGTGCCGTCGTCTCGGGCAGCTCCATGGGACCGCCCTGGAAGCTCGGCGCATACTCCTTTAGCAGGGCCGGCACCTCGAGGATCAGGGGCAGCGACACGATGTCCAGGTAGAGCAGGCCCTCGGCGGCAGCCTTCCGCAGGAAGGCCAGGTCCTTCGCGTGGGTGGCGCCCTCCTGGCAGGTGGTGACACCGACACTTGCATAGAGTTGCTGGGCCGCGTCGAGGGTGTCCAGCATGTCGCGCTCTGGGGGCTGGGGCATGCTGCCGAAGATTGGCAGGAAGGCCGTCTCCATCAAGAAGCCGGCCGGCTTGTTGGTGCCCTCGATACGGTTGATGATGCCGCCCGGCGGTGTGGGCGTGTTCTCGTCGTAGCCGACCGCGCTGAAGGCGGCCGAATTGAGAACGGCCCCGTGGTTGGAGCTGTGGATGAGCAGCACCGGGTTGTCCGGGAAGGCCGGGTCGAGCTCGGAGGCCAACAGCTCGCGGCCCTCCGCCAGGTTGGAGCGGTCGTAGCCGTAGCCGATGATCCATTCGCCCTTCTTGATCCCCTGCTTCTTCACGTGGCCCTGCAACACCGTGACGATGTCGGCGATCTTGGTCACCGGGCCGACGGGCGGACCCGAGACGTTGGCCCACTTGACGATCTGGGGGGCATTCATGAAGTGCCCGTGGGCATCGACGAAGGACGGCATCAGGGTCTTGCCGCCCAGGTCGACGATCTCGGTGGCGTCGGTCTTGGTCTTCATCACCTCGGCCTCGTCCCCGGCGGCGAGGATCTTGCCGCCGGCGATGGCCACCGCCTGCACCTCCCGGCGGGCGTCGTCCATGGTGACGATGGTACCGCCACGGAAGATCGTCTCGGCGCCCTGGGGCGCCTCGGCCTGCGGCTCTGCGGCGCCGGCCGGGAGGTGGGCGGCGACCAGGGCCCCGGCGGCGGCCCCGACGGCGGTTTTGACGAATTCGCGTCGGTCGATCTTGTCGGTCATCTCTCGGGTCTCCGCGGTGGATTCAAATTGTGAAACAAACTGAGAGTGGCGAAGCGCAGGCGCCTGGGTTGCCCGTGGCTGCGGTGGCCCTGAGCGGGCCTAGAACCGCACCGCGAGCCCCAGGACCGGGCCCTGCTGGGTGATGTCCCAGACGAAGCGGCCGTCCCCGGAACCCGTCGAGTAGTCCTGACTCAGTGCCCTATAGCCGACGCGCAGGACGGCATCGTGACCGCCGAGCTTGAGGTGGTACCCGAGGAAGGCCTGGGCGTTCCAGGCCCAATCGGACCCCACACCGAAGCCCCCGTAGTCGGCGGCCAGGGCCAGGTCCCAGCGCGGGCTGAGGTCGAAGAGCACCCTGGCCCCGACGATGGGGTCCAGCCAATCGACGGTGTCCTCGGCGTCGCCGACGCGGTTGACCTTGATCTTGGCCCGCAGCCAGTTCCAGCGCGCCCCCACATAGGGCTCCAGGATGAAGCGCCGGGAGGCGGCGGCATCCCAATGGGTCTCGATGAGCCGGTAATAGGCCCCGGCGGCGACGATGGCCGAGTCGTTGGTCGCCTTGACCCCCAGGCCGTGCACCGTCTCCTCGCTGCTGACCCGGGAGACGATGGGGTTGAGGAAGAACCCGACGCGGTCCTTGCGGGCATCAAGGAAGACCATGAGGCCGAAGTCCAGGTCCTTGACGATGTCGGAGAACGGCACATCGACATACGCCTCGAGGTGCCCCACGCCAACCTTGCCCTTCATGGACAGGCCCCAGAGGTATGGGGCGAGCCAGAGGTCCCAGGACCCGTTGTCGGCCCGCGACAGGTTGGGGACAGCGCAGGTGAGCAGGGCCAGTGCGACCGCCGCGCACCGCGGGAGGCTTCGCCCGCGGGCCCTTGCGCCCCCCCGCGGTTGGATTGCAGCAGGGCCTGGCCCATCGGACCCGGAGTCGGGTGGCGGGACCACCGCGGCGGCCGCGCCGGGCATCGAGGTTTCGATTTCTGCTCCCATGGTCATCCCCTTGTCAGCCGGGCCTTCTCATCCGCCGAATGTCGCGCGGAAGGGCGCATTGCATGTGGTTGTGGCTCAGGAGCTGGGCGAGGTGACGCATCGCGGCATCCGAGACCTCGGCGCCGTCTTGGGTCGCCGCCGTCGCCCCCGTGACGCCCGCCGCCGCGGGCGCGGCCGGGGCCGGCTGCACACGGCCATCAAGCATGGTGCCCCACACGGCGATGTCCTTCAGCTCGCCGGGCGGGACCTCGTAGGGGCTCTGCTCCAGGATGGTGAGGTTGGCCCGCTTACCCACCTCAATGGAGCCGACCTCCTCCTCCTGCTGGATCGAGTAGGCAGCGTCTGGGGTGATGGCCTTGAGCGCCAGGTCGAGGGGCACCCTGTGGTCCGGCCCCATGACCTCACCCTCCGCCGTCAGGCGGTTGACCGCGGCCCAGACGAGCTGCAGGGGCTTGGCTGGCGCCATCGGCATGTCGGAGTGGAAGGAGAGCGAACCGCCGTGCTTCAGCACCTCGCCGTGGGGCACCATGTTGGCGGAACGCTCCGGCCCCACGCCGAGCTTCGCGTAGCGACCCGCTAGGGCCGTCACATAGTAGGGGTTCGAGCTGACGATGCCGCCGAGCTCGATCCAGCGCCTGACTTGCTCGGGCGCCGCGAAGCCGAAATGGACGAGTACGGTGCGGTGGTCTTGGCGCGGGTTGCGGGCCATCGCCTTCTCGAGGCTCGCGAGCAGCACGTCCAGGCCCCCATCGCCGTTGTTGTGGATATGGATCTGGTAGCCGGCGTCCCAGTAGCTCTGGAAGGCGTAGTCGAGGACCGGCGGGTCCATGATCCAGGCGCCCTGGTGCCCGTCGGTGTAGCCGCCCTTGAGCATCATGAGCTGGCTGTAGATGGCGCCGTCGGTCAGCAGCTTGACTTGCTTGGGCAGGTACCAGGTTCGGCCGCTGCCCCAGGACAGGACCTGGCGGGTATCGGCGAGCAGCGCCTTGGCGTCCTTGGGATTGCGCGCGGCAAACGTCTTGCCGTCGGCCATGAAGCAGTGGTTGAAGGGCGTGGCCTCATCGCCGTAGACGGCGTTGATGGCGTCCTGCAGGGGCTTGGAGAAGAAGCCGCCGGGCTCGCAGGCCAGGGTGATGCCGTTTCGGTGGTAGTAGGTCTCGGTAAACTCGAGACCGGCCTTGAACTGGGCGGGCGAGGCGAGGACCGGGGCGAGCCTGCCGAGGATGGCGATGGCGCCCTGCTCGTAGAAGTGCCCTTTCTCGAAGGTGGACTGCGCCTTCTGGCTCGGCGTGAAGGCATCGAAGACGGCCTGGTCGATGCCCGTCAGCTTGAGCGCGGCGGTATTGAGGAAGAACTCGTGGCAGGAGCGGTGCCAGACGATCACCGGGAAGTCCGGTGCGAGCTCATCGAGCAGGGCGCGCGACATCTCGCCGTGGAAGTAGTGGTGGTAACCCCAGGTGATGAAGGGCTTGGCCTTGTCCTGGTGGGCGGCAATCGCCTGCGCCAGCTTGGCCTGGTAGACCTTTGCGTCGCGCACGGCGGGCGAGAAGCCGTCGATGGCGTCCCAGTCCTCGATCGAGATGACCTTGGTGTTCATGGTCAGGGCGGCGAGCACCGGGTGGACGTGCTGCTCGACGAATCCCGCCATCACCACCTTGTCGGCGAAGGTGCTGTCGACCTTCGCGCCCTGGCCGGCCGCAGTCTCGACCTCGGCCCTGGTGCCAACGGCGAGGAAGCGCCCATCCCGCACCGCCACGGCCTCGGCGCGTGGCTTGCCCGGGTCCATGGTGATGACCTCGCGAGCGACGTAGATGGTCGTCGCCTCGCTCGGCGCCCCGGCGATGCCCGACATCTCCTGCAGGGTCAGGGTCTGGGCCGTCGCCCCAGTGGCAGCGATCAGGACGACGAGGCTGGCCGCGAGGGCCGCCGAGGCGGCGTATATTGGCGTTCCGGAACTCTGGCACATGGCAATGTCTCCTTGAAAAGACTCGCGGCGGCTGGCCGCCGAGGTGGACGTTGGAGGCGAGCGGGCGTAAACGGCCTCGGGTTCTGTTGGGCGACGGTTTGGGGCAAGCCTGACGGCCCCCGTGCGGAGCGCCATCGGTAGTGATCGAGTCGATCAGACTGGTTCCCGCGACGCAAGCACCCGATGGACAACGCCACTGGAACCTCGATCGGCCTTGCAGGGGCGTGCTGCGCCCACGATAGACGGAACGCGTCGGTGCAGTGATCGGATCGGCGCCGTGGATTCGCGCTCGGCGCAGGCGCCCTGCGACCCGCGACCTTGTGCCTCATCCTCGGCTGCACCCGGGGGACGGCAGGCAAGCGGGCTCCAGGATGGTGTGCCCCGGATAGTACCCAAACGGGTCTGCGCTTCCACGGCGTTCTGTGCAATATTCGCAAATCAGCCGCCCGTGCCCCGCCCACCGGTTTTTTCGAGCGTCGTGTCCAGGGGGAGCCCAAGCCCGCAGAAACCTTGCGGTAAAGCATTTCGACGACAGCACCGATCACAAGAATCCCAACGCCAGCCGAGTCGGGGGCAGCGCCGAAGGCCGCCGACCCGATGCGATGAGGACCGACGCCGTGCCCATGGCCCCTGATCCAGGTTCAAGCGAGCTGCCCGCGATTCTTCAGGGTCGCACGGACCCGATCGACACGAAGCACCATCCCGCCGCGGCGGGCACTGTGTCCGTGAACGACCCCAGCGTCTTTGAGCGGCAGATGGCGCCCTGGGAGGTCCTCTGCCGGCCACTCTCCGCCGGACCCCTGGGCTACCGGACCGAGTTTCTCAAGGCGCCGGGTTTCGTGATCTACCGGGCGGGGTTCGCGGCCGCCACCGGGGTGCAGGGCCTGACCCCGCCCAACATGGTGGCTATCTCGGCCCCCATCTGCCTGCCCGAGGGCACCGATTTCTGGGGTCGGCGCCACCTGGGCAGCGGGTTCGTGGGCACCGATGGCGGGTGTGTGGATGTGAGCTTCGCCGCCGGCTACGAGCACGCCCTGGCCCTGGTGGAACTGGACCTGCTGCGCAGCAACCTCCCCGAGGGCCCCCTCGGTCGGTTGCTCCAAGCCCTGGCGAGGCACCGCATCCCGGCCGCCCGGTCCTGCGTGGGCGAGCTTGCCCGATGGATCGCCGCGACCGTGACGAGCGCCCAGATCCACCCCGAGGTGACCAGGGAGGCCGCGGCGATCGGTGCCGTCGGCCAAGACCTCCTCGGGCGGCTCGCGGGGCTGGCCGAGGGCCTGACGCATCAGCCCCAGCGCCCGTCCCTGCCGGCACGGGAGCTTGGGCTGCGGCGGGCCCTGGATTACCTGCGCTATGCGGATTCGCGAACGGTGAGCGTGCCCGAGCTGTGCCGCACGGCGGGCGTGAGCCAGCGTACCCTCCAGTACGCCTTCCTGGATGCCTTCAGTCTCACGCCCCAAGCCTTCATCCGCCGTCGCCGCTTGCACGCGGCCCGCTGGGCCCTGCTCGCCGCGCACCCGGAGCAGACCACGGTCGCACGCGCCGCCGCAGAGAACGGCATCTACCAGCTCGGTCGCTTCGCCGGTGAGTACGCCCGTCTGTTCGGAGAGCGTCCCTCGGTCACCCTGGCCCGGGCGCCAGTGGAGCCGCCACCCAGCCTCGCCATCGGGTTGCCATCCTCGCGCAGTTTGACGTGTCGGATGCCGCCCGCCGGCAGTGCGATGGCCGGCACTCGCTCACAGTGAGCAAAGTCAGACCCTGACGTATCCCCACCTACCAGCGCCCGAGTCACTCGGCGAGCATGTCTGTATTGCATGCTCGTTCGCCACCCATTGATCTAGTGGCACCGACCAGGCCTGCGGCGGCCGTCCTGCACGGCTCCGGCTACAGCAGCGGCCGAGCCAGGAGCCTGCGCGAGTATGTGCGATGTATACGGCGACGGGTGTGCAGCCGCTCGCGCGGCCCCTGCCCCGGCCGCCGCGCCGATGAGCCAGAGCAGGATCGCCGCCAGCGTGGCGATCAGCACCAGTACGGTGTAGCGCCCGGTCCTGCTGGAGGCATTGCGCTCAAAACCATCACCGAAGTGCTCGCTTTTCCCATCTTCGAAACTGAGCTCAAACTGCATCCGCTGGCGGAACACTCGCGCCGGACTAGAATTCCGTGGACAGTATCTGCACCCCAAGGGCTCGGCGAGCGGCCGCTGTCCACTCGACTGCGGACCCCGGCAGGGGAAGCACCTATGTCTGCGCTGGGTCGCGACTGGCCCGTCGGTCGCCAGATGACAGGTGACCGCTATCAGGATCTACCTGCCCGGCAGCGGTCTGTCCTGAGCGGCGGCTTGCCGACCCTCTTGAGGCATCTGCCTTGCGCGCACGCTGTCATGCGGATCGGTTTGGGGTATTGTTCTGAAACAACCGAATTATCCCGCTCTCCCGGATGGCCGACCACGATCCTTCCTACAAGCTCCTGTTCTCGCATCGCGATCTGGTCGCGGACTTGATCCGAGGCTTCGTGCATGAGGACTGGGTCGAGCAATTGGACTTCACGACCCTACAGCGCGTCAGCGAGATCGGCATCAGCCACGACCTACGCGAGCGCGAGGACGACATGATTTGGCGGCTGCGCTGGGGCGAGCGCTGGGTCTACGTCTATTTGCTGCTGGAGTTTCAGTCGAGCGTCGATCGCCTCATGGCGGTGCGGCTGTTGACTTATGTCGGACTGCTTTATCAGGACCTGGCCGCCGCCGGCGAGATCCCCTCTGGAAGCCCGCTGCCTCCCGTGCTGCCGATCGTCCTCTACAATGGCGAGAAATCCTGGTGGGCCAAGACCAGTCTCGACGCGCTGATCGAGCCGGACTTACCCGAGCAGCTGCGCCGATGGCAGCCGCAGATCCGCTATCTGCTGCTCGACGAGCAGCGGCTTGCCGATAACGAGCTGGCGGGACAGCGCAATGTCGCCGCCGCCTTGTTCCGGCTCGAGAACAGTCGCCGGCCCGAGGATATCGACAGGGTCCTGGCGAGTCTGATTGATTGGCTCGCCGCACCCGAGCAGGACAGTCTGCGCCGTGCCTTCGTCGTCTGGCTCAAGCGCGTGCTGCTGCCGGCTCGAGTGCCGGGCGCCGAGCTACCGAACGTCAACAATCTTCAGGAGATGCGCGCCATGTTGGCCGAACGGGTAAAGACCTGGACCGAGGAGTGGAAACAACAGGGACTGGAGCAAGGGATTCAGCAAGGTATCAAGGAAGGATTGTCCCGGGGAGAGGCAAGGCTGCTGCGCCGGCAGTTGGTGCGGCGCTTCGGACCCCTGCCGGCCTGGGCCTATCTATTACCCACACTGGACACAGCCCTCAGGGTCCAGCCGGGATCGAGGGGTAAAAGATGGCAAAGGTCTCGGTGATGTCGGTGAGCCGGTTCAGGCCACGCCACAACGCGGTGGCCCCGGGATCGCCGTCGCCGTTGCGCCCGAGAAAGCCGCCGAGCCGGGCGACCATGCGCATGGCCTCGCCGAGGCTCGGCGGGGTCTCCGGCGGGATGGGCGAGCGCTGATGATGGCAGA
>NZ_JBBWVD010000046.1:0-38749 GCF_041903745.1 Thiocapsa sp. C2-2m | reverse complement strand
TTCTGAACCCTCGGTAAGCTTACACTTCCAAGGGTATGAAGTTTCGAGGGTCCTGCCAAATCCCCGCAGATCGATCACCAAGCCCCGAACTCGGACTTGGCCGGGCTTATGAGCGAGGCCCAGGAAACGATAAATGAAAAAATAGCTCAAGGTGTGCGTCTTTTTTTCAAAACAAATAAGTTTTCGACGATGTACTATGGGTTAGATATCGGCCCGGATAAGTATATAGCGCCATCAGACCTTCTTAGTCAAAATGAATGTGAGGTTTTGCGTAATGACGAGGGTTATAGCGAGATTAAAAATCTTTTTGATGGACTGACTATGTTTGACTATGTCAAGCCAGTTTCGCTGCCAAAATATCTAGTTAGGTCAATTAACGACCCTTCGTGCTTGGTGATGGATTTTTTTGCTGGCTCAGGTACTACTGCGCATTCTGTAATGCAGCTAAATGCAGAGGATGGGGGGTCTCGCAAATTCATTTTGGTAAATATTGCTGAGTCCTGCTCTGAACAATCCGAACCATTTAAGGCTGGGTTTTCCAATATTGCAGAGATTGGAAAGGAACGCATCCGCCGAGCCGGAAAAAAGATCCTCGAAGGCGAATGCCACCCCGACTGGAACCGCGATGTAGGCTTCCGCGTCCTCAAGGTCGACACCTCGAACATGAAGGACGTCTACTACCGCCCCGACGAGGTCCAACAAGCAGACCTGCTCGACATGGTCGACAACGTCAAGGAGGGCCGCACCGACGAAGACTTGCTGTTCCAGGTGCTGGTCGACTGGGGCGTGGATCTGACCCTACCCATCCGCCGCGAGACCCTGCAGGGCAAGACGGTGTTCTTCGTCGACGACAACGCCTTGGTCGCCTGCTTCGAGCGCGGCGTGACCGAGGAGCTGGTCAAGGAACTAGCCGGCCATGAGCCCCTGCGCGTGGTCTTCCGCGACAACGGCTTCGTCTCGGATGCGGTGAAGATCAACGTCGAACAGATCTTCCGCCAGCTTTCGCCGGTCACCGAGGTCAAGTCTCTCTAATTCAGCGCGCCAGGACACGCTAATCCCTGGTGCGTCAAAGGCGAATTAGCCCCAATCTGATGAAGATGAAACGATGCAGCTAACCTTGACACTGCCCGATGAGCTAGCGGCCAACTTTCAAAGTGAGGACGAACTGCGGCGAACCCTCTATGAGGATTTCATCATTGAGCAGCGCCAGGTGGGCGCAATCAGTTTGAGCAAGGCTGCTGAGCTGCTCGATCTGAGCTATCAAGAATTCTTCGCCCTACTGGGACAAAAAGGCCTGAGCTTCGTCAATGTCTCAGCGGAAGAGGCGGACGCCAGCTATTGCGCCATTGGTGCATTGATGCAGCGTCCCTAACTAGCCTGAGTTGAACCTGTTATGGAATCTACGATGAATATCGCCGAGAAAGTCTACGAGGCTGTCAAAGGCCTCCCAGAGTCACAGGCTGCTGAGGTTCTTGACTACGCGGAGTTTCTGAAAGCGAAACAGCTTAAGCATTCAGCCGCCAGCCCAGCCGACGCTACACGGCAGCAACGCGCCGAATTACAAGCTTGGGTTGCCTCGCAACCGAAACAGACAGAGAGCGCAGGTGAATTTGTTCATCGCTTGCGTCATGAGGCCCGGTATTGATGACCTATGTTGATACGAGCGTGCTGCTTGCGATGTTCCTCAATGAGTCGAAGACAGGGAATGCATGGAGCTGGTTCAATCGGCAAGCACCAGGTTCTACCCTGATCAGCAAGTGGACGCTCACGGAGATAGCCAGTGCTTTAGGGGTAAAGCGGCGCATGCAGGTGATCAGCGACTCGCTGCATGACGAAGTCTTGTCTAAGGTCAGACAGTTCGTACAAAACGACTTTGTCATCTTGATGCCCGATGCTGCTGATTTTGATGAGGCGGCCTCGCTGTGCGAACAGTGGCAGTCAGGGTTACGAGCTGGGGACGCACTGCATGTCGCGATTGCCGAGCGTCGGGGCTTGTCCATCTGTACGCTGGATGGCGTGATGAGCGATGCTGCGACTCACCTCGGAATCGTTGTTCATGCGCCCTGATGTTCTATAGGCAACCGATGTCTCAGGTATGAAGCTTAAATTCAAGGTCCAGCCCTACCAAACCAACGCCGTCGAATCGGTCGTCGACTGCTTCGCGGGTCAGCCGATGACCTCCGGCCTGACCTACCGCATCGACCCTGGCCGAACGGCACAGGCTAGCGCCTTCGACGAGGGCTTCAAGAACGCCGATCTGGCACTGAGCGAGGCGCAGATCCTGGAGAATATCCAGAAGGTGCAGCGCCGGCAGAACCTGCCGGTGTCCTCGTCGCTGTCTGACTTCACGACGTTCGACAACAAGGGCGCCCGCGTGCCCGCGCCGGCCACCTATCGAAAGCAAGCCTTCGCCGCGACACCGATCCACCTTGATGTCGAGATGGAGACCGGCACCGGCAAGACCTACTGCTACATCAAGACCCTCTTCGAGCTGAACCAGCGCTATGGCTGGTCGAAGTTCATCATCATGGTGCCCTCGATCGCCATCCGCGAGGGTGTCTACAAGTCGCTGCAGATCACCGCCGAGCACTTCACCGAGAGTTACGGCAAGAAGGCGCGCTTCTTCATCTACCACTCCAACCGCCTGCACGAGCTGGAGAGCTTCTCCTCCGACGCCGGCATCAACGTGATGGTCATCAACATCCAGGCGTTCAACGCACGCGGCGCCGACAACCGCCGCATCTATCTGGAGTTGGATGACTTTCAGTCGCGCAAGCCGATCGACGTGATCGCTTCGAATCGGCCGATCCTGATCATCGACGAGCCGCAGAAGATGGAGGGCAAGGCGACGCTGGAGGCGCTGCCCCAATTCAAGCCGCTGTTTATCCTGCGCTACTCGGCCACCCATCGCACCCAGCACCACCGCGTCCATCGGCTGGACGCGCTGGATGCCTACAACCAGAAGCTGGTGAAGAAGATCGCCGTGCGCGGCATCCAGACCCGCGGACTCGCTGGGACCAATGCCTATCTTTACCTCGAAGGCATCGACATCTCCAAGCAGGCACCGGTGGCGCGCATCGAGCTGGAGGTCAAGCTGAAGTCCGGCGAGATCAAGCGCCAACTGCGCCGTCTGCGCTTCCGCGATGACCTGTTCGTGGCGTCCGGTGAGCTGGACCAGTACAAAGGCTTTACCATCAGTCAAATCGACTACAACATCGACAGCGTCGAGTTCACCAACGGCGTCGTGCTGACGGCGGGCGAGGCCAACGGCGATGTCTCGGAGCGCGACATTCGCCGCATTCAGATCCGCGAGACGATCAAGGCCCATTTGGACAAGGAGAAGCAGCTCTTCGCCCGGGGCATCAAGGTGCTGTCGCTGTTCTTCATCGACGAGGTGGTCAAGTACCGCGACTACGATCAGGCCGACGAGAAGGGCGAGTACGCCAGGGTCTTCGAGGAGGAATACGGGCTGCTCAGGGATGAGTATCTGTCCGAGCTGGCCATCGACAACGAGGACTACCGCAAGTCCCTCGGCGAGATCGACCCGGCCAAGACTCATCAGGGCTATTTCGCGATCGATAAGAAGACCAAACGCCTCAAGGACCCGGATGTTGGTGCCCGATCCGTCGACTCCGACGATGTCGATGCCTACGACCTGATCCTGAAGGACAAGGAGAGCCTGCTGGCGTTCCCCGGCACACACGACAGCCCGGAGGATAGCGCCAAGAAAAGGGTACGCTTCATCTTCTCTCACTCGGCACTGCGCGAAGGCTGGGATAACCCGAACGTCTTCGTCATGTGCATGCTCAAGCACAGCGACAACAGCATCTCCCGCCGGCAAGAGGTCGGGCGCGGGCTGCGGCTGAGCGTTGACCAGCAGGGCGACCGCATGGACCACCCGAGCTTGGTGCATGACATCAACGTGCTGACCGTGGTCGCCAGCGAAAGCTACAAGGACTTCGTCGCGGGCTTGCAGCAGGAGATCGTCGAGACCCTCTCCTCGCGCCCGCGGCAGGCTACGGAAGCCTATTTCACCGGCAAGGTGCTGCAGACTGAGCAGGGGCCGGTCGAATTGACCCCTGCAATGGCGAAACAGCTCTACCGCTATCTGGTCAAGAACGACTATACAGACGATTCCGATCACGTTGCCGATGCCTATCACGAGGCCAAGGCAGCAGGCACCTTGGCAGAACTACCGGCTGACCTACAGCCGCACGCCGGCCAGATCTTCGAACTCATCGACAGCGTTTTCAGCGACAAGCAGCTGCCGACACCCGAGGATGGTCGCAAGCCAAAGACCAATCCGCTCAACGGCAACTTCGAGAAGCAAGCCTTTCAGGACCTCTGGCAGCGCATCAACCGCAAGGCCGTTTACCGCGTCGATTTCGAATCCGATGAGCTGGTCGGTAAGTGCATCAGCGCGCTCGATCGCCAGCTTCGGGTCACGCCGCTGCAGTACATCGTGCAGAAAGGGCTACAGCAGGATGGTCTGACCGATGAGCAGTTGCGCAAGGGCGGTGGCTTCAAGGTAGAGGAAACCGCAACCGAGCAGGGCGATTCCGTTCACTCGCGGGTGTGCTATGACCTCTTGGGCAAGGTCGCCGAAAACACCCAGCTCGTTCGGCAGACCGTGGCTGAGATCCTAAGCGCTATCCAGCCCGCCGTGTTCCATCAGTTCCCGCAGAACCCGGAGCACTTCATCGCCGAGACCTCACGGCTCATCACCGAGCAGAAGGCCGCCATGGTGATCGAGCGCTTGGCCTATGACGAGGTCGACGAACGCTATGACGTCGACATATTCACCGCCAGCCAGACTGGCCAAGACTTCTCCCGCGCCACCGCAAAGCTGAAGAACCATGTCTACGACTACGCCATCGTCGATTCCAACGTTGAGCGCGACTTTGTCAACACGCTGGATACCAGCACCGACGTGGTGGTCTACGCGAAGCTGCCACGCGGCTTCTTGATCCCGACACCGGTCGGTGACTACAACCCGGACTGGGCCATTTCGTTCACAGCCGGGAACGTTCGACATATCTACTTCGTTGCCGAGACCAAGGGCAGCATGTCCTCGATGAAGCTCCGCGAGATCGAGCAGACCAAGATTGCCTGCGCGCGCAAATTTTTCGATGAGATCAGCCAGCGCATCACCGAGGATAAGGTGAAGTACGACGTCGTCACTGATTATGCCAAGCTGATGGATTTGGTTAGCCCGGCTTCCAGCTAAGTCAAACGCTGACCCATTTTCAACATGGCCGAGGCGGAACTCGCACCCGCGGCGACCCTAAGCACCCGGCGGCGCATGGGCTAGCCGACGGAACTTGCCATGGCCAGGAATCGAAGCCAGATGGATACCAAAGGCGCTGACTTGAGCTGACATCGGTCGCGCCTTTGGCGCTCGATACCTCACCGCGCTAACTCGGCTCGCCAGGCTCGCCCTCACGGATGTTGCTTGCTTGATCTTTGCGCGACCCCGCCCCGAATCGTCGATTCGGAGCGTGGCTGATGCTCCTTGCTGATCAGGTCCCGACAAGCCGCCGGTATCCCCCGCCTTATTGTTGAGTCCTGAGGCCTAGCGTCGAGCACCGCTCCGCAGATCCTTGGAGCAAACACATACGACACGGTGCCCTGCCTGACCGCATTATGTTTATGGCCCACGTACACAGTGTTTTAGCCGAACAAGGATCTCTCGGAGATCGGCTCGCGTTGGTACCGGCAACCGAAGGACTCGTCGTCGGTCGGTTTGGCACATCGGCTTAAACAAGCGCGAAATTGACTCCGCGGGTGACGGGCAAGACAACCGGCGTTTTCGTCAGTTGGTTGAAGGCCGACGCAGACACGACCAAGACCGGCCGCGCGCCCCGCTATTCATATCCCGAGGTCGGGTCCAGCGAGACGAGGTCGATATCGCCGCGCTCGATGACTGCAACTCAACACCGAACGGTGTGTCATCGCGCCAGGTGCAATCTTCCTCGCTGACGTCGGCCGTTGCGTCGTGGCCATGGGCGAACAGAGGCGCTAGACTCGCCGCGTACCGTGCGACGCTCATTGTCTTCTCGCTCAGAGGGCCGGCAAATGCAGCTCACGCTGCAACCCACACCCACGGCCGCCGAGGGAAAGTTCATGCCTGCCATGACCAGTCTTTATCGCGACGACTTCTGCGCCTGGATCGAGGCGCAAGCTGCCCTGCTTCGGCAAGGGCGGTTGCAGGACATCGATGCCGATCTGCTGGATGACGACTATTGGCCGGAATAGCGACAAGGCAACCGGATTCGTTAAGACCAACAGACGTACCGCTCATTCGGTCAGGGGTTGAGCGAGACGTCCCCACCGACGACCTTCACATGAGCACGCTTTCACTCGACAGTCACACCTTCGATCCACGCGCGACCGGCACCCTGTTGGCGGATTTCGATCGCCTGCTGGAACTGATCGGGGATCGGGGACTCGCCCTTTCGCCGAAGCACGCCTTTGCCGCGCCTTCGCTGGAGGCGATCAACCAACGTCTCACCAAACCGGTGAGGTTAGGGCTGAAGCGCGCCATGCAGAAGTCTTACCCGGTCATCGGCGGACTCTATCTTCTCTTGCGCGCCAGCGGCTTGGGCCAGATCGATGCCGTCGCCAAACCGCCGCGTCTGGTCCTCGACCCGAAGATGATGAGCGCCTGGTCGGCGCTCAACGACACCGAGCGCTATTTCGCCTTGCTCAAGGCCTGGTGGGGGCGCGGGAACAACGCCTTGATCGGCGAACGGACAAGCTGGGGCGGCGATATGACAACTCAAGTCATCGACTTCGCCAAACAGTGTCTGACCAGGGGTTGTCCGCGAATCGAGCACCAGGACGCGCTCGTCGGCCTGAGATATCGACCCGGCGTCGTCAATCTGGCCCTGCTTGAACTCTTCGGACTGTTCGAGATTCAGGTCATGCCCCCGGAAGAGGGGCAAGGATGGCGTCCCAGCGCGATCACCCTGACCCCTTGGGGCCAGGCCCTGCTGAGCACGGTCCTGGACGCCCGAAATCCGGCGCGCACGCCGGAGACCGCGGCCCTCGCAGCGGCGTTGGCGCTCGATTGGCTGTTCGATCCGATCGCAGCCTTCGAGGATTGGAGCCACTCCATCCGTCCCGCATTGCCTGAATGGCAACAGGATCTGGTGTCCCCGGAAGCCGACTTTCAGCCGGGAGCGCACCAGTTCAAGGTGTCGCTCGGGGCGCGCTGCTGGCGGCGGGTCCGCTGCGGGGGCGAGACCGATCTCGCAGAGCTGGCCTCGACGATTCTGATCGCGTTCGATTTCGATGAAGACCATCTGTATCGCTTCAGCTATCAGAATCGTTACGGCCAGACGGTCGAGATCGATCACTCCGATCTGGTGGAAGAGACGGACAACGCGGTGGCCGACGCGGTGCGGATCGGCGAACTCTCGCTGACCGAGGGCCAGCGCATCGAGTTCCTGTTCGACTTCGGCGACGACTGGAGATTCGAGATCGTCGCCGAGCGCCCCGAGCCCGGACCCGCCCCCCTGACACCGCTGATTCTGGAAAGCCATGGCGAGGCTCCGGCGCAATACGGGGATGACTGGGACGACTGACCGAGGTCCATGCGGCGTGCCCCGAGGAAACCGGCCGCGCGGGGGACCAAGAGTCGGAAGAAAACCCTTTGTCGGATCAGGCGTCGGTTCGGAAGCTCCGGGCCATCGGCCGGTCACTCGTCGCCATGCTCAATCCAGCCGCTTCTTGAATCGCTGCGAGGCGACGAGCAGCCCGACGAACATGAAACCGAGCAGCCAGAGGGTATCCCCGGCGACCTGTGCAAGATCGGCATCGCGCAGCATCACGGCGCGGATGGCGCGCATGAAATGGGTTGCCGGCAGCACCTCGGCGATGTATTGGGCCGGTACCGGCATGCCCTCGTATGGAAACATGAAGCCCGATAGCAGGATCGACGGCAACAGGATGAAGACGGTCATCTGCATCGCCTGCAGTTGATTGCCGGCGATGGTCGAGAGGACCAGCCCGAGGGCGAGACTCGCACCGATGAAGGCGAGTGTTGCGGCGGCCAGCGCCAGGAGTGAGCCATGCAGCGGCACGCCGAAGATCAGGTGGCCGAGCAGCAGGATGATGGTGGTCTGCACCAGACCGATCCCGATGTACGGAACGATCTTGCCCAGCATCAGCTCGAGCGGGCGCACCGGCGTGTTGATCAGCATCTCCATGTTGCCGCGCTCGCGCTCGCGCACGATCGCCGCCGATGTGAACATCACCATGGTCATGGTCAAGATCACGGCGACCAGGCCGGGCACGATGTTGATCGCGGTGCGCTGCTCCGGGTTGAAGAAGAGTGCCACAGCGAAGGTCGGCGTCGTGCGGTTGGCGGGGCGCCGCAGCAGCTCGGTGAGCGGCATCGTGCCGAGGCCCTTGATGGCGCCGGCGATCACGGTGTCCGAGCCGTCGACGATCCACTGTGCAACCGGCCGGCTGGTCTGCTCGTCGGTCGAAGGCGGGGTCGCCAACCCGGCGCCGACACTGCCGCTGCGGGCGACGCGTTGGCTCAGATCCGGCGGGATGATGAATGCGGCGCGCACCCGGCCCTCGATGATGGCCTCCTGCGCGGCGGTGATATCGAGCGTGCGCTCGGTGAAACGCACCACCTGGGTCGCCTCGACCGCCTGGGTCAGCACCCGGCTGAGGCCGGTGTTGGCCTGATCCACCAGCGCGGCAGGGATATCGCGCACATTGGTGTTGATCGCATAGCCGAACAGGATCAGCTGAATCAGCGGAATCATGATGACCATGCCCAGGGTGGTGCGGTCGCGCCGCAGCTGGGTCAGCTCCTTGGACAGGATCGCAAGGATGCGCCGGGCCGATTGCAGCACGGCACTCATGGTTGCCGGCTCCCGACATGGGTCTGGGTTCCAGTGCTGGTGACGAAGACGTCTTCCAGGCTCGGGCGCGCCGGCACCAGCGCTGTGGGCGTTGGCTGCAGCGGTTGCGTGCGCAGCCAGGCGACCGGGTCGGCGATGCGATCCGTCACCAACACACGCAGTCGGCTGCCGAGCTGCGCGGCCGAGATCACCTCCGGCAGCGCCGAGAGCTGCAGCTTGAGTGCGCGCAGGTCGGGGGCCTCGACCTCGACCACTCGGGCACCCATGCCGGCCATCAGCTCGGCCGGCGAGCCATCGGCGCGTTTGTGCCCGGACGCCATGATCGCGAGCCGATGGCAGCGTTCGGCCTCGTCCATGTAGTGGGTCGAGACCAGGATGGTGGCGCCGGTATCGACCAGGTCGAACAGGCGTTCCCAGAAATCGCGACGGTTCTCGGGATCGACGGCCGAGGTCGGCTCATCGAGGAAGAGCAACGCGGGTTCATGGATGGTCGCCGCGGCCAGCGCCAGGCGTTGCCGCTGGCCGCCGCTCATGCGCCCGGCGCGCCGGCTGCGCATCGGCTCCAGCGCGTAGGTCGAGAGCAATGCGGAAATGCGCTGGCGTGCCACCCGATGTCCGAGGCCATAGATCTCGGCGACGAAACCGAGGTTCTCGGCAACGGTCAGGTCGTCGTAGAGCGAGAACTTCTGGGTCATGTAGCCGATCCGGCGCTTGAGCCGCTCGGCGTCGCGCGGGAGCTGATGGCCGAGCACGCACACCGTGCCGGCGGATGGCGTCAAGAGTCCGGTCAGCATCCGCAAGGTGGTGGTTTTGCCGCAGCCGTTTGGACCGAGAAAGCCATAGATGGTGCGCGGATCGACGGTCAGATCCAGTGCATCGACGGCGGTCAGATCGCCGAACCGGCGCGTCAGGCCGCGCGCTTCGATGACCGGCTCGGTCACGGCATCTCGACCTGTGCGGGCACGCCGTTCGGGAGCATGGCGGCGCTGTCCGGAAGATCCACCTGCGCCAGGTACATGAGCCGTGCGCGGTCGCTGGCATTCAGGGCGTAGTAGGGTGTAAAGGCGGGGTCGGAGCTGATCCAGCGCACGGTGCCGTCAAAGGTCTGATCCAGTCCATCGACGTGCACCTTGAGCGTATCGCCCTTGTTGATCTTGACCCGATAGGGCTCGGGGACGTAAACCCGGGCATAGGGCGCCTTGCCGGCGAGGATGATGGCCACGGGGCTGCCGACGGTGACGCGCTCGCCGAGGTTCCAGGGCAGACTGTCGAGCACGCCGTCGCGGGTGGCGACGATGCGCAGCTCCGCCAGCAATGCCTGTTGATAGGCCAACGTGGCCTCGTCCGCACTCAGCTCGGCCTCGGCTTGGGCGATCTGCTCCGGGCGCGTGCCCGCGAGCAATTCGTCGAGGTTCTCCTTGGCCTCGTCCAGCCGCGCGCTGGCGGCATCGCGCAGCGCCCGGGTCCGATCGACCTCGGCCTGGCTCACCGCCTTGCGGGCGATCAGCTCCTGATTACGCTCGGCGGTGATCTGGGCCTCGCGCAGATCCGCCTCACGCCCAGCCACCTGCGCTCTGGCGGCCGCGATGTCCTGGCTGCGCGGGCCGTTGCGCAATTGTTGCAGATGCGCCTTGGTCCGGGCGACCTGCGCCTTGGCGCGTTCGACCTCCGCGCGCTGCTGACCGTCCGAGAGCTGGACCAAGAGGGTGCCTTTGGTGACCGGCGAGCCCTCGGCCACGGGCAAGTCGACGATCAGCTGCGCGACGGTGGCGGTGAGCGCGACGCGATCCCGCTCCAGGGTCCCGAGCGCGAGCGGTCGCTCGGTGTCCAGGCAGCCCGTGAGCAGGGCAGCGGCCATGATGGCGAATCGGATCCTGAGCCTGCGCATGGGTCGGACGCCTCTTGAGCATGCGGATGCTGTCGTTGCGACGGGGCGGGTCAAACCGCCCCGGCAGACCGCCAGAGCGAGGCTAGAGTGGCGCTGGGTTCTGGTCAAGCTCGGCCATAGCGGGCTTTCGGTGTTGTCGACGTCCTGCGTGACCCCGGTCCTCGGCGCAGAGGATGACCCCAACCTGTCGCCGGAGAGTCTCGATGCCGTGCTGCTCGTCGATGTCTACCACGAGCTCGCCCATCCCTTCGAGATCCCGCGCTGGGCGCCGCTCTATTGCGCGGTGTGCGATTTGGCTTTACGCCGGATCGAGACGCGGGCGACATCATGAGCGGAGGAGCGCCGGCGCAACACGAAGATGGATGGGACGAATAACCGAGATCATGCGCCTTGCCCCTTCGAGAGATCGAGGAGCGCTTTGAGACGATACAGGAGCATCCCGAGATCGGTCCGCGTCGTCACCGGTCAAAGCGTCTCGGCCGAAAAGGTATCGCACGCGGACGGCTCGCCGGTGGCGAGCCCTCGCTTGAACCAGCGCACCCGTTGGGCCGAGCTGCCGTGGGTGAAGCTGTCGGGGGTGACATAGCCACGGGTTTGGCGTTGCAGACGGTCGTCGCCGATGGCGGAGGCGGCGTTCAAGCCCTCCTCGACATCGCCCGCCTCGAGGATGTTGCGGGCCTTGTGTGCGCGGTTTGCCCAAACCCCGGCGAAGCAGTCGGCCTGCAGCTCGCGACGCACGGAAAGCCGATTGGCCTCCTCTTGGCTGGCCCGACGATGCGACCTCTCGACCTGCTCGGAGATGCCCAGCAGGTTCTGGACGTGGTGGCCGACCTCGTGCGCGATCACATAGGCCTGAGCGAAATCGCCGGGCGCACCGAACTCACGACGCAGATCGTCGTAGAAGGCCAGGTCGATATAGACGCGCTGATCGGCCGGACAGTAGAAGGGACCCATGGCCGCCTCGCCCAGTCCGCAGGCGGAGCGGGTCGTACCCGAGAAGAGGACCAGCGTGGGCTCTCGATACTGCTCGCCGCCGGCCTTGAAGATCGCGCCCCAGGTGTCCTCGGTGTCCGCCAGGACGACCGAGACGAAGTCGGCCAGCTCGTCCTCGACGGCCGCGCTCGGGAGCCTGATCTCGGGTTGGCCGGCGCCGAATGGATCGTCGCCGGGTGCTTGGCCGCTCGGCGCCCGGGAGGTTTCCTGAGTCGGCCCCAACCCGCCTTCGGTCAGGAGAAGGCTCGGGTCCACCCCTAGAAGCAACAAGACGACCACCAGGATCAGACCGCCCAGCCCTCCCCCGATCCCGACGCGGCGTCCCATGCCGAGCGGGCGCCGTCCGCCGAACGGGCTGTCGCCGAGACCGCCGCCGCGACGGTCCTCCACATTCTCGCTTCGCCTGCCGGTCTTCCAACGCATGGGTTTTCCTCAGATGCCTAAACCGCGTCCAGAGCGAGATGCTCATTTTCGAGTGAGCTCGACGTTTGGTGTATCCACAACCATTAGCGGCGACGCGGTTTAAAATAATGCACTTTCTAATATCTTAAACCGCTCCGGCTCCAGCGGTCGTCAAACCTGCCGGGGCCAATCCCATCCAAAAACATCGCATACCGCGCTGGGCGCGGTTTAACCTAGACAGAAACGCTGGATCAGGGCCCGCAAGAGGTCGAGCGTCGGTCTGATCCGATCCAGCTCGAGATACTCGTCCGGTTGATGGGCTTGAGCGATATCGCCAGGGCCGAGGACGATGGTCTCCATCCCGAGCTGATTGAGGAAGGGCGCCTCGGTACCGAAATTGACGGCCTCGGCGGTGTGACCGGTCAGGCCCTCCGCGACGCGCACGATTGCCGAGCCGGCGGGCGTCTCGGCCGGGGGGATGGCCTCGAACAAGGGCTCGACGAACCAGGCGAGCCCGCGTCGGTCGGCGACGGTCGCGACCCGGCGACTGAGCTCGGCGCGCACGTCGGTTGCGCTCAGGCCGGGCAGGAGGCGCATGTCGACATGCAGCTCGCACTCCCCGCAGATCCGATTGGGGTTGTCCCCGCCGTGGATGTGGCCGAGATTCAGCGTCGGGTGCGGGATCTTGAAGTCCGGGTGTCGGTGGCTGTCCGCGAGTTCGGAGCGCCAAGCCATGAGGGCGCCCATGACCTCGTACATGCCGTCCAAGGCGTTGTTGCCGAGTGACGGGTCGCTGGCGTGACCGCTGCGCCCGACCAAGCGAATCGACTCGCCCATGACGCCTTTGTGCAGACGCACCGGCCGCAGGCCGGTCGGCTCCCCGATCACCGCATAGCGCCCGAGCGGCCGTCCGGACTCGACCAAGGCGCGTGCGCCGTGCATCGCGGACTCCTCGTCCGCGGTCGCCAGGATCATCAGGGGCTGTGCAAGATCGGTCGCGGTCAAGCCACGCGCGGCCTCGATCGCCAGCGCCAGGAACGACTTCATGTCGGACGTGCCGAGCCCGTAGAGGCGCCCCTCCGCTTCGGTCAGCTTGAGCGGATCGTGGGTCCAGAGATGGGCGTCGAACGGAACCGTATCCGTGTGTCCCGACAGCACCAGACCGCCGGGCCCGCTGCCGAGTGTCGCGAGCAGATTGGCCTTGTCGGGTTGCCCCGGCAACTCAAGGATCTCGACGCGGAAGCCGGCCGACTCCAACCAGGCGGCCAACAGATCGATCACCGCCCGGTTGCTGTGGTCGAAGGCGGGCGTGACGCTGCTGACCGACAGGGTGCCGATCAGGCCTTCGAGCATGGTGGTCAGGGTCGGGGCCTGGCTGGGCATGAGGTGCTCCGCTGCATTGAGACATGAGGCTCGGGCCCGTCGCCCGAGGAGGGTGTGGATTCGATCCGGTGGCGCCGACGCCCGACGGCGCTTGGACGGGCTTGGTTCCGCGGCGGTCGGCATGGCGGCTTGCCGCCGACCGGTTTTCGAGGCGTTTTCCGGGAGTCATGATCCCGATCGTGCATGCCTGCAGGTTTCGGTAGGGGCGAGTGAAGTCGCCCCTACCGCCCCTACGGCCCCTCTCAGGGCGGTCGATGCCTTGCATTTTCCTGCGCGACCTGTAGATTTCGCCGACTCTATCCCGCCTTTCCGGCGCCCGCCAGTCTCCACGCCGTTAGCGAAGCCGTGTCCAATCCAGTGCCTACCCATCCGATCAGCGACACCTCGCCCCCGCTTGCACGCCTGCGTCCTGCAGTGCTTGCCGACATGGGCGCGCTGCTTCGGCTTGAGGGCGCGAGCTTCCAGAGTGACCGGCTGACCCGTCGCCAGTTCCGCTACATGCTGACCCGTGCGCACGCGCGCACACTGGTTGCCGAGGATGCGGAGGGTGCACTGTTGGGGTACGTCATGGTGCTCTTCAGCCGGGCGACCTCGGTCGCGCGCCTCTATTCGATCGCCGTCGCGGCGCAGGCGCGGGGCCGAGGGGTCGGCCGCGCACTGGTCGAGGCGGCGGAGGATGCGGCCTGGGAGCAGGAGCGCGCCTACATGCGCCTGGAGATCCGGCGCGACAACCTCGCCTCGCAGGCGCTGTTCGAGGGCGTGGGTTATCGGCGCTTCGGCATGCTCTCGGACTACTACGAAGATCACATGGAGGCGATTCGTTACGAGAAAACGCTCTCTCCGGGTCTCAAGCCGGAGCTCAAGCGGGTGCCCTTCTACGAGCAGACGCTCGATTTCACCTGCGGCTCGTCGTCGCTGATGATGGCGATGCAGGCGCTGCGCCCGAGCCTCGAGCTTAATCGAACCCTGGAGCTGCGCATCTGGCGCGAGTCCACGACTATCTTCATGACATCGGGCCACGGGGGCTGCGGCCCCTTGGGGCTAGCGCTGTCCGCGAAGTCCCGCGGCTTCGCGGTCGAGGTCTTCGTGAACGATCCGGGCGTACCGCTGGTCGACTCGGTGCGCAGCCCGGAAAAGAAAGAGGTCATGCGCCTGGTTCACGAGGACATGCTGGCGGAGGCGCGGCGTCTGGGTATCCCGGTCAATCCGAGCACGCTCAGCATCGACGATCTCCAGCAGCGTTGGGACGCGGGCTCGGTGCCGCTGGTCTTGATCAGCTCCTACCGCATCTATCGCGAGAAATTCCCGCATTGGGTCGTGATCACCGGCTTCGACGAGCATTTCGTCTATGTCCACGACCCCTACGTCGACTACGACAACGGAGAAACCACGCTGGACTCGATCGATATGCCCATTCCCCGCGACGAATTTAGTCGGATGGCCCGTTACGGGCGAGTCGGGTTGCAGGCCGTCGTCCTCGTCTCCTCCTAAGCCGCGTCCGGTGTGACAGGCATGGTTCGCGTCTGAGTCAGCGCTCCGAGCAACAACCGACGTTATCCCCGACGCGGCTTAGTGACGATTCAGAAACAAGGTGAACGCCTTGATTCACGGGTAGGCCGGGGTGAGCTTGCGAACCCCGGCATCCCCGGCGCAAGCGTCAAGCCGGGGTTCGCAAGCTCACCCCGACCTACATAAATCTTTAAATCGCGCCCCTGACCAAGTCGGTTGGCGCGGATCAATCCGGAATCAAGATGCAACGCGACATAGACCCTACGAACGAGCGCGATTTAAATGGCTGAGCATTTGCTGTTGGTGGAGCAACAAGGCGACTGGAAGACGGGCTTTCCGCGCCTGCCGGTCGTGACCGCGCGTGACTATCTTGCGGGCGGCGAGCTGGCGTCCAAGCGCGACCTGCGCGTGATCAACCTCTGCCGCAGCTATCGCTATCTCTCGGTGGGCTATTATTGCTCGCTGCTCGCCGAGGCGCGCGGTCACAAGGTCATTCCGAGCGTGCGGACCATCCAGGAGCTCTCCAGTCGGGAGCTCTACAGCCTGGCCACCGAAGAGCTCGACGGGCTGGTGCAGCGTCTGCTCGGGCGGCGCAAGACCTCGGCGCTCGCTCCGACCGCCTACGAGCTGACCATCTGCTTCGGCCAGTGTGACGTCAAGGAGCTGCATCCGCTCGCGCGCGAGATCTTCGAGACCTTCCGCTGCCCGATCCTGCGCGTGGAGTTTCGCCGCCAAGGCACCTGGCGCATCGGGGCCATCAAGGCCCTGCCGCTGGCCGCGGTCACGGCGGACGGGGAGGGGCCTCTGTTTGCGGCGCTGGAGGGCTATCTGTCGCAGCGTTGGCGCCAGCCGCGCGCACGTCTGTCTTATCGCTACGACCTCGCCGTGCTGCACGACCCGGCCGAGGAGCTGCCGCCCTCGGACGGCAAGGCACTGCAACGCTTCGTGAAGGCGGGTAAGTCGCTCGGGGTCAACGTCGAGCTGATCCAGCGCAAGGACTACAGCCGGCTCGCCGAGTACGACGCCCTCTTTATTCGCGAGACCACGCGCATCGGTCACCACACCTTCCGCTTTGCCAAGAAGGCCGACAGCGAGGGCATGGTCGTCATCGACGACCCGGACTCGATCCTGCGCTGCACCAATAAGGTCTATCTCGCCGAGCTGCTGGCGGCGCATCGCATCCCGCGGCCCAAGACCCTGGTGCTGCGCAAGGAGAATCTGATGGATGCCGAGCAGCTGATCGGCTACCCGATCGTGCTCAAAATCCCGGAAGGGTCCTTCTCGCGCGGCGTCTTTCGGGCGGAGGATCGCGCCGGGTTGACACGGATCGCGGGAAAGCTCTTCAAGGAGTCCGATCTCATCCTGGCGCAGGAATATCTCTACACGCCCTTCGATTGGCGCGTCGGCATCCTGGGTCGTCAGCCCTTCTATGCATGTAAGTACCTGATGAGTCGAGATCATTGGCAGATCGTCAAGCACGAGAGCGACGGTCGTCACGAGCAGGGCGGGTTCGAGACCCTGCCGGTCGAGGCGGTCCCGCCCGCCGTGATGAAGACGGCGCTCAAGGCGGCCGACCTGATCGGCGACGGTCTCTACGGGGTCGACCTCAAGGAAACGCCGGCCGGTCCGGTCGTGATCGAGGTCAACGACAACCCCAGCCTGGACTCGGGCGTCGAAGACCGGGTGCTCGGAGATCAGCTCTACGCCCGCTTGATCGGCGAATTCGTGGCACGACTCGACCGCCGGCGCTCCGGCAAACGCTGACTGGAACGCAATGACCCTATCCACCGAATCGCGCCCGCAGACCGTGCGTCTGTCGCGCTCGAAGGCGACCGCGCTCATTACGCCCGAGGAGATCGCCGCCTCGCCCCTGGCCCGTTATCGCCCCTTGGTCGACGATTGGGACGCCTTCGCCGCGACGCTCGGCCGGCCGCTGCCGCCCTGCATCTGGGCCAACCCGACGCGGATTTCGGTCGCCGAGCTTGCCGACCTGCTGGCCGAGCAGGGTCTGGATGCGCAACCCGTGCCCGGTCTGCCCGCTGCATTGCGACTCCCCGAGGAGACCAAGGCCGGCCGCAACTGGTGGTACTGCGCCGGTCTGGCCCATGCACAGGAGGAGGTCTCGCAACTGCCGGCGATGCTGATGGACCTGGCGCCCGGTCAGCGGGTGTTGGATCTCTGCGCCGCACCCGGCGGCAAGACCGCGCAGATCGCCTTCGCCTTGGGCAATCGCGGGACGCTCGTCGCCAACGACATCGCCCACGCGCGCATCAAGGCGCTCCAAGGCAATCTCGACCGGCTCGGCGTGGTCAATGTGACAACCACCTGCTGCGACGGCGCCAACTGGCCGAGCGCGAGCGGTCAGTTCGACCGCATCCTGGTGGATGCACCCTGCTCGAGCGAGGGCACGCTGCGGCGCACGCCGTCCTTGTTGCCCCGGCTCGACCCGGACAGTGCGCTTCGCCTGGGGCCGCGTCAGCGGGCGCTGCTGCGCAAGGCGGTGCAGCGCTGTCGCCCGGGCGGGCGCATCCTCTACTCCACCTGCACCTTCGCACCGGAGGAGAACGAGCTGGTCGTAGCCGACATCCTCGCCGAGCATCCCGGCATGCTGCGCTTACTGCCCGCAGCGGTGCCGGGTTTCGTCGCGATGCCGGGCGTCACCCATTGGAACGGCCGGGAGCTTCCGCCCGAGCTGGCGAGCTGTCTGAGGATCTGGCCCCAGCATCGCGACACCGGCGGCTTTTTCATGGCGATCCTGGAGAAGGATGCCGGCTGCCCCGCTGAGCCGACACCGGAGCCTGCGGGTCTCGACAACACGGATGCCGCCGAGTGGCTCGCCGGTCTCGACGACAAGTACGGCCTGGGCGACGATTACTGGACCCGCTACCGTGCCAACCGCCAAACCCGACGTGGATTGCACCTGATGGCGGCCGATCATGCGCCGCCCGCGGTGCCCGTGGCCGAGTCGAGCGGTTTGTTCTTCCACCGCACCAATGTGCGACCGCCCAAGCCCAGCACTGGCGGTGCGTTGCTGTTCGGGCGCGATGTCACGCGCTTCGGGGTCTCGTTGGATACCGAGCAGCGCGATCGCTACTTGCGCCGCGAGATCTTCGACCCGACCCCCGAGCAGCGGGCCGCCACGCCGACGGGACAGATCATCGTGAGCTATCGTGGTCATGTGCTGGGTGTGGGCGTGCTGCATCGCTCAGGGGTAATCGAGAGTTTGTTTCCGAGCCGTTGGAGTGGATGCGCCGCTTAAAACGCGTCCCGATGGTTTATGGGATGTTTTTGTGTCGGTTGCGCTTGGCCCTGTCCGCTCGACTTGTAGCGGACGCGTTTTAAGGGGAAGTCAGGAAAAGGGTCTATCGGGGTGGGCGAAGGGCCGTAAGGCCGTAGGGGCGACTTCAGTCGCCCACACCGATCTTTCACCCATGTGCTGTCAGGATTAGGCGATTTCCGGGAATGAGCATCCCGGCCGTGTAGGCCTCCAATGGTTACCGGGCGACTAAAGTCGCCCCTACACGTTGGTCGATGCTTTCCCGGAAATCACCTTAATTTCCGGAATTGCCCAAGTTGATGTCAATTTTCAGGAGGGTTGTGAGCGATGCGGCAACGCGATAAGAGGTTTGAGGTTCCGGTGATTTTGGCTTTGCTCGGCTCTGGGGCGGCGTTTGCGCAGGAGCCTACCGGGCAGGACATTCAGCCCCAGACGCCGGTCGCTCAACCGACGGTCGAGTGGGCGATCGCGCCGGAAGGGAGGACTCTGCCCGGCGGGATCGTGCTCGAGGAGGCCATGGTGTTGCCGCCGGGAACCGTGCTTCCCGGCGGGGCGATTTTGCCGGGGGCGCCTGTTGCGGAGCCAAGCACGGCGCCGGTCACTGCAGTCGTGCCCGTCCCGACTCCCGAGCCGGTGCAGGTGCCGCAGACTGCGTCGCCGCCCGAGGCATCTGCCGAGCGACGGCTGCCTGGCCAATCGACCCTCGGGGTTCCCCACATCAGCGGCGGGATCGGTGCCTCCGAGCGCGAGGCGATGGAGCAGGTCAAGTCCCAATACAACCTGCGGCTCTTGTTCGCCGTCGCCGGCTCCGGGGCCTATCTGTCCAATATCCGTGTGCAGATCCAGGATGCGGCCGGGCCGACCCTGCTCACGACCGTCACCGTCGGCCCTTGGCTCTACGCCAACCTCGCGCCGGGCGACTATGTCTTAACCGTCGAGCATGCCGGACAGGCACAAACCCGCAATGTCACCCTCCCGGCGACCGGGGCCGCAGCCGAATCCTTCTACTGGCCCGCACCATGACACTCACAATTCAAGAGCTCTACGACCGGCTGCAGCTCCTACTCGAGGACCCCTACGACGGCGAGATCCACGGCGTCAACACGCTGGAGCAGGCCGGGTCACGGGATCTGTGTTTCGCCGAGGATCCGAGCCAAGCGGCTGCCGTGGCGAGCAGCGCTGCGGCGCTCGTCTTGGTCGGCGAGACGTTTCCGGATGTCGTCGGCAAGCGGCTGCTGCGCGTCGCCGAGCCGCGCCGTCTGTTCTTCGAGATCGCGGTTTGGTTTGCGCCGGTCTCGGCGAGCCAGGGTATTCATCCGAGCGCATCGGTACACCCCACGGCAGACCTCGGCGAGGATGTGGAGGTCGGTGCCGGCGCGGTCATCGATGCGGATGCCCGAATCGGCTCGGGCTCGCGCATCGGCGCCGGATCCTATCTGGGCACTGGGGTGCAGGTCGGAACGGACTGCGCGATCGGGCCCAACGTCAGCATCCTGCGGGACTCGACATTAGGCGACCGTTGCATCCTGCATCCGGGTGTGCGCATCGGCGGCGACGGTTTCGGCTTCCGCTGGGACGGGACCGGACACCGCAAGATCCCGCAACTCGGGCGGGTCGTCATCGAGGACGACGTCGAGATCGGCTGCAACAGCTGTGTCGACCGGGCCACGCTGGGCATGACGCGCATCGGGCGGGGCACCAAGATCGATAACCTGGTACAGGTCGGCCACAACGTCGATATCGGTCCACACAGCATCCTGGTCAGCCAATCCGGCGTTGCCGGCAGCTCGAAGCTCGGACAGGGTGTCGTGGTGGCCGGTCAAGTCGCAATCTCGGACCATGTGACGGTCGGCGACGGCGCACGCATCGGCGGCCAAGCCGGCGTCGTCAAGGATATTCCTGCCGGGGTGGCCGTCTTCGGAACCCCCGCGCGTCCGGTCAAACAAGCCCTTCGCGAAAGCGCAGCGCTGATTCGCCTTCCCGCGCTGCTCAAACAGGTCGAGCGCCAACAGCAGACGATCGATCGCTTGGAGCGCCGGCTTGCGGACTTGGGCGCCGTCCCCTCAAGCACATCATCCCTACCCGGCGCATCCGAGACCAGCCCATCCCCCGCAACCCCGTCCGGCACCGGCAGCGATTGATATCAATGGTTTGTATGTGACAGCTCAATGACGGTCGAATCGCTTTTCCAGCCCATATTTGCTATAAACCCTACGGTTTTATCACCAAAACGACCGATGAACTGAGGAGATCCAATGTCTTTCAACGCGTTGATCCCGCTGCTGCTCGGCCTTTTCGGGCTATGGGCGGCCTACTATATTTATAAGCTGGTCTTGGCCTACCCCGAAGGGGGAGAAAAGGTCAAGGCGATTGCCGACGAGATCCATCTCGGCGCCATGGTGTTCATGAAGCGCGAGCTGACGCTGTTGGGCATCTTCTGCGTTGTGGTGCTCATGCTGCTGATCTGGTTCTTGGGTTGGAAGACGGGGCTGGCCTTCGTCGTCGGTGCCGCGGCATCCGCAAGCGCCGGTTTTCTCGGGATGTTTTCGGCGACCAAGGCCAACGTCCGCACCACGACCGCTGCACACACGTTAGGCGCACCCGCGGCCCTGACGGTCGCCTTCTACGGCGGCTCGGTCATGGGTCTCTTGGTCGCCTCGCTTGGCCTCTTGGGTCTGGGTTTCCTCTATCTGCTCTTCGGCGGTAATCCCGAGGCATCCCACGCCATCCACGGCTTCGGCGTCGGCGCCTCGTCGGTCGCGCTCTTCTATCGTGTCGGCGGCGGTATCTTCACCAAGAGCGCCGACGTCGGCGCGGACCTGGTCGGCAAGATCGAGGCCGGCATCCCCGAGGACGACCCACGCAACCCGGGCGTCATCGCCGACAACGTCGGCGACAACGTCGGCGACGTCGCCGGTATGGGTTCGGATATCTTCGAGTCCTATTGCGGCGCGCAGATCGCCACCATCGCGATCGCCGCGACCATGTCGGCCACGACCCTGGCCGTGCTGGGCACGCAATCCTCGCTGATGTTCCTGCCGCTGGCTCTCGCCTCGGTCGGTCTGCTCTGCTCGATCGCGGGTATCTTTCTCGTCAAGTCCGTCTCGGCCAACAAACCGGCCACTGCGCTGCGCACGGGCACCATCGGGGCCACGCTGCTCTTCATCGCGGTGTCTTTCCTGGTCGTCTGGATGGTCGATGTCTCCAACCATATCTGGTGGTCGGTCCTCGCCGGTGCGGTCGGCGGCATCATCATCGGTCTGGTGACCGAGTACTACACCTCGGCCGCGCCGGTGCGCCGCATCGCCAAGTCGGGCGAGACGGGTCCCGCGACCGTCATGATCTCCGGCTTGGCCGTCGGCATGCAGTCGGTCGTCATCCCTGTGCTGACCATCGCCCTGATCATCTATGTCTCCAGCCACATGGCCGGTCTCTACGGTGTCGGCATCGCTGCGGTGGGCATGCTGGCCACGGTGGGCATCACCATGGCGATCGACGCCTACGGTCCGGTCGCGGACAATGCCGGCGGCATCGCCGAGATGGGCGGTCTAGGTGCGGAGACGCGCAAGATCACCGACTCGCTCGACGAGTTGGGCAACACCACGGCGGCCATCGGCAAGGGCTTCGCGATCGGTGCCGCGGCACTGGCCGCCTTGACCATCATCGCTGCCTACATCGAGACGCTGCATCTCCTGATCCCGGACTTCGCCTTGAGCCTGGGTGATCCGGACGTCTTGATGGGCATGCTGATCGGCGGTGCGATTCCCTTCCTGATCGCTGCGATCACCATGACCGCGGTCGGCGACGCCGCCTTCGAGATGATCAACGAGATCCGCCGGCAGTTCCATGAGATCCCGGGCCTTCTCGAAGGCACGGCCAAGCCGGATACCGCCCGTTGCGTCGACATCGCAACCACCGCCGCGATCAAGAAGATGATCCTGCCCGGCGTCATCGCCGTCAGCGCCCCCGCGGTCGTCGGCTTCGGCATCGGTCCGGAGGCATTGGGCGGCATGCTCGGCGGCGCGCTGCTCGCCGGCGTTCTGCTTGCCCTCATGATGGCCAACGCCGGCGGCGCTTGGGACAACGCCAAGAAGTTCGTTGAAAAGGGCAACCTCGGCGGCAAGGGCTCGACCGTGCACTCGGCAACCGTCGTGGGCGACACTGTCGGCGATCCCTTCAAAGACACCTCCGGTCCCTCGATGAACATCCTCATCAATGTCATGGCCATCGTAAGTCTGACGATTGCACCGCTGCTGGGCTGATCGCGTCCGGTTCGGTGTTTGATAAGGGGCCATAAGGCCCCTTTTTCGTGTGCGCGGTGCCGTTCGCGGCCCCCGCTCATGGTCGTGCGAATAAGTTCGAACCTACAGATGCATTGCCGTGCCGTGTATAATCTCGGCTGCCGATCAAGTGTAGGTGCGAATTTATTTAGCGCCGAGCAAAGCTCGACGTCTCTTGCCGGGTGGAAGTCCCGGTCGGGTAAGGGCTAGCCACCCACCCGTATCGAGTGTTGGTCCTGTTGCGGAGCGGCGTAAGTCGCGAACAAGAGACAGGGCAAGCGTACACAGAGAATCCTGTAGGCCGTAGGGGAGGTCGCGCTCCCTGAAGTGCTGGTACAGCTTCGAGATCGCAAACCCGCGGATGGCGACAGGGTAATAAACCTGGAAGCCGATATGAAGCACGCGTGAACCTAAAAAGAGCAGTTACACCTTGCCTCACGTGACCCAAACCGCTGAAATATCGGCGCAAGGAGGTCACCATGAGCAATCCGATCCCTCACCCTCAGGGTGAACCCGAAACCACCGCGTTGGTGCCGCATGCCGGCCCGGTTGCGGTCGACACCTTTGGCGGCCGCGTCCACGTGGAGTGGGATGCGCAGGCGGCGGTCACCCCGCTGGGGCAGCTGCCGTTCTTCACCGAATTTCTGCGCCCGGGCGGGCGCTTCGATGCCTGGGTCGAGAGCTGCCCGCTGAAGCTGACCAGCCCGAACGCCCCGAGCACGCGCGACGTGCTCGGTACCGCCATCCTGGCGGTGCTGTCCGGTCATCAGCGCTATGCCCACATCAGTGCACTGCGCGGCGACACCATCAACGCCGCCCTGCTGGGCATGGAGGCGGTGGTCAGCGAGGACTCGGTGCGCCGCAACCTGCGCAAGCTCGATGAAGCCGACGGGGTGGCCTGGTTGCAGAACCACCTGGACGCGTGCGTGGCCCCGGTGCTGGGCGTGCCCTGGATCCTCGATGCCGACGTGACGGTCAAACCGCTCTACGGGCATCAAGAGGGCGCGGTCAAGGGCGACAACCCGCACAAGCCGGGGCGCCCTTCGCACACCGACCACACCTATTTCATCGCCGGTCTGCGTCTGATCCTGGACGTGGAGGTGCTGGCCGGCAACCAAACCGCGTCCAAGTACAGCGCACCGGGCCTGTGGGAGGTGCTCGCACGCCTGCCGCGGGCGCACTGGCCGCTGTGCATTCGCGGCGACCGCGACTGGGGTACCCAAGCCAACATGGCACGGGCCGAGCAGGCGGGGATCCCCTATCTGTTCAAGCTGCGCATGACCTCCAAGGTCAAGCAGACCGTCGAGCGCCTGATGCGCGATGCCGAGTGGTGCGATGCCGGTTAAGGCTGGCACGGGGCCGAGACGACGCTGCGGCTGTCGGGCTGGAGCGGCGCGCGACGCGCCATCGTGCTGCGTCGACGCATCAAGGCCGACCTGGCCGTCCTTGACCAAGGTGATCCCGAGCAACTACGCCTGAGCTTCCCCGCGCTCACCGACGAGACCATCCTCTACGAGTACGCCGTGCTGGTGACCTCGCTGCCCCACGAGATCGATCCTGAGTGTGGCACAACTCTATCGCGACCGCGCCGACGCGGAGAATCCCTTCGACGAGCTCAAAAACCATTGGGGCTGGGGCGGCTTCACCACCCAAGACATCACGCGTTGCCGCTTCATGGCCCGCATCACCGCCTTGACCTACAACTGGTGGAGCCTGTTCGTGCGCCTGGCCGACCCGACTCGGCACACCGAGGCCATCACCAGCCGCCCGCTGCTGCTCAGCGCCCCGGCGCGGCTGACCCGTCACGGCGGGCAGACGCGCTTGACCATCAGCCATCCCCACGCCGAGGCGGCGTGGGTGGAGGCGACCTGCCGCGACATCGCGAGCTTCTTCAAAACGCTGCGCCGAACTGCGGAGCAGTTCAGTCCCCTGCACTGCTGGTACCGGATGCTCTCGCGTGCGCTGGTGATGTACCTCAACGGCCGCCAGTTAAAGCCGCCGGCCGCGCTGCCGGCCCCGGCGTAGCCGCCGAACCGCCGCTATGTGTACTCGACCGCAGGCCGGAAACGGCCCGCGACGGGCGCCAACTGCTCTTTTTAGGATCAAGGATATTTGGACCTACCCGCTGGACCGACACTTCCGCCACGCGCTTACCCGTTGATTCCGAAGGGTACGGGTAGACCGAATATTTACTCGGCGATCTTTGCAAGTGGATGGATCGGAACGGGGCTCTCGCAACACTTCGCCACGGCTTCAAGTGCTATGGGCGCACCCTGCAGGTGGCTTACTTCAAGGCCGCGCATGCTCTGAAGCGGCACCCGCTTACCCACGGCAAAGAGGCCACCTTCTGGCACATGATCCAGGGGGGGCAGGTCGAGGAGGAGCGAACGCCGGACCCTCGGCGCTGCGAGAGAATTCGCTGGCCTGGGCTAATCAACACGCATGCAGGCGATCCCGCCGTGAAGATCTGGCGCAATCAGCGCGGGCGTGAGGAGCGGGTCTGCTTATGGTTCGAGGAAGAGGACTACCTGGTGATCCCGGCAGACCGTGGAGACTACATTCTTCCGTGGACGGCGTACCTGGTCGCGCAGCCGCACAGGAAACGTAAGCTGCTGAAAGAATATGAAGATCACCGGCGCGGCCGGCCCTGGGATGGTTTAGGGACAGACCACGGTTTCCTGCTATCTTCAGTGATGATACGCCCGCAGGACCAGAGACCGATCGATAGGGCATACTGAACAGCCTTCGAGATGCAACCAATGATGCCTTCGTCTTGGGCAAAGAACAGATTCAACAACAGATCGCGACGATGGTCGTGGCACACTTGGGCTGAGACTTCCGGTTGATCGCGGAACGAGCTGGCCGACACCGATCGGCTCAATCTGCGGATATCGCTCAAAAATAGTGGTCTGTCCCTGGTATTTCCTTTACCCATCCTCAGCCGTTGGGTCGCAGCAATGAAGACCCGTAGGCCAAGAACCCTGTGAACGGATGCAACTCCCACTCACCATCGGACATTCTGTATGCAAATAAAACGCTTTATTTACGCGACCCTCGACAACCGCACGGATACGCCAAACTTGGTAGCCTACCCGGCTGGCGGAATCAATGCCGCACCCCTTGAAGTCGTCTGTTATCGGGACATTGCAGCGGTGGTGAGTGACATGGATATCGACCTGCTCGCCCCAAGCCAATCGGACGAACACCATCAAGCGCACCTGCTGAAGTATCAGCAAGTCAACGCCTTCCTCCTCGAACAGGCCGGCCACAACGGACTGTTGCCCTTGAAGTTCGGATTCACTGCAAATAATGATGAAGAGGTTGCAAGGGTTCTGGAACATGCCTACGTCCAATTGAGAACCTACCTGGACAGTCTGCAAGGAAAACGGGAGCTCGTCATCCAAGCTGCCTGGGAATTGCCCAAGATACTCCAAGAAATAGCCAAGGAAAACCCCGAACTGGCCAGCATGGACCCGGTACAGGCGGGCCGACAATTATTTGAATCTTCCGAGGTCAAGAAGGGAACGTTTGTCGCCGCCATTCATAACAAACTCACGCCATTGGCAACCGATTACTCGGACGCACCGCTGAGAGCGGATGGCATGATTTTCAACCGAAGCTTTCTGGTGGAAAAGGACAAGAAGCCGCTGTTTGACGATGCCGTGGACGAAGTGGCGACGGAGTTTGAGGATGTTCTAACCTTTCGTTACATCGGCCCGTTACCGGCCTACAGTTTTGTCAATATCGAACTGAACCAAGGGAACTATTCCATGGTGGACAGGGCGAGGCAATTATTGCAGTTGTCGGAAAAGGCTTCTTGGGACAGCATCAAATCGGCCTATCGACAATTGATTCTGGCCCATCACCCTGACAGAAATCCGGGCGACCCGGACGCGGGAAGACGCGCCAAGGAGATCGTCGCGGCATTTGAGACCGTCAGGGCGTATTGCCAGAGTTTGCCGGGGTTTGCGGAAGCGGAAGGGCAGCGCGAGTTTTCCTTCACGCAAGAGGCGGTTGGGCAAGCCTTCATCACTGATGACAAGGGCGCGTTGTTGGCTCGCGGCAATAAGCCTGGAAACCCCGCATGATGAAGGCCATCGGCATCGATCTTGGCACCACCAATAGCTGCATGGCCGTGTTGGACGGCGGCAAGCCGGTCATCATTCCGAACGCCGAGGGCGAGCGCACGACACCGTCCATGGTCGCCCTGCTGAAAGACGGGCAGCGGTTCGTCGGCACAGCCGCCAAGCGGCAACAACTTGGCAACCCCCAAGGCACACTGTCTTCGATCAAGCGGTTCATGGGCCGACAGTGGAACGAGGTGGCCGAGGAAATAGCGATTGCCGCGTATACGGTCGAACCGGGCGCGGGCGGCGATGCCAAGGTCACGGTTGAAGGGGTGCAATACAGCCCCCGGGAAATCAGCGCGATGATCCTACAGACATTGAAGGCGGATGCCGAAGCGTATCTCGGCGAATCCGTGACCGGGGCCGTCATCACGGTCCCCGCTTATTTTAATGACGCCCAGCGCAAGGCAACCCAAGATGCCGGCAGAATCGCCGGGCTTAACGTGTTGCGTGTCATCAACGAACCGACCGCCGCCTCGCTCGCCTATGGGCTGGGCCAGGCAGGCGACCAGACGATTCTGGTGTTCGACCTTGGCGGCGGCACCTTCGATGTCTCCATCCTCGGCCTGGGCGGGGGGCTGTTTGAGGTCAAGTCCACCCACGGCGATAACCATCTGGGCGGCGACAACTTCGACAAGGCCATCGTCGACTGGCTGCTCGGCGAGTTCAAGCATGGGCAAGGGATGGATTTGTCTGCCGACCCGATAGCCCTGTTGCGCCTCTTCACTGCCGCCGAGCAGGCCAAGATAGAACTGTCCACGGTCATGTCAACGACGGTTAACCTGCCCTACATTGCCTCCTCACCTACAGGCCCGGCGCACCTCAACCTTGAACTCACCCGTGACCGGCTCAACGGGCTATGCGCCCCGCTGGTCGCCCGCCTCGAAGCACCCGTCCGGCAAGCACTCGCCGATGCGGGCCTTAAACCCGATGAGATCGATCACGTTGTGTTGGTGGGCGGCATGACGCGCATGGCGTCGGTGCAGGATAAAGTCAGGGGATTGATCGGCAGGGAACCGCATAAGGACATCAATCCCGACGAGGTGGTTGCCATGGGGGCCGCGATTCAAGCCGGCGTGTTGCTCGGCGAAGTCAAGGATGTGCTGCTGCTGGATGTCACCTCGCTTTCACTGGGGATAGAGACTAAGGGCGGCGTCTTCACCCGGCTGATTGAGCGCAACACCAGCATCCCAACCCGCAAGACACAAAGCTTCACCACTGCCGAGGACGACCAGCCCACGATGGAGATTCACGTCCTCCAAGGCGAGTCGGAAATGGCCGCCTTCAATAAAACACTAGGCAAGTTCATGCTCGACGACCTCCCGCCGGCGCGGTGCGGCTTGATTGAGGTGAATGTCACCTTCGACATAGACGCGAACGGCATCATCCAAGTCACGGCGGAGGACATCATCTCCGGCAACGAGCGGCAGATCAGAATCGAAGGCGGTTCGGGCCTGACGGAAGGCGAAATCAGCCAGATGGTGAGGCGTGAGGTTCCCCCCGAAGTTTAGTCTTCCAAGGGTGACGTAGACTGTCTGTCACACTGAAGACGATGATGCAGAAGATTCCGAAGCAAGAGTACACCGCCGAGTTCAAGGAACAGGCGGTCAAGCGGGTCAAGGACGGCAAGAGCGTAAGCGCGGTGGCCAAGGAGATGGGTCTGGTCGAGCAGACGCTGCGCAACCGGGTGAAGGGGTTCGACGTCGGCACGCTCAACGGTGCGGGCGCAGCGAAAGTCACACCGGAGGCGATGGAGCTGTCGCGTCTGCGCGCGGAGAACGCGCGGCTCAAGCGCGAGGTCGACATCTTAAACAAAGCGACGGCGTACTTCGCGCGGGATGCGCTGTGACGTACGCCTGGCTCGATGCGCACCGCAACGGCTTCGCCCTGAACGAGCTGTGTAATGTCCTCGCCGTGAGTGTCGGGGGCTACCGGGCCTGGCAGGGTGGCGGCACACCGGATCGCCAGGGGCTGACGGACGCACAGTTGCTGGCCCTGATCCGATCCATCCATGCCGAGCTCAAGGGCGCTTACGGCAGCCCGCGGATGGTGCGTGAGCTGCGCGCACGAGGCTTCTCGGCGAGCAAGGCACGGGTGGAGCGCCTGATGCGCGAACACGGCATCCGGGGGCGCCACAAGCGCCGCGACAAGGCCACGACCGACTCCAAGCACAGCCTGCCGGTGGCCGACAACCTGCTCGCGCGCGACGTCGCCCCGAGCGGCCCGCATCAGGTCTGGAGTGCCGACATCACCGACCTGTGGACGGATGAAGGCTGGCTGTACTCGGCCATCGTGCTGGACCTGTTCAACCGCGAGGTCGTGGGCTGGTCGCTGCAGCCGCGCATGACGGCCGACCTTGTCACCGACGCGCTGACCATGGGTTGGTTTCGAGGCAAGCCGCCCCCGGGGCTGATCCACCATTCCGATCGGGGGAGCCAGTACGCGAGCCATGCGTTCCAGGCCAAACTGGCCGACTACGGCATGGTCTGCTCGATGAGCCGCAAGGGCAATTGTTGGGACAACGCCCCGACCGAGAGCGGGTTCAACAGCTTCAAGAACGAGCGTGTCTTCGGGGAGCGCTTCGCCACCCGCGACGCGATGAAGGCCACCGCCTTCGAGTACATCGAGGTGTTCTACAATCGCAAGCGTCTGCATTCCACCCTCGGCTACACTTCCCCGGCACTGTTTCTGAAGGACTGGATCAACACTCGGGAGGGAGAAAAACAGGTCGCATGAACCCCTGCCCTTGGAAGACGAAAGACCGAGGGAAGCTCAGTTTCTGAACCCTTGCCATAGCCCTCCGCCGAAGTGCAGGGCGTTTCCGACAGGGAGAGAGCGCTTGCCATCCGGGAGTCGATTATGAGGTTTCGCACTGCAATCATCCTGTTGTTCACCTTGCTGCTGACGATCACCCTGTCCGTAGTAACGCTGAACGGCTATTTTCAGGCCCGCCACGGGATACTGGACCTCAGCGGGCGGGTGATAAACGGCGCCCTCGACATGATCGTGTTGCACACCCTCAAGGTGATGGGTTCCGCGACGTGCGATCTCGAATCGATGGCGCTGGCGTTGCAGGATCGGGATTTTCTCGCCGAACGGGAGCGGTTGTTGCCGCTGCTGTGGAATCTGAATCATCGCTCCCAGTTTCACAGTTCGACCTATCTCGCCGATACCAAAGGAAATTTCTTGCAGGCCCGCAAACATCCCAATCTCGCGACGCGGGTTAACTTCTTCGGCGATCCGAAGGGGGCGGAGGAGTGGGTCTACCGGGACGAAATGTACAAACCCACCGCCAAGATAGAGAATCCGCGCGGCTACAATCCGTTGGAGTGCCCCTGGTACAAGGCCGCGCAGGCATCCAGAAAGGCAAGTTGGAGCGATGTCTCTGTCTGGGCGAGCACCGGAACTCTGGGGGTCACCGCCTCCTATCCGGTGGTGGGGAGCAATGGGAATCTGCAGGGGGTGCTGGGCATCGACATAGGGCTGGGCGATCTGAATCAATTCGTGGCCAGCGAGAAGCTGGGCGACGATTCGGTGCTGTTGATCATCAATGGTTCGGAGCAGATCATCGCCCATTCCTTTAGCAAGACCAACGCCGTTGCGCCAAGGGAGAACGAGAGCTTGCCGCGTCTCGCCGACCTGCCCCCAGAGCGGTACCAATATATCCAGCAGGCCTGGAACGAGGCCAAGGCCAGGGAGGGGGCGGCGGACGATCCGGGGCAAGGGGTGCACAATTTGCAGCTCCAGGGCGAGAGTTATTTCGTCAAGCGGAAGATCATTCCCAGCGTATTCGGCAACGACTGGCATCTGCTGATGGTCGTTCCCGATTATGAGGTGATGGACACGGTCAATCGCGCCCTCTATACCTCCATGATGCTTTCGGTCATATTACTGATCGTGGCTATCTATGCCATCTATCTGATCGCCAACCGTTTGACCATTCCGTTGCGTCAGATTGTGGCGAATTCCGACCTGCTCAGCCGCTGCCGCTTCGACGATCTGAAGCCGGTCAACTCGGTGTTTTCCGAACTCAAAATGGTGGATGCCTCCATGCAACGCATGAAGCGCAGCCTGATCGCCTTCAGCCGCTATGCCCCCACCAATCTTGTGCTCCAGCTTCTCTCCGGGAACAAGCGAGAGGTGGAATTGGGGGGCGAGACCCGCCGGTTGGTGCTGTTCAGTTGTGAAATCGGCGATTTTTCCCAGATCACGCAGTCGCTGAGCGCCAACGAAATGATACTCTACCTGTCGCGCTATCAGACCGAGATGCTGCATGCCCTGGAGTCCAGCGAGGCCACTCTCAACAGCATAAACGCGGATCGGGTGGTCGGCTTCTGGGGCGCCCCGGTGGCGAGCCCGAACGACGATTACCGGGGATGCGCCGGGGCCTTGCGCTGCCTGGAGATCATAGAGATGCTGAACGAGGACCTGCGTCCGAAGAACCTGCCGATGATCGATGCGCGTATCGCACTGCATGCCGATGGCTGTATCGTCGGCAACTTCGGCTCGGAGCAGCAGATGTTCTACTCGGCCCTCGGCGATGGGGTGCAGGTGGTTCTGTGGCTGAGGGGTCTGAATAGCCGGTATGGTGCCCGCATCATCGTCAGCCGGGCGGTGTATGACAGCGAACGGCAGGATTTCTGCTTTCGCTGGCTGGACCGGGTGACCCCGCCGTTCGACAATGCCGAACCGATGGACATCTTCGAATTGATGCCGGCCCAGCAAGCTGCCCAGCATCTGGAGTACATCAAGGGCTATGAATCCGCGTTGAAATTGCGCCTTGTAGAGCGGAACGCGGCCGCTGCAACGGCGCGGTTCCGCCAGTTGCAAGCCCTGTATCCGGACGACCCCGCCATTGCGTGGCAAGTTCGTGAGCTGAGCTAAAAGGGGGCTGCCTTGAGCTTTGGAGAAAGAGAGGACTTGATTGACGAGGCCATTCGTCGGTTCGATGGCATTCATGTTCTGCAAAAGGAGGCCGACGCCGCAAGATCCAAGCGGATCAGTTTTCTGTACCGGTCGGTGTTCATCGGTTTCGGGTTGATGGTAGCGGGCTTGTTTTCCATGGTACTGGTCCTCAGCCTGCAGATGTCCAACATGACCCATGTGGTGGAGCAGATGAACACCCATTTCTCCCAAATGAACTCCGATATGAGCGTGATGCTGGGCGCCATGGCCCGCATGGACGGGAATGTCGACAGCATGGCGACCATCGTGCGGCGCATGGACGACATGAACTCCAGCGTGGATGGCATGGCCGTGGACATGCACGAGATCATTCGGCACATGGGCTCCATGGATCAAGACATGGGGCAACTGAGCGGCAATGTAACGGACATGCGCGAATCGTTTCATGGGATGGACAACGAGTTGGGCCTGATGGCCCGGGATGTGGGGAACATCGCCGGCCCGATGCGTACCTTCAATCAGTTCAATCCCTTCAATCAGTTCAATCCGTTTCGCTGATTTTCAACGCCCCGCCGGTGATCCAAATGAACGAGCGTGAGCTGCACAAGATTGTCGATTACCTGCGGAGTACGGAGCAGGATTTGCGCTCCTTCCAAGAGGCGGAGGAGGGCAGTTCCAAGCGCACCCAGCGGATGATTCAGACGGTGTTCGGCGTCATCGGCCTGATTGCGCTGCTGAACCTCTATTTCGTCGTCGACGTGGCGCAGGAGGTGCGGGTGATGATCCGCAGCATGACCAAGATGTATGTGGAGTTCGGCGAGATGAGCGAACAGATGAGCGCGATGCGCGTCCATGTGGACGGCATGAGCGACAATATCGCCATGATGCCCATCATGGTGGAACAGATGGGCGCAATCAGCGCCAGTATGGAATCTATGCGGGGGAACGTGACCGCCATGCGCGGGCATTTGGTCAGCATGGATGGACAGGTCGCGTCCATGAATCAGGATAGCGGGACCATGTCGCTACTGTTTCGCGATGTCAACGGCAAGGTGGCCGCCATGCGCCATCAGGTGGGTCAGATGTCCCAGGTAGTGCCCTGAACGGCGGCAGGGTTGGCGCATCGGCGGGTAATAGATGCGGTCATCAGGGACAGGCCCAGGTTTCCCGAGCCAACTTTCCCCGCCGACCGCAAAGGCGGAGATCGCCAGGAAGACGCGCATCGCGGGAGCGCGGTGTTGAGATCGTAATACCACTCTGCGGTGTCACGTCTCGGCCGCACTCTGCATGAACTCCCCGCCTCCCCCCAGCCGCGGCGCAGAGCGCCAAGAGGTACGTAACACCGCAGAGCGGTGTTACGAGGACATGAACCGCGATTGGCCCGGCGGATCAGGCGGCAGCGCAGCCGTTCCCCGCGCTCGCGGGGATGAACCGGACCGGAGCATCTGGGCTGGCGATTCAAGAATCTGGATCTGGGTGCGAGACCCTGGGTCCTGTGGCGCCGAGCAGGATTGCGCGGGTCTCGCGAAGCAGAGCTTCCAAGGCTGGGGTCACGAAGCAGGAGCTTCGTGACCAGGGACTTCCTGACTAGGAGTACGGGTTGGACGGGCAGGGCAGACGGGACGGAGGGGCGGCGCCAGCCCCCGGCCGCGGGCCTCGATCGGGCCGGGGTCAGGCTGGCGCTCGGGACAGGGGGTTAGTGGCCCAGGGCGTTGCGCCAGGCCTGGTGGTCTTGGCGGGCCTTGCAGCAGGCGCAGCCCTGCTGGACGCGGCCCAGGTCGTAGGCGCGCAGCGACGGCCCGACCGGGTGGCGGAGCGAGCGGAAGCTGCGGATGGCGGCGCTGGTCTTGAGGATCGTTGCTGTGCGGATACGGATCATGGCTGGACACCTGGTTTGGCGGGTACAACGGCTTCGTACTTGACCGGGGTCGGCACTTCACCGATCTGCCGGGCCCATCCAGAGATCGCCCCCGGCATTGGCCCCGATTCCACCAATCAAGTGACCTGAGCATAGGCGACGGGGGGCGGCCTGTCAGCCCCGGGCTGTGACGGCCGTCACGGCCGCGCATACCCAGGGTGTTGCCCTGGGCTGGTATGTGGGACTCCGTTGGGGTCAATTCTCCCGTTCAGGAAACCCACGGGGTCAAGGAAATTCACGAGGTCACCATTTAGCTGACCCCGATCAATGGTAACCCATCTTTAACACGGTCGGGGCCGATTTCGTGCCCGATGCAGACCTATGCCATTGATACATATGTACACGGCAGTCTCAGCGTGAAAAGTAGTGCCATATTATTTCGGCCTGCCCCTAGGCACCCGGCAGCGCATGGGCTAGCGTACGGACATGTACATCCGGCGCACCCACACCCGCAACAGCGCCACCGGCGAGCGCGACCACACCCACCGGCTGGTGCGTTCCACGCGGGTCGGCGGCAAGGTCCGGCAGATCACGCTCCTGAACCTCGGGCGCCATTTCGCGGTGCCGCCGGCCGAGTGGCCGACGCTGTGCGTACGCCTGGAGGAGTTGCTCGGCGGGCAGGGCGTGCTGCTGGAGGGGGCGCTCTCGCCCGCGGTGGAGCGCGAGGCCCAGCGTATCGGGGCCCAACTGCTGGCGCGGCAGCCGGTCACGCCCCCCGCACCGTCGCCGACATCCGAAGCGCCCGCACCGGACGCGGCGCCGCCCCCGGCGGCACCGACCGAGGTCGACACCATCGAGGTGGACTCGCTGATCCTCAGCCGCCCGCGCTCGGTCGGGGTGGAGTCGGTGGGGCTGTGGGCGATGGCGCAGCTGGAGTTCGCCACCCTGCTCGAGACCTTGGGCCTGAACGCGCCCGAGCGCACCGCGATCCTCGGGGCGATCATCGCCCGGATGGCCGCACCGGGCTCCGAGCGCGCCACCCGGCGCTGGTTGGTCGAGACCAGCGGGTTGGGTGAACTGCTGGACGTCGATTTCGAAGCCATGAACCTGATGCGCTTCTACCGCGCCTCCGATGCCCTGCTGCGCCACCGCGCCACGATCGAGGAGACGCTGTTCGCCCGGGTCAGTGAGTTCTTCGGACTGGATTGGACGGTCACGCTCTACGATCTGACCAACACCTTCTTCGAAGGCGAGGCGGCGGGCAATCCGCGGGCCAAGCACGGTCATTCCAAGGAGAAACGCAGCGACTGCCCGCTGGTGACCCTGGGTCTGGTGCTCGATGCCAGCGGCTTTGTGCGCCGCTCCGAGGTCTTCGACGGCAACGTGGTCGAGGGCACGACCTTGGAGGGCATGCTCGTCGGGTTGGGCGCCCCCGCGGGCGCCCTGGTGGTGATGGACCGCGGTATCGCCACCGAGGAGAACGTGGCGTGGCTGCGCGCGCAGGGCGATCGCTATTTGGTGGTGAGCCGGGAGCGGCAACGCCAATTCGATGCGGACGCGGCGATCGCGATCCAGAGCGCCGGCGGGGATCCTGTCGCCGTGCAGCGCGTCCTCGACGCCGAGGGCGAGGAGGTTCGCCTCTACTGTTACTCGGAACGCCGCGCACACAAGGAAGAAGGCATCGCCGAGCGCTTCTGCCGGCGCTTCGAGGCGGCCCTGCAGGCCCTGCACGAGGGACTGGCGCGCCCGCGCACCACCAAGTGCATCACCAAGCTGTGGGAACGTATCGGGCGGTTGAAGGAGAAGAGTCACGGCGTCGGGCAGCATTACAGCATTACCGTCGAGCCGGATGCCGGCGGGGTCAACGCCCAAGCCATCCGCTGGGAGCGCCGACCGGTCGACGGCACCTTGGTCACGCATCCCGGGGTCTATTGCCTGCGCACCAACGAGCTGACCTGGGACTCGGAGCAGCTGTGGCGGATCGACGTCATGCTCACCGACCTGGAAGCGGTGTTCCGCTCCTTAAAATCGGAGTTGGGTCTGCGCCCGGTCTATCACCAGACCGCGGAGCGGGCCGAGGGAGACCTGTTCATCACCGTGCTGGCCTATCAGTTCGTCCAGATCATCCGGCGGCGCCTGCAGGCGCACGGCATCACCGCGCGCTGGTCCAGTCTGCGCGCGATCCTCGCCGGCCAATGCCGGGTGACCGCCACCTTCCGCCGTCCCGACGGGCGTGCCCTGCATGTGCGCAAGGCCACTCAACCCGAGCCGGCGCAACTGGCGATCATCCGGGCACTGGGCAGCGACCCTACCCCGGGAGGTATGCACAAAATGATTGTCTGATCCCGCATCCCGAAGAATGGCATGTTTGTAGTGCCACTCGCCCACTTCGTTTGGCGTAAGCCAATGAAAGAAAAGGGAGCTTGGGATGGGGTGTTAAACTTGGGGTAAGACCTATTTTCTCGCACCAAAGCACGCTTGTGTCGGTCGGGAAGTGCCACTTTGTTACCGCCAACGCGCCCGCGGTTCTCGTTGAAAGGTCGCGGATTCACTCCGATCCGCGCCAGTCACCCTTCTGGATCAAGGCGGTGGGGCTGCTCCGTCGGGAGTAGACACCCGGCCCCTGGCTCGCTGAGCCCCAGAAAATCGTCGGTGCCCCACCAAGGTCCAAGTGGACCACGGAGGTGGGTGCGGGGCGGGGGCGCGGATCCCTAAAAATCCAGGCGTCCCCGCCCCGCACCCACCGGGCCGCGGATTCACAGATCGCTGGCTTGGTGCCATGTCGGCACCGTCCAACCCCGTGCTGGCTCGATGGCAGAGGCGTCTCGGTCACAAGCGTTGCTCCCTGACGAATGTCGGCGGGAGATGTGCCGGCGGCCAATCAGGTCTGGAGGCTGTCCACCAACCCCTTGTCCTGGCTCACCGGCGCATCGCCCATAGCCCTTCAGGCAAAGGCCCGATCGACATCGAAGTCGGTCCCCTCGCGCAGCATGTTATAACAGGCCCGTGCCAGCTTGTGCGCCACCGTCTTGATGGTGACCACGCCGTTGGTCTTGGCGCGCTTGCGCTGGTCGTAGCGCTTGATCACGGGGTTGTAACGCACCGCGAAGTTGGCCGCCTCCAGATAGGCCCAGGCCAGATAGTTGTTGCCGCTCTTGGCGTTGCCGCGGCCCTTGCGTTTGCCGCTGGAGAGCCGCTCGCTGCCGACGAGGCGGCTGTAGGAGGCATAGTTGCCGACGCGGGCAAAGCGCTCGATCGGTCCGGTTTCCAACAGGATCGTCAACCCCAGCACCTGACCAATGCCGCTGGTGCCGAGCAGATGCCGATACTCGGGCCGGCCTTTGAGCTACGCGCAGGCCTCGTGCTCCAACAGATCGATCGCCGCCTCTTGGCCACGCATGGCCAGCAGGGTGCTCTGCACCGCCAGGGCCAAGTGCACATCCGGCAGCAGCTCGCCCACGGCCTCGGGCGTCAGGCGCCGGATCGCATTGGCGCTCGGCAAGCGCCAGCGGTTGCGCGAGAACAGGTTCTGCACCGCCAGGACGTTGGCCGTATGCTGCTGAACCAAGCGACTGCGCCGTCGCAACAGATCGCGCACGGCACGCTGTTCCTTGGGATAGATATAGCCCTCGGGCAACAGCCCCAGACACAGCAGCTTGGCGAGCCAGGCGGCGTCGGAATCGTCGTCGCTGTACTTCAGCCCGCTGTACTGCACGATCGCCGTGGTGTTGGCCAAGTGCACCCGATAGCCCGCGTCCATCAAGGCATCGACCAACCAGTACCAGTTGTAGGTCGACTCCACCACCAGTCCCGTGATCGCTTCGCGATACGGCGCCAAGGCTTCCAGCACCAACGCCGCGTCGTTCGCCAATCGCTTGCGATACACCACGAGGTCCTCTTCGTCCAAAAGGGCCACGACACTATTGTTGGAATGCAGATCGATTCCGCCGTAGAGTTTCATCGTCGACTCCTCCCGCCGGGTCTCCAGCTCTGGTGCTTTCTTCTACCTTAACTGTAGGCCCACGGGCGGGGTCGGCTAGGTGATTATCAGGTCTCACATGTACCACACGGAGCGAAGCCATAAGTGCGCAATGGGAGACCTGGGTGACCTGGCAATGGTTGCCGACTGTGAGAGAACCGCGCACGCGGGAAGCTCTCCCGAGTAAGGCTTAGTCAGCCGCTCGGAAGTGTAATGACTGGACGGCGTCAGCCCGATGGTCAGAGAAATGAGTGACACGAGGTGAAGGGTGTGGCCCTGAATCCGACACAGAGCCCCGAGAAACTTTGATTTTGGGTGAAAGCCGATTCTGTCAGGTCGGGCGCAGGCCACGCGGGCGGTGCGTTATAGACGAGCACCAACGGTCCCCCCGGGGTCTCATACGGCATCGAGTGTCACAAGGGTCGGCAAGCAACCAGGCGAGCGACGAGCAAGGGCTCTTGGGGAATCGCGCAATGCAGTACCCGAGTATGAGCGCCAATGTCACAAGAGGGGCTCAAATGGCCGCGTCGCGAGTGATGAGGACCGGTACGCCGCAACGGTTAGCGATGAAGAGGGGTAATGCCCTTGGCGCGAAGGTCCTCACGGTTGGTTGAGCGTTGAAGCGGAAACATTGTCACGATGCAAGGCGTGAAAACACAGTGAGCACAGAGCCGAGACGCATAGGCGAGAAGGCGCGCAGTGAGCCACGACTGGTCTTCACCAGTCTTTATCACCATGTCTACGATGTGGACCACCTGCACGCCTGCTTCGAAGCGCTGCCCGGAGACCGGGCAGTGGGGATTGATGGCATCACCAAGGAGCAGTATCGGGTAAACCTGGAAGAAAACCTTAGGGAGCTTTCAAACAGGCTGAAGAACATGGGCTATTGGCCGCAACCGAAGCGGCGCACCTATATCCCCAAGCCAGGACGTGAAAAAGGGCGACCGCTGGCGATCAGCTGTTTCGAAGACAAGCTGGTGGAGCTGGCGCTCAAACGGGTCTTGGAGCCCATTTACGAGGTGCAGTTCGAGGACAGCAGCTACGGCTATCGGCCGGGGCGCAGTCAGCACCAATGCCTGGATGATCTCGGGCGTGTTCTACAGCAAAGCCGGGTCAACTACGTGGTCGAAGCGGACATACGTAGCTTCTTGACCACATGGACCATGAATGGGTGGTCAAGATGCTCGGCGAGCGGATCGATGATCGAGCCTTTCTCGGGCTGATCCGCAAATGGCTCAAAGCCGGCATACTGGACACCGACGGATCGGT
>NZ_JBBWVD010000015.1:0-147288 GCF_041903745.1 Thiocapsa sp. C2-2m | reverse complement strand
GGCGGCGGCCTACGGGTGATCCAGGATGATCAATCTGGCCAGTCGGACGTTGAAACGGTTTAACGATCCCAAGTCGAGCGACGGATTCGGGAACCCTTCGACGCCTGCAGGCTCGAAGGAAACGCAACGATGAGTTCTCTTTGTTCGCTCGCCCCGCATCGCGGGGCGTTTTTTTGCCTGTCGAATCTCGGATCACCCATGCCCGAAGGCGACACCATCCACAAGCTCGCGAGCTTTCTGTCCGGCGCCTTGGTCGGCCAATGCCTCGACGGCGTCCGTCTGCAGGGTCGCGCCATCGCCGCGCTCGCACAGGATCAGGTCCTGCAGGTGACCAGCAAGGGCAAGCATCTCTTCATCGACTTCGAAGGCGGGACCTCGCTTCGGGTTCACCTCGGGATGTACGGCTCCTGGCACCGTTACCCGGTCGGCCGGACTTGGCAGAAACCCGCGCATCGGGCAACGCTCGTCTTGAGCATCGCGGGACAGGATTATGTCTGTTTCAACGCCAAAGAGGTCGAGATCCTCGAGACCTGCGGGTTGCGTAGACGCGATCGGACAGACCGTCTCGGACCGGATCTGAGTCGCGACGCACCGGCCGCCGAGTCCCTCCTCCGTCGCGCGCGCGAGCTCTTGCTCCCCGACACCGAGCTCGTCGATCTGCTGCTTGATCAGCGCATCGCCAGTGGCATCGGCAACGTCTACAAATCCGAGGTCCTCTTCCTGGAGCGCTGCGCACCGAGGACCCGCTTCGGCGATATCTCGGAAGAGACCTTCGCCGCGCTCTACCGGACCGCTGAACGCCTTCTCCTGAGCAACCTCGGCGGCGGTCCCCGCGTCACGCGCACCGCCGACGACGGTCGCGGCATCCTCTGGGTCTACGGCCGCGCCGGAAAGCCCTGCTTTCGCTGCGGGACGAACCTGTTGCGAGAACGTCTCGGGCAACATGCAAGATCCACCTACTGGTGTCCGGCCTGCCAGTCGGGACGAAGCGTGTTCCGGGAGAGGATAGAAGAGCAGGCAGGGGGACTTGAGTTTGGGCGACTGAAGTCGCCCCTACCGTCGCCCCTACAGTCGTTCCTACCGTCGCGCCCGCAATTCCCTTCGGGGATGGGGGGTAGGTATGCCGGGGCGAGCGTGCGAACCCAGGCATTCGCGGCCGACGCTCAAGGCCCCGTCGGAAGCGCGACCTGCAAGGTCGCGACATCACCCAGCACGGCGCGGATCTCGGCAAGCGTCGGGGCCCGTGTATAGGCCGGGTCATCGAGCCGCCCCAGACAGGTCATGCGCATCAGGTTGGGATCCTGACCGTCGTCGAGCCAGAAGTGATAACCGGGACGGATCATCTGGGACCCGCCGCTGTCGCCGTGACCGGCCAGTTGGAAGCGAACACCTTCGCCAGGGGCCGGTGTCGGAACACGGCCCGACACCAAGGCAACATAATTCTGCACACGGGTGATCGGGATTTCGCCGGCCGGGATGCTTTGGGTGCCCTGCTCATCGATTCGGCGGACCTCGAGGACACAGCTCGTCCCGCCGCCCGCCCCTCGCGCGTCCCGATCCTCCAGAAAGACGCGTGCCCGTCCGGGCGGGATGGACACCGCGCGGTTCAGCGTCAGGGTGCTGCCCGCGGGGATCTCCACCCAGCCGGTCTCCACGGATTCGCGCACGAGGGTTTGGCAACCGCCGATCAAAACGACCAGCGCGCCGAGGAGGGTTGATCGGATCAGGGTGTTCGCAGTCATGAGTCTTGTACCGGTTCGTTTCCTGTTGGGAATGCACATTGTGGCGAGCACCTCGGAGATCACGCCGAGCCGCCCGATCGGGAGCGTTCGTCGGTACTGGTAAATTACACGAAACGACGTCATACTCACCCGTACACGAGATGACGCATCGACCGACGCCCCATCCACACCGGCGCGGTCACGCACACCACCGGCTCGACGGCAAGGACAGGTGCATGGCAAATAGACTCGGAGGATCCCGAACCGGCTTCACGCTCATCGAGCTCATGATCGCCATCGCGGTGGTCGCTATCCTCGCCAGCGTGGCCTTACCCGCCTATCAGGAGCAGATCCGCAAGGCGCGACGCACGGATGGACAAACGGCCTTGGTCGGCATCGCGATGGCTCAGGAGCGCTTTCGCGGCAATTGTAGCCAGTATGCCGAGACACTGGACCCGGAAACATCCGGCATGGTCTGCGGCGCCGCTGACGGTTACAGCCTGCCGCTTGCGACGACAAGCCCGGAAGGCTGGTATGACCTGACCCTGAGCAACGCGAACGCGGCCGGCTTCACCGCGACCGCAACAGCGCTTGCCGCCCAAACGGTAGATCGGTCCGGCGGGGTCGCCTGCAACGTCTTGACGATCGATCAAGATGGCGCGAAGACGCCCGCGGAGTGTTGGCGATGAGGCATGCCGCCATCACGATCGCGCCTCCCGCCACGCGAGCTGATCGCCCCGTACTGAGGCGCAAGAGCCGATCGCTGCGCCCGGGCGTGCCGCACGCTCGATCCGGTTTCACCCTGTTGGAGCTGATGATCACGCTCGCCGTGCTCGCCATCCTGGCGAGCATCGGGGTCCCGACGATGCAGGAGATGCTGGAGCGTAACCGGCTCAAAAGCGCGGCACAGACCTTGATGGAAGACCTCCAGTGGATGCGCGGCGAGGCCATCCGGCGGAATCGCACGCTGTCGCTCGTGATCGATGCCAATGCTTGGTGCTACGGCATCACGGCGGAAACCACCTGCGATTGTCGTCTGACCGATGCGACGTCCACGGATGCCTGTGTGCTGGACACCGCCGGCACACCCGTCCTCAAGCGTACCGGCGGCCACGACTTCCGGGGCGTTCAGGTCGTCTCGATCGCAAGCTCGCTCAAGAGTCCGCCCCGGCTCATGTTCGAGCCGCGTCGCGCAACCGCCACCAGTTTCGGCAGTGTCACGATCGACTCGCCCGCGGGGGCGCAGCTGCGCGTGATCCTGAGCAAGCTCGGCCGTGTGCGGACATGCTCACCGAACGGCTCGCTGCCCGGATTCGAGACATGCTGAGACGCACCGCTCAACCGCTCAGGCCGCCGGCGCGCACCTCCCGTCGACAAGCCGGCGTCACCCTCACCGAGCTCTTGGTCGGCACCACAGTCGGCGCCTTGGTGCTGATCGGGATCTCCTCGACCTATCTCCTGGGTGCGCGGGCGACGACTCAGAACGTCCAGCAGGCACGCTTGCAGCAAGAGCTGCGCGCCGTCCTCGAGCTGATGCAGCAGGACATCCGTCGCGCCGGGTATTGGGCCTTTCCATCGGGTGCAGCCAGCAACGCGGCCGACAATCCGTTCCAACGGACGATCGCGGGATTCAACACCGATCTGCGCACGGGTGCGGTCAGCGGGGAGACGACCGCGAGCTGTCTGCTTTACAGCTACGACATGGACGACAACGGCAAGGTCGGCTGCGGCATCTGCTCGCCCGAAGGGGAAGCGTTGCTCGACGGCAGCAATGTCGAGATGTTCGGGTTTCGGCTCAGGAACGGCGCCATCGAGCTGCGCATCCGCAAGGATGGAAGCGACGACACCTTCGACTGTGCGAGCGGCAGTGGCCGTTGGGAGCGGCTCACCGACGACAGAAACGTGCGAATCACCACCCTGAGCTTCGATATCCCGACCACGACACTCAATCTGAACCCGAGCAAAGACTCGGCGGACCCCTGCTCAACCGGGGACATCTGCCGCACCTCACGCTCCGTCGACATTACCCTGATCGGCGAGCTGAAAAATAGCCCGGACGTACAACTGCGTCTGGACGGGACTGCAGCCGTGCGCAACGACCGCTATTTTCACCAGGACTGACGGAGTACAAGCCATGAGAACAGATGTTCGATCGGCATCGTCCCAGCGCGGTGCCTTCACCCTCATGTTGGGCCTGCTTCTGCTCATGGGCTCGACCATTCTCACGCTCAGCTCAGTTCGTGTCGGCGTGATCGAGCAGCGCATCGCGAACAATGAATTGCGCGCAAAAGAGGCGCAGCAGGCGGCTCAGGCAGGACTCGATTATGCCTTGGCTGTCTTGAGTGCCGGCGGCAACATCACTGAAGACACCAATGTCCCTGCGCTAAACGCCACTCACGACTACATCTACGACATTCGCTTCGACCCGCCCCCGGTTGTGGAACCCGACCATACCTGCGTTTCATCCAGGGCTGAGGCCAGCAGCGACGCGAGCATCCAAGCGACTGCGACCGAGTGCTTTCAGCAGCAGAGCCTATTGAGTAACAAGGGGTTCGGAAAAGGCATGCCACCACTGGTTGTCAACGGCGGAATCCAAAAGGTCACAGGCAACCCGGACATCTACCCGGCCGACTGCAACGACCCAAATGCCGCAGAGGATTGCGAATCCATCGCCATTGCCTCATCAGCGGAGAGGGGTGACATAGAGGAAGGTCATTTCAATAAAAAGGATCCGCTTGATGATGAACAGATCAAGGCGAAAGCCTTCGCGAGCAGCGCTTGGGACTATGCGTTTGGCATCAGCAAGGACAGATTCAAGGCGCTAGCTGCGGCGGATGATCCGGATGACCCTCAATTCATCTGGGCATACGATGGGAAAGAAGCAAAGGATCTTGGAACATCCGAAAGGCCGGTTTATGTTGCATTCGACACGTCGGCCGGCTGTCCGAAGCTTGGCGGCGACATCTATGGCATCGTCTATTTCGAAAGTCCGACGGCCTGTCGCAGCCAGGGATGGGGTGGTGCAGACATCTTCGGATCAGTCATATTCGAGGGCGGGCTAGACAAGTTAACGGCCAATAGCGATCTGTACAACTGGAACGAGCAGCCGAAGAGCCTAGGCGTTACGCCTGCAGGCCTTCAGAAAACTTGGACCAGTCGCATCCCGGGCAGTTGGCGCGATTGGAATTAGGGAGTCAAACTATGCACTCACGAAGTCGATCGGCACGCACTCACGGATTCACCCTGGTCGAGGCATTGATCGCACTTGTTGTCCTCTCGCTTGGGCTCTTTGGACTGATGCAGATCCAGATGCGCGTCATGGCAGGCGCGAGCGATACCAAGGCTCGGACGACGGCGATCAATCTCGCGCAGCAAAAGCTCGAGGAGTTGAGAGCAGGTGACTATCACCACGACGATCTAGAGCAAGGGACTCACAACGACTCGATCCCTGCTGCGGAGGGAGGCACGAGCGACTTCTCCCGCGAATGGATTGTCACCGACCATTCATCGCCCACTTACAAAGAGATCTCGATCACCCTTTCTTGGACCACCGCGCAACAGGACGAGCGAGGCGCAACCTTCGAGTCGGCAACCCTGACGACCTATATCGCGCAGTCGACATCGGTGGAGTTGAACCCTATCGGTAAATAAACTAGCAACCAACCGTCGGCGCGTAGGGTGCGGTAAGCGATAGCGAACCGCACCGAACCCAGGGTTGCCGACAATTGCTGCCGAAGCTATGCGCGCACGATGCCAAGATCATCGCATCCCGCCTCAAACGAATGTCCGGTACAGATGAGACCGGGGATGGTGCAGCCTGGCAAGGCCGCGTGTTCTAGCAGCCTGTCGGACTTTCCCGGTGTCGGACGGCGCCGCAACCCGTTAGAATAGGCGCAGCTCACTTTGGGGCCTGAGCCGATGAGCCACTTCCGTTCGATCAACCGCGACATCGATTACACCAAAATCCACGCCAATGCCAGCCGTTACAGTGCCCTGTCCTACGGGCACGCCGAGGCGATCGAGGCGCAACTCAAAGGCGAGGTTCAAGAGCTGCTGGCGTTGGCCGAGGAGGCCGACGCGGCCAACCTTCCCGACGGCATGAGCCTGCCCGAGGAGCTCAAGCGCCGCGAGGATCGCCTGGCGGCCATCGCCGCGGCCAAGGTCAAGATCGAGGCGCGCGCCGCCGAGCGCTTTGCCCGCGAGCAGGCCGACCACGAGGCCAAGCTCGCCGCCCGCGCGGCCAAGGCGGCGGCCACGGGACGCAATCCGGGCGGCAAACCGCCCAAGGCGCCCACCCCCGGCCCGCGTCCCGACGACCAGATCAATCTCACCGACGAAGACTCCCGCATCATGCCGGTCGCCGGTGGTGGCTTCGAGCAGTGCTACAACGCCCAAGCGGTGGTCGACACCGAGACCATGCTGGTGCTCCTCCCGCAGGTCACGCAGGCGGCCAACGACAAGCAACAACTCGCGCCGATGCTCGAGCGGCTGCAGGCCCTGCCCGAGGAGATCAACCAGACCGAACAGTTCTTGGCCGATGCCGGCGACTTCAGCGAGGCCAACGTGACGGCCTGCGAGAGCGCCGGCGTCGAGCCGGCGATCGCGATCAAACGCGACGCACACCACCCCCATTGGTCGGAGCGCTTCAAGAGCCCCGAAGCCCCGCCCGCCGAGGCGACGGCGGTGGAGCGCATGGCCCACCGCTTGAAGACTCCCAACGGCCGGGCGACCTACGCCCTGCGCAAGCAAACCGTCGAGCCGGTCTTCGGCATCATCAAATCCGTGATGGGGTTTCGTCAGTTCCTCACCCGCGGTCTGGACAATGTTCAGAACGAGTGGACCCTGGTCTGCTTGGCGTGGAACTTAAAACGCATGGCCGTATTGCGCCTGCAGTAAGGGAAATCGGGAGGAAACCCTCGCTTTTCGCCCAAAAACGTCTTATTTACGCAACAAACGGCCCATCGGGGCTCCGATACCGGCCCTCCAGGGGGCAAGTCCGACAGGCTGCTAGGAAGCACGGTGCGGTTCGCTGCGCTCACCGCACCCTACGCGGCTTTCCCGCGTATCTTTAGGGGGATTGCGTCTCCAGACCGAGCGCTAAATCGCGCTGAATGTCCTCGATCTCTTCCAAGCCGACGGCCACCCGCACCAGCCCTTCGCCGATGCCGACGGCGGCGCGCTCTTCCGGTGTGAGCCGACCATGGGTGGTGGTCGCCGGATGGGTGATGGTGGTCTTCACATCGCCGAGATTGGCCGTGATGGAGACCAGGCGTGTCGAGTCGATCAGGTGCCAGGCACCGTCCCGACCATCGCGGACATCGAAGGCAACAATGCCGCCGCCGGTGCGTTGCTGGGAGCCAACCAGATGATGCTGGGGATGATCCGGCAAACCGGGATAATAGACCCGCTCGATACCCGGCTGCGCGAGGAGCCATTGCGCGAGTGCCGCGGCGGATTGCGCATGGGCGAACATCCGCAGATTCAGCGTTTCGAGCCCTTTGAGAAAGACCCAGGCGTTGAAGGGACTCATGGTCGGGCCGGCCGTTCTCAAGACGCCGTAGACCCCCTCGCCGACCGACTTGCGATCGCCAACGACGGCGCCGCCGATACAACGCCCCTGCCCGTCCAGGTACTTGGTGGCGGAGTGGATCACCAGATCCGCGCCGAGCTCGAGCGGGCGTTGCAGGGCCGGCGTGCAGAAGCAGTTGTCGACCGCCAGGAAACAGCCACGGCGATGCGCAACCTCGGCCAAACCCCGGATGTCGACCATCTCGGTCAACGGATTGGACGGCGTCTCGCAGAACAGAAGCCGAGTCTCGGGGCGAATCGCCGCGTCCCATGCCTCCAAGTCGTCGAGCGCCACATAGCTGGTCGCGATACCGAACCGGGAGAGGTATTTGTTGAAGAGTAGCGTGGTGCTGCCGAAGATGCTCCGGGAGGCGACGATGTGGTCCCCGGCCTCCAGCAGACCCATGCAGACGGCCAGAATGGCGGACATCCCGGAGGCAGTCGCCACACAACGCTCGCCGCCTTCCAGGCTGGCCAAACGCTCCTCGAAGGCCGAGACCGTCGGGTTCGTGAAACGCGAATAGATGTTGCCCGCTTGATCGCCCGAAAAACGCGCAGCGGCCTCGGCGGCGTTTTTGAAGACGAAGCTGGATGTCGTGAAGATCGGCTCGCCGTGCTCGCCTTCCGGGGTACGGTGGTGGCCGATACGCACGGCGCGGGTCGCGAAACCGAGCTCGGCCGAAGTCTGCGCTTCAGCCGCCACGTCGTTGCCCGCCGGGCCGTCAGGCGGAGTTGTAGAGGTCAATGACGTTCTCGTTGAAAGAGCCGTAAGCCGTTTTGGCGACGTCGTTGCGATTCGCTTCGAGCGCCTGAAGATACTCGGGGGTGACATCCCCGGTCACGTAGACGCCGTCGAAGACCGAGGTATCGAAACGATCCACATGGCTTTTTCCCTTCTTCTGGACAGCGTCGATCAGATCACCGAGCTCCTGGAAGATCAGCCGATCCGCACCCAACTCGCGCGCGACCTCGTCCTCCGTGCGACCGTGAGCAATCAGCTCGCTGGCCGCAGGCATGTCGATCCCGTAGACATTGGGGAAGCGCACCGGCGGCGCTGCGGAGGCGAAGTAGACCCGATGCGCCCCGGCGTCACGCGCCATCTGAATGATCTGCTGCGAGGTGGTGCCGCGCACGATAGAGTCGTCAACCAGCAGGACGTTCTTCTTACGGAACTCCAGATCAATGGCGTTGAGCTTTTGACGGACCGACTTCTTGCGGACCTGCTGGCCGGGCATGATGAAGGTGCGTCCGATGTAGCGGTTCTTGATGAAGCCTTCCGAATAGGGCACGCCGAGCTGATTGGCCAGCTGGAGTGCGGCCGTCCGGCTGGTGTCCGGGATGGGAATCACGACGTCGATGTCGTGATTCGACCACTCGCGCTTGATCTTGGCGGAGAGCTTTTTGCCCATACGCGAGCGCGCCTTGTGCACCGAGATGTTGTCGATGATCGAATCCGGGCGGGCGAAGTAGACGAACTCGAAGATGCAGGGCGACAGGATGGGCTGGGCGGCACACTGGTGGGTGTTGATCTGACCGTCGACCGTGATGCAGACTGCCTCGCCAGGCGCGACATCCGCGATCAGGGTGAAGCCGATGGTGTCGAGCGCCACGCTCTCGGAGGCGATCATGTACTCGGTACCTAAATCGGTCTCGCGACGTCCGTAGACCAAGGGCCTGATCCCGTGCGGGTCGCGGAAGCCAAAGACACCAAAGCCCGGAATCATTGCGACCGCGGCATAGCCGCCTCGACAGCGTCGATGCACACCCGAGACGGCGCGAAAGACGTCGTGCTCGTCGATCCGCAGCTTGCCCTGAAGCTGGAGCTCATGGGCAAAGACGTTCAGCAGGATCTCGGAATCCGACTCGGTGTTGAGGTGGCGGAGATCCTCGACGAAGAGGTCGCGCTTGAGGTCTTCGGCATTGATCAGATTGCCGTTGTGGGCAAGCACGATGCCGTAGGGCGAGTTGACGTAGAAGGGCTGGGCCTCGGCCGAGCTGGCCGCGCCGGCGGTCGGGTAACGGACATGTCCGACTCCCATGTTGCCGCCCAGCTGGATCATGTGTCGGGTTCGGAAGACATCACGCGCAAGACCGTTGTCCTTGCGCAGGTGCAGCTTGTCGCCCTGACAGGTCACGATGCCCGCGGCATCCTGTCCCCGGTGTTGGAGCACCAGCAGCGAGTCGTAGAGCGCTTGGTTGACCGGACTTTTACCGACGATGCCGACGATGCCGCACATGACTTCCTCGCCCGCGCCCAGCCCCGGAGACCGAGACGGATGCTGCTGATTCGGAACCGCGGACTATACCCCGCGAGGTTGACCCGGGACAACATCGAACGCCCGATCGCTTGATCCAAGGTTAAGCGCCCGCCCCGAACAGCTGCGTCTCCCGATGACAACCACGGAAACACGCTGACCGCTGGAGGCTGGAGCACCAATCACGCACCCGCAAAACCCCAAGCGCCGCCAACCCTCAAAGGCTCTTGACCCTAGCCTGCACCTCTTCCGGCACCAGATCGACGAGCCAGCCGGCCACCGCTTGGAACTGGCCGATGAGCCGTGATTCCTGCCACCAGGGATCCTCCGGCATGGGTGTGAGGGCCCCCAGGAAGACCGCCATCGCCACGATCACCACACCGCGAGCCGCGCCGAAGACCAAGCCGAGCACCCGATCGACAGCACCGAGACCGGTCTTCTCGATCAGGGCCGACAGGATGGCGCCGAGTATGGCGCCGAGGACGAGAGTCACGAGGATCAAGCCGATGAAGGCCGCGGCCAGACGCACCGAGGGCTGCGATAGGTAGGGCACCAGCAGCTCGGCGACCTCGCGGTGGAACAGCCAAGCAATCAGGATCGCGGCGATCCAGACCCCCAAGGACAAGACCTCGCGGATCAGACCGCGCCCGAGCCCAACCAAAGCGGACAGCAGGACAATCCCGAGGATGGCGTAATCGACCCAATTCATCGTCAGCTCCGACGCACCGGACTAGAGGGAAATGTAGCAGGGACCGGAATCCGCTCAGGGATAACGCTGAACAAAGGGGTCCTTGTACTTCTGACGGAGCTTGGCGGCCGTCTTCTCGGCGCTCGAACGGTCCGCTTCGGGTCCGACACGGACGCGGTAGTAGGTGCGTCCTCCGACCACGGCAGACTCGACGAAGGCGGAATAGCCCTCGGTTTGAAGCTTCGCCGCCAATTCCTGCGCGCTTGCCGAGGTCCCCAGACTCGCGACTTGGGTCACATAGGACGGCATCCCGTCGTCGCGCGCCATCGGCGGCGGCGCCTCGGGCACCCGAGGGGTTGCGGACGGCGCAGTGCTTGAGGCTGCGACCGGCGGGGGCGCCGCCGAATCTCCCGCCGGCTCGTCGAAATCTCCCTCGTACACGGGATCGATCTCCTCGGCGACGGGGAGCGCCAAGGTAGCCGGATCGATCCATGACTCTTCGGGAAGCCCGCCGATGCCCGAATCGGCCGGTGTGAGAAAGGACTCGGACCGAAAGCGATCGTCGACGACCGGCTGCTCGGGAATCACCGCCGGCAACGGAGCCAGATCAGTTACCGTCTCTTCCTCGAACAGCATCGGGACGAAGATGACCGCCAGCGCGACGATCACAATCGCACCCACCAACCGCTTCTTTGCGCCTTCTTGCATAAATCGCCACCTGGATGTCGGGCACCGAGCGAATCGCCGGGGCCCTGAGATCATGTTTGTCGAACGGCCTCGAAAGGCCGGAAGTATAGCATGGCAGAGCCGAAACCGTACCGGCGAGTCTGAAATATCACTATTGATTTCAATCGGATAATATCAATACGCCTGGCCACAGCCGGCGCCGCGCGAGGGCCTTGCTCGTCACTCCGGCCATCGTGGCACGTGGCGCAGAGCGCCACGGGTCACGCGTGACACCGCAGAGCGGGTGTCACGAGTGACTGATGTTTCGGGTGGCCGGTCTTACCAGCGAGGCACCGCGCGATGATCTCGTAGACCCGGGACGCCCCGAACCGGACACCCGGGCCCGGGCTCAGCCCCGATCGCCACGCCCCGAATCGAGCCGGCGCAGTGCCGCCCCGACGGTCGTGAAGGAACCGACGACCAACAGGGCGTCTCCCGGCTCGGATGCGGCCTCGGCGGCATCGAACGCGGCATCGAGATCCGACAGCAACCCCGCAGCAGGTGCAGGCAGAACCGCCTCCAGGCGCCTGCTCAGCACCGCGACGGGCATGGCGCGCGGATCCTGGCTCTGCGCGAGATACCAATCGCCCACGAACGGCAGGAGCGGGACCACCATCGACTCGGGCGACTTGTCATCGAGGACCGCGAGGACGGCGCGCAGCCGACCGCGACTGGCGAAGACGCGCAGATTCGCGGCCAAGGCCTGCGCCGCCTCGCCGTTGTGCGCAACATCCAGGATCCAGGTCAGCGTGCCGGGGAAGACCTGGAACCGGCCCGGCAAGCGCGCACGCTGCAACCCGGCCCGGATCGCGTTGACCGAAATCGGCAAGCGCTCGTGCAGGGCGCGGAGTGCTGCGATCGCCGCCGAGGCATTGTCGTACTGGAAGGGTCCGCGCATCGCCGGCTCGGGCAGAGCCAAACGCTCGCCCGATGGCGCACTCCAGATCCAGCCTCCGCCATCGCCGATCGTCCAGTCGATCTCCCGACCGAGCTGAATGGGTAGACTCCCGCGCCGCTGCGCCTCGGCGCGCAGCCGCGCCGGGGCATCGCGTTGCCCGATGACGGCCGGACGGCCGGGGCGAAAGATCCCCGCTTTCTCGAAGGCGATCTCATCCAAGGAGTGGCCTAGCCAAGCGGTATGATCCAGCCCGATCGAGGTGACCACCGACACATCCGCGTCCCACAGATTGACCGCGTCGAGACGCCCGCCCAGCCCGACCTCGAGGATCACGACATCGGGGGCGCTGCGCACGAAGAGATCGAGCGCCGCGAGGGTGCCGAACTCGAAATAGGTGAGCGCCGTCTCGCCGCGCGCCCGGTCGATCCGCTCGAATGCCGCGCACAGCAACGCATCGGAGACATCTTCCCCGTCGAGACGCACGCGCTCGTTGTACCGTAGCAAATGCGGCGAGCTGTAGACCCCGGTGCGATAGCCGGCGGCACGACAGATCGCCTCCACCATCGCGACACAGGAGCCTTTGCCGTTGGTCCCGCCCACCGTGACGAGCGGAAACGGCAAGTACGCCGGCCCGAGTCGCGCCCAGACGGCGCCGACCCGTTCGAGCCCGAGCGCGATGGCCTTCGGATGCAGCTGCATCTGCCAGCTCAACCAGGCGTCGAGGTCGTTGAAACGACTCACGAGACGCGATTCAGACAGGCACGACCGTGCGGACATACCGCGGTCGATGCGCCAAGATCGCGAGCAGATCGGCAATGCGCTCGCGCAGGTCACGCCGATCCATGATCATGTCGAGCGCGCCCTTTTCGATCAGGAACTCGCTGCGCTGGAAGCCCTCGGGCAGCTTTTCGTGAACCGTCTGCTCGATGACGCGCGGACCGGCGAAGCCGATCAGCGCGTTGGGCTCGGCGATATTGAGATCGCCGAGCATCGCGAGACTCGCCGAGACACCGCCCATGGTCGGATCCGTCATCACCGAGACGAAGGGGAGCGAATGCTCGCGCATGCGCCCCAAGGCCGCGCTGGTCTTGGCCATCTGCATCAGGGAGAAAAGGCTCTCCTGCATGCGTGCGCCGCCGCTCGCCGAAAAACAGACGTAGGGCGAGTGTTGCTCGAGCGCCGCCTCGACACCCCGCACGAAGCGCTCGCCGACCACCGAGCCCATAGACCCGCCCATGAAACCGAACTCGAAGGCCGAGGCGACGATCGGCTGACCTTTCAGCCGACCACGCATCACGATCAGGGCCTCCTTCTCGGAGGACTGCTTCTGGGCCTGCACGAGACGGTCCTTGTACTTCTTGAGATCCTTGAATTTCAGCGGGTCCAGAGACTCGAGCTCGCCCCCGATCTCCACGCGACCCTCCGGATCGAGAAAGGTCTCAAGCCGGCGGCGCCCGCTCAATCGGCAGTGGTGACTGCACTTGGGGCAGACCTCGAGGTTTCGCTCAAGCTCCGCTCGGTAGAGGATGGCCTGACAGCCCGGGCATTTGGCCCAGACGCCCTCCGGCACCGCCCGTTTGGTGCTGGCATCGGTACGAATGCGGCTCGGAATCAGCTTCTCGAACCAGCTCATACTTTTATCCATCGCCTGTTTGAGGGTGGCCGCACGATCGCCCTTGGGCTCTTCTGCGGTTCTACGCGCTGCGGTTGGGCCGGGCGTGGTTGGGCCGGGCGCGGACTTCCCAGGTGGGTTCGCGGCGGGTGCGGCTGGTTTATCCAGGCGCGTCAGCGCGTGGCGAACCCGGCTGGGGGGCTTAGGCGACATGGGCATCCACCTCGTCGATGGCCTGGCGTAGACCGGTGAGAAACGCGGCAACAGCCTCCGGGATCCGCTCCGGGGTCGCGGCAAGCGCCTCGATGCGACTCACGATGGCGCTGCCGACGATGACCGCATCGGCGACCCGAGCGACCGAGGCCGCGGTTTCGGGGTTATTGATGCCGAACCCGACCCCGACCGGGAGCCGGATCAGCGACTTGATGAGACCCACCTTCTCGGCGACTGCTGCGGTGTCCAGGTTCCCGGCCCCGGTCACGCCCTTCACCGAGACGTAGTAGACGAACCCGGAGGCGACCTCGCCGATCCGCGCGATGCGCGCCTCGGTCGAGGTCGGCGCCAGGAGATAGACCAGGTCCAACCCCTGCGACTTCAGCATCTCGACCAGCGCGTGGCCCTCCTCCGGGGGCACATCCACGATCAGGGCGCCGTCCAGTCCGGCGCCGCGCGCCGCGACCGCGAAGGTCTCGTAACCCATCACCTCGATCGGATTGAGATAACCCATGAGGATGACGGGCGTCTCGGTGTCGCGCTCGCGGAACTGCCGAACCATGTCGAGCACGTCGTCGAGCGTGACGCCTGCGGCCAAGGCCCTCTCGGTCGCCCGCTGAATGACCGGACCGTCGGCGATCGGATCGGAGAAGGGCACGCCCAGCTCGATCAGATCCACGCCCGCAGCAACCATCGCATGCATCAGCGGGACGGTCACGGCGGGAGACGGATCACCGGCTGTGACAAAAGGAATGAGCGCGGTGCGACCCCGGTCACGGAGCTGCTCGAAACGTGCGGCGATCCGACTCATAAGACCAACCCGTCGTGACTGGCGACCGTGTGCATGTCCTTGTCCCCGCGCCCGGAGAGATTGATGATGATCGACTGATCCTTACGCATGGTCGGGGCAAGTTTGTGCACGTAGGCCAAGGCGTGACTGGATTCGAGCGCGGGGATAATCCCTTCGGTTCGGGTCAGGTGATGAAAGGCGCGCAGGGCCTCGTCGTCGGTGACCGAGTCGTAGCGGGCGCGCCCGCTATCCTTGAGCCAGGCGTGCTCGGGGCCGACACCCGGATAGTCGAGCCCGGCCGAGATGGAATGGGTCTCGACGATCTGGCCGTGGTTGTCTTCCATCAGATAGGTGCGGTTGCCGTGCAGCACGCCGGGTCGGCCCGCGCAAAGCGGCGCGGCATGGCGACCGGTCTGCAGTCCGTCGCCCGCGGCCTCGACACCGTAGATGGCCACGCCTGCGTCCCCGATGAAGGGATAGAAGAGCCCGATGGCGTTGGAACCGCCGCCCACGCAGGCGACCAAGGCATCGGGCAGACGCCCGCTGCGTGCGAGCATCTGTGCCCGGGCCTCGCGGCCGATCACAGCCTGAAAATCCCGAACCATCGCCGGATAGGGATGCGGACCGGCAACGGTGCCGATGATGTAGAAGGTGTCGTCAACGTTCGTCACCCAGTCGCGCATCGCCTCGTTCAGCGCATCCTTGAGGGTGCGGGAGCCGGAGGTGACCGAGACCACGCGCGCGCCGAGCAGGCGCATGCGATAAACGTTCGCCTCCTGGCGGGCGATATCGACCTCGCCCATGTAGACGACACATTCCAGCCCGAGCCGCGCCGCCACGGTCGCGCTCGCGACCCCGTGTTGACCGGCGCCGGTCTCGGCGATGATGCGGGTCTTGCCCATGCGCCGTGCCAGCAGGGCCTGACCGATGGTGTTGTTCACCTTGTGCGCGCCGGTGTGATTGAGGTCCTCGCGCTTGAGAAAGATCTGCGCGCCGCCGAGCTCGCGGCTCCAACGCTCGGCGTGATAGAGGGGCGAGGGCCGGCCGACATAGTCCTGCAGGTCGGCATCGAGCTCCGCCTGGAACTGGGGATCGGCCATGTAGTGCTCGTATGCCGTGCGCAGCTCTTCGAGCGGATGCATGAGGGTCTCGGGGACGAACATCCCGCCGTAGGGTCCGAAATGACCGCCGGCATCCGGCCAATTGTAGGCGCCGGACGTTGCGTGCGGCGCGCCGGCCGAACCGATGCCGGCGAGGCCGAGATGATCAGGAGATGTCGACATCGTTCACCCTCTGCATGAAATCACGAATCTTGTCATGGTCTTTGATGCCCTTCGACGCCTCGACGCCGCCGCTCACGTCGACGCCGAAGGGTCGAACCCGGCAGATCGCCTCTCCGACATTCTCGGCATCCAGACCGCCGGCGAGGACGATCGATGGCGCGAGTGCCGCCGGGATTCGATCCCAATCGAAGCGTTGTCCGGTCCCGCCCGGCCGAGCCGGATCGAACGCGTCGAGCAGAAGTCCGGCGGCGCGTCCGTAGCGCTTCTGCTCTTCGGCGAGATCCACGCCCGGACGCATCCGGATCGCCTTGATCCATCGCCGCCCGAAGGATGCGCAGAGCTCCTGGGCCTCTTCGCCGTGGAATTGCAGCAGCTCAAGCGGAACCCGCTCCAGGGTCGCGCGGATCTGCTCGGGAGAGGCATCGACGAAGAGCCCGACCGCCGTCACGAAGGGCGGCAACGCGGCGCAGAGGTCGCGGGCGTCCTGCGGCGACACCGCCCGAGGACTCGACGGATGGAAGACAAATCCGACCGCATCGACCCCCGCGGCAACCGCCGCGTCTACATCGGCACGACGCGTCAGGCCGCAAATCTTAACGCGGGTTCTCATGATTGGCGAATGCCGGCTGAACCGCGTCTCTGGGCGACTGACCAACGGGGGTCGGAGCATCGCGCGTCGGGGCGACATGCGCGCGTTGAGTCGACGCGGTTCAGGTGATTACAAGCAAGAGCGTGGGACATTGTGCTGATCCGTCGATGGAGCGGGTTCCCGACCGGACGGCAGTCGAAAATCTTCCGGGTAATCGGCACGTACGAAATAGAGCCCCTGGGGTGGGCCGGTCACACCGCCGAGGCGGCGGTCGCGCAGCTCAAGAAGCTCTCGCGTCCATTCGACCGGCGCCTCACCGCGGCCGATCGTCATCAGCACACCGGCAATGTTGCGCACCATATGGTGCAAAAACCCGTTGGCACCAACCCGTAACTGAATAAGGCTTTCCGTCTCGCTCAGCTCCAGATAGTGCAGATGGCGGATCGGACTCTTCGCCTGACAGGCGACCGCGCGGAAGCTGGAGAAGTCATGCATGCCGACGAGTGCCTGTCCGGCCTCGCGCATGCGGTCGACATCCAGGGGCCGGTGGCTCCAAACGGCGCGGTCACGCTGCAGGGGCGAGCGCGTCGCGCGCACCATGATCAGATAGCGGTAGTGACGGGCCTGCGCGTCGAAACGGGCATGAAACTGCGGGTTGACCGGACAGGCCCAACGCACGGCGACATCGGGCGGAAGATTGACGTTGGTCCCGAGCACCCAGGCGCGCTCGCTGCGACGCGCAGTGGTGTCGAAATGCACCACCTGCTCGTCGGCATGCACGCCTGCATCGGTGCGCCCGGCACACTGGACGCGGATCGGGTGATCGGCGACGCGACCGATCGCCTCTTCGAGCGTCGCCTGTACGCTGCGCACCCCGACCTGGATCTGCCAACCGCGAAACGCCGAGCCGTCGTATTCGATACCCATAGCAATCCGTTGCGGGGTCGCCGCAGTAGCCGGCGTCGATCCTGCGGACTCGGGCGTGGACTCCAGCCTCGCATCGGCATTCAGGCGAGTGCCCTCAACATCTCTTGCGCCTCGCTACGTTGCACCTCGCGACCCTCCGCGATGACTTCCGCGAGGATCTCCCGAGCGGAGGCGGCGTCGTCCATGTCGATATAGGCGCGTGCGAGGTCGAGCTTGGTGGCATTCTCGTCCCAGATCCCGGTGTCCATCGCCCATTGCTCGGCGACCGCGTCTTCGGGGGTCCCGAGCGCCTCCTGCCCTGGCGCGCCGGGAGCCGCATCCCGGGTGAAGTGGCTCGCATCGTTCCCCGGAAGCCCCAACTGCGGCAGCGACGACTCAGGATCGGGCTCGGCCTTCAACGATGTCGCAGGCGACGAGGCAGCGGGAGGCGGCCCGGCATCGAGGAAGGCGTCGAGATCCAGATCGCGCGAGTCGCGAAGATCGTCCAGCGTCAGGATCAAATCGGACTCTCCGGAGACGTCCGCTGGCCGAGCACGCGCGTCGGGAGCCGCAGGTTCAGGCTGGTCCAGCAGACCCGAAAGCTCGGGCAGATCCGGCGGGCTATCCAAGGCGGAATCGTTGAACAGAAGCGGAAGATCCTCCTCCGTCGGCGTGGCCGGCTCCGCGGCCACCGGCGAGGGCGTCGCCGTCCGGGGAGTTGGCCCCGGAGTCGGCACGTGAGGAGGGTTGGACTCGGCATCGCCGAGATCGAGCCTGAAGAAGTCGTTCTCGTCCTCGCGAGCCTCGCCGAACGACACATCGGCGGCATCCTCCAAAGCAGGGAGATTCGGCCCCGTCTCCCGCGCAGGGAGGCCGGTCGCCTCGGTAATCGGCAAGGTGGCCCCGGGGTCCCAGGCGCCGCCTTGCTCGACCACCGCGACAATCGCACTCAGGCGCTGCCAGCGCGCAGGCTCCGCGGTGTCGACGCCGGTGGACCTAAGCTCCTGCATGAGCTTGCGCAACGCCTCGGCGTTCTCGGACCCGGCATAAACCTCCGCCAGCTTGAAGCGCACGTCGAGACGACCCGGCGAGCGTTTGAGCTCGCGCTTGAGCAGCTCCTCGGCCTCCTTGTAACGTCCGTAGGCGATATAGATATCGGCCTCGGAGAGCGCATCGGCCTCGTCGGTCTCGGTCTCGAAGTGCCCGAACGAGCTGAGGTGAGACGACGGCGTGAGCAACCCGGAGTCGTTTTGTGGATTCCGGGCCGTGGGCTCGGGTCCTGCGGGCTCCGGCTCGCGCGGCGGAGCGAGACCGACGTCGGCGGGCGTCCGAACCGCAACCTCGGCCGACATCGGTTCGGGAGCAACCGGCTCGGACTCCGGCTCCCTGATGTCTACGGCAGCGGAGTCGATACTCCACTCGTCCTCGTTCTCCTCCTGCTCGCGACGACGACGCGCCGACACCAGTGTAAAGGCGAGGACCCCCAGCGCGGTCACCCCGGCGAAGCCGGCCAGCGGGAGAAGATAGGCATGCCAGGCAGAGGTGGCCGCGGGCTCGGTTTCGGCCGAGGTCTCGATCTCCTCGCCTTCGACCGCCACCGTGGCTGCTGGAGATGTTTCGGTTTCGGTTTCAACCGCGACGATGCCCGGGTCGGCGCCCGCATCCGCGGCCGGAGCCTCCTCGCCCGGGGTCGCCTCGCCCTCTTCGGAGGTGGACTCCGCGCCGTCGGGTGCGGCGATCTCCGGCTCCTCGATCACCGAATCCGGCTCCCCCGCAGGAGGTTCCGAAACAACCTCGACCGCGTCCGCTTCGCCCGACGCCCCGCCCCGAAGCCTCGCCACCTCGGCGTTCCTCAGTTGCAGCAGGTTCTGGATGTCGGCGAGCTGGGCCTCCAGATCGCGGACCCGCACGCGAAGCTCCTCGGTCTCCTGACGGGCCGCTTCGCTCGCCTCGATCACCAGCAGCAGCTCCTCCTCCAGATCGGTCCGCGGTGACGGCACGGCGCCCGAATCCGGAGCAGCGTCATCGACGGATGTCGCCGGCGCTGCCTCGACATCGCCGGAGAGGGTACCGGGTACCGCACCGGCGGCTGCGCCCGCAATGCGCAGACGCGCGCTCTGTGCCGCTTCGGCGTCGTCGATCCACGCAACCTCGGTGATTGGCGAACGACGCACCGTGCCACCCTGTAGGGCCGCCTGAAGCTCCGCCGCCGCCGCGCCCTCGTCGAGTGCAAACAACTCGGCGTGTGTGGGGATGACGAGTGTCTTGCCGGCGATCAAGCGGTCGATGTCGCCCCTGATGAAGGCGTCCTGATTGTTGCGATAGAGCGCCAAGGCGGTCTGGGCCGTCGTCGCGCCTGCCGGTTGGCCACCGCGTGACAGTCGCAAGAGACCCGTCCCGGAACGCACGGGGCCGAAATAGGCGGGGAATCCATCCTGCCCGCTCGGGATCCGGCGGGCGGGCTGCGACGGGATGCGATCGGCAGCATCGCTGCGCTGCGTGGACGGATCGGAGCGCGGGGCCGATCGAGTTGTCGACGGGGGTGTCGCCGATCGACGATCCGCGATGGCGGGCGGTTGCACCTCGGGGGCACGTCGCTCGGACATCGACGGCGGATCCAAAAGGACCGTGAACTCCTTGACTAGCTGACCGGCCGGCCAGACGACCTCGACGAGAAAATCCATGAAGGGCTCGCGGATCGGCTCGCGACTCGTCACACGAAGCACCGCACCGCCGCGGGCAGAAGACTCGGGCTTGAAGACAAGACCGGTCAGAAACTGATAGCGCTCGACCCCGGATTTCGCAAATGCATCCGCCGAGGCAAGCGCCGCTTTGACGGTATCAAGCTCGTCTGGCTTGACGTCTAAGAGATCGATCTCGCCGACGAAGGGCTGATTGAGAGCGGACTCGGTGCGTAATCCTCCAAGACCGAGGGCATACGCGTCGGTGCCCGTCAGGGCCAAGACAATGATCGACGCCCGAATGACCTGAAGAGACATCCGCCTCCCTCGTGCAGTGGCGGCATCGGTCCGCCGGTATCGGAAGGGCCGGCGGCCGATGGCTCGTCCGGCCCGAATTCCCCCTGTAGCAAGCGGACTATATCCGAACAGGTCCGTGCACACCAAGAACGGCAGATGCCCCGGACGTCGACCGCGACCGGATCAGCGCGCGAGCAGGATGCGCAGCATTCGCCGCAGGGGCTCGGCCGCACCCCAGAGCAACTGATCGCCGACCGTGAATGCCGTCAGATAGTGCTCGCCCAGATTCATCTTGCGCAGCCGCCCGACCGGGACGGTCAGGGTGCCGGTAACCGCTGCCGGCGACAGGCCCTGTACCGTCTCTTGCCGATCGTTGGGGATGAGCCGCACCCAGTCGTTGGATGCAGCGATGATCTCCTCGATCCGCGCGACCGAGCAGTCGCGTGCCAGCTTAATGGTCAGACCCTGACTGTGGCAACGCATCGCGCCGACGCGCACGCACAGACCGTCGATCGGCACCGGGTCGACCTCGCGGCCGAGGATCTTGTTGGTCTCGGCCATGCCTTTCCATTCCTCGCGGCTCTGACCGTTCGGAACGGCGGTGTCGATCCAGGGGATGAGGCTGCCGGCCAGAGGAGCCCCGAAGTTCTCGGTCGGAAACGCGCTGCCGCGCATGGTCTCGGTGACGCGCCGATCGATCTCCAGGATAGCGGAGGCCGGATCCTCCAAGAGCGGCGACACCGCACCATGCAGCGCGCCCATCTGGGACAGCAGCTCGCGCATGTTCTTGGCACCCGCACCGGAGGCCGCCTGATAGGTCATGGCACTGACCCACTCGACCAGACCCTCGCGGAACAGCCCGCCGATCGCCATCAGCATCAGGCTCACGGTGCAGTTGCCGCCGATGAAGTCGCGCTTGCCCTGCTCCAGTGCGGCATCGATCACGGGCTGGTTGACCGGATCCAGGATGATGGTCGCGTTCGGATCCATGCGCAGCGCCGAGGCCGCGTCGATCCAGTAGCCGTCCCAACCGGTGGCGCGCAGCTTGGGATAGATCGCCTTGGTGTAGTCCCCGCCCTGACAGGTCAGGATGAGGTCCATCTCGCGCAGGGCCTCGATGGACTCGGCGTCCTGCAGCGGGCGCGCGCCCTGCCCGACGTCCGGGCCCGGCTGACCGACCTGCGAGGTGGTGAAGAAGACCGCCTCCGGGATCAGGTCGAAATCGCCCTCCGCCCGCATGCGGTCCATCAAGACCGAGCCGACCATGCCACGCCAGCCGATGAATCCGACACGCTTCATTGAGGTACTCCGTAGTCGTGGATTGTTTTGTCTATGGGTGGGCTTCTTTTCCTGCTATCAGCTGTCAGCTGTCAGCTGTCAGTCGGCGCGAGTTGTGCTTCCTATCGTCAGCACAACCTACGGGCTCCTAAAGCGCCGCCACCACCGCGTCGCCCATCTCGGCGGTGCCGACCTGGCGCATGCCGCTCGACATGATGTCCGCGGTGCGCAGGCCCTGGTCGAGCACCTTGGAGACAGCGGCCTCGATGCGCTCCGCGGCTGACGCGGCGTCGAGGGAGTAGCGCAGCATCATGGCGACCGAGAGGATGGTGGCGAGCGGATTGGCGACGCCCTTGCCGGCGATATCGGGCGCGGAGCCGTGGATCGGCTCGTACATGCCCTGCCCTTTCTCGTTCAGCGACGCCGAGGGCAACATGCCGATCGAGCCGGTCAGCATGGCCGCGCAGTCCGAGAGGATATCGCCGAAGATGTTGCCCGTGACCATCACGTCGAACTGCTTTGGCGCACGCACCAGCTGCATCGCAGCATTGTCGACATACATGTGCGAGAGCTGGATCTCCGGATAGTCTGCGGCCGTCTTGGTCGCGACTTCGCGCCACATCTCGGTGCATTCGAGCACGTTCGCCTTGTCCACCGAGCAGACCTTCTTGCCGCGCTGCATGGCGATGTCGAAGGCGACGCGACAGATGCGCTCCACCTCGGACTCGGTGTAGACCATGGTGTTGAAGCCGCGACGCTCGCCGGACGGGAGGGTCTCGACCCCGCGCGGCTGGCCGAAATAGATGTCGCCGGTCAGCTCGCGCACGATCATGATGTCGAGCCCGGAGACCACCTCGGGCTTGAGCGTGGAGGCATCGGCCAACTGCGGATAGAGGATCGCCGGGCGCAGGTTCGCGAAGAGACCGAGACCCGCGCGCAGACCGAGCAGACCCTTCTCGGGGCGCTTGGAGATATGCAGCGGCTCCCATTTGGGTCCGCCGACCGCCCCGAGCAGCACGGCATCGGATGCGCGCGCGGCCTCCAGCGTCTCCTCCGGCAGCGGATCGCCCGCGGCATCGTAGGCCGCGCCGCCGACCAGCCCGTCCTGCAGAGAGACATCGATGGCCCCTTCGGCTTGCAGGACGTTCAAAACCTTGACGGCCTCGGCCACGATCTCCGTGCCGATCCCGTCGCCCGCCAACACCAATATCTTCTTACTCAATGGTTTCTCGCTCGATCAAGTCTCGTGGTGTGCCGCGCTTAAACCGCGCCCGGTGCGGTATGCGTCGTGTGTTGGAGTGGCTTGACCGCGCCGGCTCCGACAACTGTCGGAGCCGGCGCGGTTTAAGGTACTCAACAAGATGAAACTTTAAACCGCATCTCACCGAGATCGAGCTTAAACGCCCAATCCGGGTGGCGGCGCGAAAAAGAGCCAGGGCGCCTCGCGCCGACGGCGCTCCTCGTAGGCGCGGATGGCATCGGCCTGCTCCAGGGTCAGGCCGATGTCGTCCAGGCCCTTGAGCAGCCGTTCTTTGTTGCCTGCGTCGATCTCGAACCCGATGCGGGTGCCGTCGTCGAGCACGAGCAACTGCTCGGATAGATCCACATCGATGCGCAGCGCCTGCGGCCCGCTCGCACGCGCAAAGAGATCGTCGACGATCTTCGGCGGCAGAACGATCGGCAGAAGACCGTTCTTGTAGCAGTTGTTGTGGAAGATGTCGGCAAAGCTCGGTGCGATGACGACGCGCAGCCCGAAATCGGCGATCGCCCAGGGCGCGTGCTCGCGCGAAGAGCCGCAGCCGAAATTCTCGCGAGCCAGCAGGATCTGCGCACCCGCGTATCTCGGGTCGTTCAGAACGAAGGTCGGGTTGAGCGGCCGGTTCGTGCAGTCCATCCCCGGCTCGCCGCGGTCCAGATAGCGCAGCTCGTCGAAAAGATAGGGTCCGAAGCCGGTGCGCGCGATGCTCTTCAGGAACTGCTTCGGGATGATGGCATCGGTGTCGACGTTCGCGCGGTCGAGCGGCGCAACGATGCCGGTGAAATCTTGGAAGGGTTCCATCAGAGCTCCCTCACGTCGACGAAGTGACCGGTCACCGCCGCGGCGGCGGCCATTGCGGGGCTGACCAGATGGGTCCGACCCCCTTGACCCTGCCGGCCCTCGAAATTGCGGTTGGATGTGGATGCACAGCGCTCGCCCGGCTCGAGCCGATCGGCGTTCATCGCCAGACACATGGAGCAGCCGGGCTCGCGCCACTCGAAACCGGCCTCGGTGAAGATCCGGTCCAGGCCCTCGGCCTCGGCCTGCGCCTTGACCAGGCCCGAGCCGGGCACGACCAGCGCCAGCTGAATGCTTTCGGCGACCTTGCGGCCTTTGACGACCTCGGCGGCGGCACGCAGATCCTCGATCCGCGAATTGGTGCAGGAGCCGATGAAGATCTTGTCCGGGCGGATGTCGCGGATCGCGGTCCCGGGCTCAAGACCCATGTAATCGAGCGCGCGGCGGATGCCCTCGGCCCGCACCGGGTCCTGCTCGTCCTGCGGATCCGGGACCGCGCCGTCGATCGGGACCACCATCTCGGGCGAGGTCCCCCAGGTGACCTGCGGCTGGATCTCCGCTGCATCCATCCGGACCACGCGATCGAAGTGCGCGTCCGGGTCACTGACCAGGCCGCGCCACTGGGCGGCTCCCTGCTCGAAGAGCTCGCCGGTCGGGGCATAGGGACGGCCGCGCAGATAGGCGATCGTCTTCTCGTCGACCCCGATCAGTCCCGCCCGCGCGCCGGCCTCGATGGCCATGTTGCACACCGTCATGCGCCCTTCCATCGACATCGCGCGGATGGCGTCGCCGGCGAACTCGATCACCGAGCCCGTTCCGCCGGCCGTGCCGATCGCGCCGATGATGGCGAGCACGATGTCCTTGGCAGTGACACCCGGTCCGACCTGCCCGTCGATGCTGATCAGGAGCGTCTTGGACTTGCGCTGGATCAGGCACTGGGTCGCGAGCACATGCTCGACCTCGGAGGTGCCGATCCCGAATGCGAGCGCACCGAAGGCGCCGTGTGTCGAGGTGTGGGAATCGCCGCAAACAACGGTCGCGCCCGGCAGTGTAAAGCCCTGCTCCGGGCCGATCACGTGCACCACACCTTGGCGCGGATCGGACATGCGAAACTCGGTGATCCCGAACTCGGCACAGTTGCTGTCGAGCGTCTCGACCTGGATCTTGGAGACCGGATCCGTAATGCCGGCCGCGAGGTCGCGCGTCGGGACGTTGTGATCCGGCACGGCCAGATTCGCAGCAACCCGCCACGGACGCCGACCGGCCAGACGCAACCCTTCGAAGGCCTGCGGGGAGGTGACCTCATGGACGAGCTGGCGGTCAATGTAGAGCAGGGCCGTGCCGTTCTCGTCGAGATGGACGACATGTGCGTCCCAAAGTTTAGCGTAGAGGGTCTTGGCACCCATGGCTCCGGCCTCGAAACAAAAACCAATCGGGAAGAATAAACGCCGGGGCCGTCAAACTCAATTGCGGCGGCGCAGCATGTGGATTGCTATGGGCACCGGGCGGCGACAGGACGAGAGTCTGCCGACCGATCTCGGCATCACATTGGCAGATAATGCCAGTTCCTGCTAGCCTTGGTCTGCAAACGGTGAGGTGAAGAGAGCGATGCCTACAAGAAACGTGGTCCTTACGGATCATCAAGAATCACTGATCGGCAGCCTTGTCGACAGCGGTCGGTACCAGAACGCCAGCGAGGTGCTGCGGGAGGGTCTGCGTTTGCTCGAACAACGCGTGGCCGAGGATGCCGCGCGCTTGGAAGCACTCCGAGAGGCCGTCGATATCGGTCTGCGCGAGATGGATGAAGGTCGATTTGAGGCTGTCCGCACGCGGGCCGAGATCGCCGACTATCTCGACAGCATCGAGCCAGCCGAGCTGCCTCGTTAGGGATGACGAAGCTCCTCATCTCCTCGTCTATCGCGTCGCGCCGGACGGCGATATCCAGGTCATCCGCCTGCTGCACGATGCAATGGAGGTGTCCCGTGGGCTCTCGGACGCGGATTGATCCCGTGGCCATGGGCGTCCTACGCGGCGGACCGACCAGATTCACTCCATCAACCGATCCCGCCCAATCGGATACATCTCGCTGACCCCGAACGGCTCCTCCGCTTGCGGTTCAACACTGATCCAGACCCCGCCGACGACCGGCGAGCCGGGGACCTCGATGCGCACGAAGCGCTCGAAGGGCTCGCCCGTCGCGGGGTCGATCAGGGGTCGATCGTGCTTGAAGCGATGCGTGTCGCCATGGATCGCGAGCACCGGTCCGGGATAGGCATCCATCAGCTCCGCGAGCGCACGATGCAGGCGAACGAAGCCGCGCCCCGGCCGGGCCTTCTCGAATTGGGGATTCGCGTGAAAGACGATGACCATCGCGTTCGCGTCGCGCTCCGCGGCCAGCGCGGTCGCTTGGCGCAGGAGACGCACGTTCGCGGCATCGCGTGCCTCGAATTCGGCGACCGCGGCCGGGTCGTCCGGCGCATCGCCGTTGTTGCTGCCGACGACATGAACCGAGACGACAAGAACCCCGTCGCGCATGAACACGTAATTCTCGGGATATTCGACGGCATCGGCACCCTCGCCTCGGACGACACCGAGGCGATCGAGCCGGAGCACGCCCGGATCCCCGTAGAAGACCTCGCGCACCCGCGCCAGCCGCTCCCGCGGATCCTTAGCGCCAGCACCCTCGCGGTGACAATCGGTCCACTCGTTGTCGCCGGGCGTGTAGAGGACGGGCACGGTCCTGGCCCGGAAGAGATCCGCGACCGCATCCAGATTCACGTCGGTGCAGGGACTGCTGCCGGATTTGATGTCGCCGACATGGATCAGGAAGGGCGTCCCTTCGGCCTCGGCCGTGTCGAAGAGAGCGCGAAGCTGCTCGGTCTCGGCGTCGAAGTAAGGCAGATCACCCGCCGCGAAGAAGCGCAGCGCCTCGGCCCGGACGGACGATGCGCTCAGGAGGACGAGCAGAGCGGCTGGCCAGAAGCCGAGACGTTTCGGATGTCGATACATGATGGTGCTCCCGCGGCTCCCGTTTCCCGACCCCGCAGACCGGGATCCGTTAGAATCGGCGCATGATAACGCCCAATCCCACCCCTTACGCCGATCTCAGCCCGGATCTCGTGCTCACCGCGATCGAAAGTCTCGGGCTGCCGACCGACGGGCGCATGCTCGCACTCAACAGTTACGAGAATCGCGTCTACCAGATCGGGATCGAGGATGCGCAGCCGCTCATCGCAAAGTTCTACCGGCCGGGACGCTGGAGCGACGCGGCGATCCTCGAGGAGCACGCCTTCACGCGGACGCTGGCCGAGCATGAAATCCCGGCGGTGCCGCCTGCGATCTTCGACGGCCGAACCCTGCACGCCTATGCCGGCCACCGCTTCTCCCTGACACCTCGGCGCGGCGGTCGCACGCCAGAGCTCGATGACCCGAGCGTCCTCGAGTGGCTCGGGCGCCTGCTCGGGCGTATTCATGCGATCGGCGCAGTCGAGCCCTTCGCGCACCGACCGACGCTCGATATCGACTCCTTCGGAGAGGAGCCGCGGGCCTTTCTGTTGGAGCACGACTGGATCCCGAAGGACCTGCTTCCCGCCTACGAGAGCGTCGTCGAGCAGGCGCTCGTCGGCGTGCGCGCCTGCTACGCGCGCACCGGCTCACCGGCCTTGATCCGACTGCACGGGGACTGTCATCGCGGCAACATGCTCTGGACGGACGCCGGCCCGCACTTCGTCGACTTCGACGACGCGCGCATGGGCCCGGCCATTCAGGATCTCTGGATGCTGCTCTCGGGTGATCGCGATGAGATGAGCGGGCAGCTCGCCGACGTCTTGGCCGGCTACGAGGACTTCTTCGAGCTCGACTACCGCGAGCTTCATCTGATCGAGGCGCTGCGCACCCTGCGCATCATCCACTACGCTGCGTGGCTCGCCCGACGCTGGGAGGATCCGGCCTTCCCCGCCGCCTTCCCCTGGTTCGGCGCACCGCGTTTTTGGGAGGATCACATCCTGCAGCTGCGCGAGCAGATCGCGGCGATGGAGGAAGGGCCCTTGTGGGCGAGCCCGCCTTGACCTGCTCCCCTGGATGTTTGCAAGCGGCTGGCCCCTCGTCACCCGGCATCTTCGCTCTCGAATTGGGCACAAGCCACACCGAAGGTCGTCGCGGAACGGCCGACGCCCCGGGATCGTCGACCTGTCGTCGACGTCTTGCGTTGGCCTAACGGCCAGCGGGTCGAGTGCACATCGACGATCGGAAAAAGCCTTCGATGCACGGTGGCGGGGGGGTGACGATCTACCGCTGCCTCCACGCACGTGGGAGCAGGGGCTCGGTGCCGGCTCAGCGCCGCAAACCTTCTTAGAACACCTCAGCTCGCCTTGCCGTACCAGGAGAAATGTCAACCCGGTCCGGGTTGCACCCAAGAATTCTCTGCTCGCTGATCTTCATCATCTCCGCAAGGAGTCGGCCTAGCAACGTCAGAATATCGCAATACACTGATATACGCCGGGCCGACGATGGTTTCGATGCCGTCACCACAGGAATCGATCCCGAGCTCGGAAATTGCGTAGTCGGCGAGTCGACGTCTATCAGGTAACGATCTCGCTCCGCGGTCACACCAACCGATCTCAACGGAGACATGCGATGACATCCCCCAAGCTCACCAGGCTCGCCCTCGGCGGTGCCTTTCTCGTTCTTTGCCCTATGCTGTCGGCGCCCGTCCAAGCGGAGGTGCCCGAGGCCATCGTGGTCACGTTCAAACAGGATCTGGTGGTCGCGACTCCGAGGGGTCGGAATCTTCCCATCATCGACAGCGCCGCCGTCGAGGCGGCATGTATCGCAACCACCCTCGCACGTAACCTGCAAACGGCCGCCGAAGCCACCGGACAGCATGTCGGCATGTTTCCCGCCCTTGCAGGTGTGAAGCTGGTCAACAAAACGTTCCTAATCAATTCCCGAGCGGGGGCCCAGCCCTGCTTCGATCCTGACCCGGACACCGAGGGATACGAATCAATCGATCTCGGCATATCGGTTCCAGACGATTACACCCTGCTGATCGACCTCGTCACGCAGTTCCTGGATGTCGGCGGTCGGGTGGTGGTCTGCCCCTTATGCTGGCTCAGCCGAGGATACTCGGAAACTGATTTGTTGGATGGAGCCGAGATCGGTACCCCGGAAACCGTCGGACCGCTCTTCCTCGGCGCACAAAAGGTGATCGATTTCTGATGCCTAAACCGCGTTCAGAGCGAGATGCCAACTTTCGAATGAGCTCGACGTTTGGTGCATCCTCCGCGCCCCGAGCCGCGTTGTTGTGGGTTCGGCCGAAGGCGTAAACTTCGGTCAAGCATCGACAACCGTGTCCGCAGGGAGATCAATGTCCGGGTTTCCGACCCTTCTCGCCGTCACAGGCGTAGCGATGACCGGGGTCATCTTGCTCAACGCCTTGCTGTGGATGCTCCAACCCGGCATGGTCTTCTACCCGACCCGTGCAATCGCGGCGACGCCGGCCGATTGGGGCCTCGCGTTCGAGGACGTCGAGCTAACCACCGACGACGGCGTTCGGCTTCACGGCTGGTACATCCCGCACCCGCACGCGACCCATACCCTGCTCTTCTTCCACGGCAACGCCGGCAATATCAGCCATCGAGGCGACTCGATCGCCATCTTCAATCGGCTGGGGCTATCGGTTCTGATCATCGACTACCGCGGTTACGGCCGCAGCGCCGGACACCCGAACGAGAGTGGGCTCTATCTCGACGCACTTGCCGCCTGGGATCATCTGGTCGAGGCGCGCGGGGTCGACCCGACGCGAATCCTCATCTTCGGGCGCTCGCTCGGTGCCAGCGTGGCCGCCGATCTGGCCGCGCGCGTCCCCTCGGGCGGGGTCATCCTGGAGTCCGGCTTCAGCTCGGCACGCGACATGGCGCGCCATCTCTATCCCGGACTCCACCGCGTTCTCTACCTGCGATTCGACTTCGATGCCGCCGAGCGGCTGTCGCGCGTGCGCAGTCCGTTCTTGGTCCTGCACAGCCCGGACGACGAGATCGTGCCCTACACCCTGGGCCGGAAGCTGTTCGAGGCCGCGCACGAGCCAAAGCGATTCATCGACCTGCAAGGCGACCACAACAGCGGCTTTCTGACCAGCCAACCCGACTATGAAGGCAGCCTTGCGGCCTTCATCGGCTCGCTCGGGACGTCCCAACCGCCCGAAACGAGTGACGAATCGGTCCGAACCCGCTAGGATGCCCGGCCACACAGGACCGCGGAACCCGACCATGCGAAACGACAAGACCGGCAACCGAAGCGGACGCGGCACGACCGAGGAGATGACCGTGATGGGCAGCGCGCTGGTCGAGAAGGTGAAAGAGCTGATCCAGGAGGGCAACGTTCGCCGGCTGATCATCCGCCGCCCGAGCGGGGAGGCGCTGGTGGAGATCCCGTTGACGGCGGGCGTGGGCGTCGCCGCGCTTTTAACCTTCCTCGCGCCCGTGCTCGCTGCCCTTGCCGCCATGGCCGCGTTGATCGCTCAGTTCCGCGTCGAGATCCAGCGCGACCCCCCGGAGCGATTCCGCAACCCTCGCGACATCGATCAGGACGATTAAGCCGCGCCCGGTGCGATATGCGTCATTTGTGGGAGTGGCTTGGCCGCGCCAGCTCCGACGACTGTCGGAGCTGGCGCGGTTTAAAATGTTAAAAATGATTCGAAAACACCCGCCAGACAACAGAAGAGAACCACGATGAACGAAGTCAAGAAGACCGCCGAGTACCGAATCTATCAGAAGAAATCCGGTCGCTATGCCGTGCAGGCCAAGGGCAAGCAATGGCTCCACGGCGAGGAGAAGGAGAAGGTCCTGCTCGACGAGCAACTCATCACCCGCCTTCGACCCAAGGCGCCGCCGGCACCCGAAGCGGCCGAAGAGACCGCAGCCGCCGAGTAACCCGAACGACATCGCAACCTGCGCCTGCGCTCGTGGACTGCGCATCGCTTGTCCACCGACACCGATCGGCAACGCCCGCCGCCGCAAGACAGGGGGTCGGCTTTTGTGATATCCGCAATATTCCATACCCGTAGGTTGTGCCGACGATAGGAGGCACAACTTACGCCGACGCTTCGTTGTGCCTCGCACGGCTCGGCACAACCTACGCCCTTGGTATATTAGATGCGTCGCCGCGCCCGCACGGGTGCGATCGGCAACATGATCAAGAAGCCGATGCCCGTGACCACGGCCATCCAGGTCGCAAAGCCGAAGAGCCGACGGACACTCAGGTTGGCCTTGTGGAGGATCTCGAACTCGTCGAGATAGACGGTCTCGCAGGCACCGTTGCCTGTATCGTCGCGCGTCAGGCTGGTCCCGCGCGCATAGCCGTTTCCGGCATTGACATACTCTGCGAGGACACCCTTGAATCGGATCTGATCCCCCGGCTCGGCGGACATCAGGGCCTCCTTGATGGCCCGATCGTCGGTCAGGAGATGGTTATTGGACAATGCGTCCATCTTGAATCGGGCGGTAACCGCCGGATCCGACCAGGATGCCCAGCAGGTCCAACTATCGTTGCGGAACCGCATGTCGCGATAGACTCCCGACGCCACGTTTTCGCCCCAAACCACGCAGAGATCCCGCAGGTTGAGAAAATCCTTCCAGCTCTTGTGATGCCAGATGTTCTTCATCGCATCGGCGTTGCTGTAGCTGACCACGACCCCGTCGAGCGCGTACTCCGCCTTCGGCTCGATCCGATACTCCTGATCGCGAACCCGCACACTGAAGGGCTCGCGATCCGTCGGCGTCTGAATCGGGGCCTCGAGCCTGCCGCGATCGAAGGTCTCGGGCGCCGGGAGATCATCCTTCTGCCAATAGGTCACGGCGAGCAGCACGAGACTGGCGAGGAAGAGCCATTTGAAGGCCGATTCAAGCAGGCATGTGATCGGCACGTCGGTCGACTCCGGTATCGTGTCGGGCAAGGTCCGATAAGGTCGAAAATGTCACTCGGCTGCACACGCAGCGCAGTGACGTGGGCGCCCGCTCCGGGTCGCGCACAACCGACCTACAGCGACATGGGCGCGTGTTGATCGCATGATCGGTCTCAGCTTGAACAGGATATATGCAACGGACGTGCCTGCTCGATTCTGATGAATCCACTCAGGTGATTTCCGAGCATAAACATCCCGACTGCGCACGCCCGGAAGACCTGGAGTGCTGGACGTGCGAATGAATTCTCACCTACGCGCAGGTCGTTTCTTGTCTGGAAATCACCTCAACTCGGCCGATACTTCCGAAAACGACCCAGCACCCGAGCCGCCGATGGACCCACTGCCGATCGAGCCTGTTCTGGAGGATCTGCGCTCAGCGCTGCGTCGCGGACATGCCGTGCTTCAAGCGCTGACCGGCTCGGGAAAATCCACGCGGGTCCCGCTTGCCTTACTGGACGAGGCATGGCTCGGCGCCGGCCGCATCCTCATGCTTCAACCTCGGCGCCCGGCGGCACGCATGATTGCCACGCGTATGGCTGCGCTTCTGGGCGAGCCGCTCGGCGAGCGCGTCGGCTACCAGATCCGCTTCGAGCGCCGGATCGGCCCACGCAGCCGCATCGAGGTCATCACCGAGGGCATCCTAACCCGACGCATCCAGTCCGACCCCACGCTCGAAGGGGTCGGACTCCTTGTGTTCGACGAGTTTCACGAACGCAGCCTGCAATCGGACCTGGGGCTGGCCCTTGCGCTGGACCTGGTCGCCGGTCTGCGCCCGGATCTACGGCTGCTGTTGATGTCCGCGACCCTCGACGCCGAGCCGCTGGCCGGGCTTCTGGGCGATGCGGCCGTCATCCGCGGCGAGGGACGGAGCTTCCCCGTCGAGGTCCATTATGCCGAGCGCGCTCCCGGTCCAGATGCCGTCGCGGCGGTGATTTCCGCCGTACGCTCTGCGCTCGCCGGCCATTCGGGCGACATTCTGGCATTCCTCCCCGGCACGGGCGAGATCAACCGCTGCGTCGCACGGCTGCGCGAGCTGGTGGACGCGCGGACCCGGATCCTGCCGCTGCACGGCAGTCTCTCGACCGAGGAGCAGGAGAAGGCGCTGGTTCCGAATGCGGGATCCGACCGCCGCGTGCTGGTCTCCACCGATATCGCCGAGACCAGTCTGACGATCCCGGGCATCCAAGTGGTGATCGACAGCGGTCTGACCCGCAAACCGCGCTTCGATCCGGGCTCCGGGCTCACGCATCTGGTGACCGAGCCCATCGCACGGGCCTCCGCCGAGCAGCGCGCCGGGCGCGCCGGGCGCCTGGGTCCCGGCGTCTGCTATCGGCTCTGGACCCGCACGCAGGAGCAAGGCCGGCCCGAGCGCCGAACGCCCGAGATTCTCCAGGCGGATCTGGCCTCGCTCGCCTTGGAGCTGCGCCTCTGGGGCGTGGCGGATCCGAACGCTCTGCGCTGGGTCGATCCGCCGCCCCGCCCGGCGTGGGAGTCCGCCGTCGCACTCCTGACGCGCCTCGACGCCTTGGATGCGCGCGGCGCCATGACTCCGCTCGGCCGGCGGATGGCGGAGCTGCCGGTCCATCCGCGACTAGCCGCGATGCTGCTGGGCGCCGCCGAATCGGCCCGCGGCGATGCCGCGGACCTGTGCGCACTGATCACCGAGCGCGACCCGCTGCTCGACACGCCCGGACAACGCCGGCCCGCCGATCTGGGTCTGCGTCTGCAAGCCCTGCATGCCTGGCGCGAGCGACGCTCCGTGCCTGACGCGGATGTGCGTCGGCTCGCCGCGGCCGATCGGGTCTCGCAACAGTTGCAGCGGCTAACGCGCAATGCCCAAACCGGATCCGCTCGGCCCGGATCGGCCCGCTCTGCTGCCGAGCTGCTTGCGCTCGCCTACCCGGAGCGCATCGCACAGCGGCGCGAGGGCACCGACGGGCGCTATCGTCTGGCCGGCGGCACCGGTGCGCTCTTGCCGCAGGACGACGCCCTGGCAATCCACCCCTATCTGGTCATCGCCAGCCTCGACGCGGCGGGCGCGGACGGGCGGATCCAGTCCGCACTCCCCATCGCCGAGTCCGAGATCCGCACCTGCTTCGCCGAGCGGATCGAGGTGAGCCGCCGCCTTTTCTGGGACAGCCAGCGTGAGGCGGTGGCTGCCCGCGCCGTCGAGCGCATGGAGGCGATCACCCTAAGGGCGCAACCTGTGCCCATGGAGGCCACGGACGATGTCGCCGGCATCCTGCTCGAGCAGATCGCCGCTCGATTTGACCAGGCGCTCGCCTGGAGCGATGCCGCGCTCCAGTTCAGCGCTCGGGTCGCCCTGATGCATCGACTCGAGCCCGACGGCGACTGGCCGGATCTCTCGCCCGAGGCGCTGCGCGCGGATCTCCACGCCTGGTTGGCGCCCTATCTGAGCGGGATGTCGCGGCTCGCACAAACCCAAAAGCTCGACCTCATGCCGATCCTAGCCTCGCGACTCGACTGGGGTCAGCGACAACGCCTCGACAGCGAGGCACCGACCCGGATCGAGACCCCGGCGGGCCGCGAGCGATCGATCGACTATTGTGCCGGGGAGACCCCGATCCTCGCCGTACAACTGCAGGAGCTCTTCGGTCTTGCCGAGACCCCGCGCATCGCTCGCGGGCGCGTCCCCCTCCTTCTGCACCTACTCTCGCCCGCGCGTCGCCCGATCCAGGTCACCCGGGACCTCGCTGGCTTCTGGGCGCGAGGTTACGCGGAGGTCCGCAAGGAGCTGCGTGGACGCTACCCCAAACACGCCTGGCCGGAGGATCCGACCCGGGCGACACCCGTCGCCGGCGTCCGGCGTCCCCGCCGAGCCGGGGACTGAAGACCTCTCACGGAGACACGGAGACACGGAGACACGGAGCCCATAAGAGAATACCTCTGCTTCTCCGTGTCTCCGTGTCTCCGTGGGAGATTTCGGAAACCGACGATAGGACGCGGAGCTCCCTCCGGCGGCCTGTTGTGCTCCTCGATGCTCGGGAGAACCGCCGCGGGACTGCCGGACGGGCGGTATATACTGCGTGACCCGATCCCCCGACGACCCGCCGCCCAAAATGCCCCAGCACACCTACTTCGCCTCCGCACCCAAGCACATGGGGAGTCTAGTCGCGGAGGAGTTGGCTCGACTCGGTCTGCATGGGGCGGCCGAGGCGCGTGGCGGGGCGCGCTTCGTCGGTGAGATTCAAGACGCCTATCGGGCTTGCCTCTGGTCGCGGGTCGCCAACCGCATCCTGCTGCCGCTCGCACAGTTTCCGGCGGGCGGACCGGACGAGCTCTACGCGGGGGCAGAAAGAATCCACTGGGAGGAGCATCTCTCGCCGGAGAGCACCTTCGCCATCCAGCTCGACGGGGTCGTGACCGGCGTCACCCACGGGCAGTTCGCCGCGCTGCGGGTCAAGGACGCGATCGCCGATCGATTCACCCGGCTTCTAGGCTATCGGCCAAGCGTCGATGCCCAATCCCCGGACCTTCAGATTCATGTCTATGTCCATCAGGATCAGGCATCGGTCAGCATCGACCTGTCCGGCACCTCGCTGCATCGACGCGGTTACCGCAGCGAGGGTACCTCGGCGCCGCTCAAGGAGAATCTAGCCGCCGCCATCCTGCTGCGCGCCGGTTGGCCGGACATCGCGGCCGAGGGCGGCGCCTTGCTCGATCCCATGTGCGGGTCCGGCACGCTCGTGATCGAAGGAGCCTTGATCGCGGCGGATATCGCACCGGGTCTGTTGCGCAAGCGTTTCGGCTTTATGGGCTGGCTGCAGCACGATGCGCCGGCCTGGCAGCGGCTGCTCGACGAGGCCGAGATCCGGCGCAGCGCCGGTCTGCAACGTCTCGGCTCGCTGCGCGGCTACGATCAGGACCCGCGCGCCATCCGCATCGCGATCGAAGACCTGGCACGGGCCGGACTGGCCGGTCTGGCGCACTTCGAGCGCCGCGAGCTGGCCGACTGCCGGCCGGGCCGAGACGACGACCGCGGTCTCGTCGTCGTCAACCCACCCTACGGCGAGCGGCTCGGCTCCGATGCCGAGCTGCCGGCACTGCACGCGCGTCTGGGCTCGGTGCTCAAGGAACGCTTTGAAGGTTGGCGCGCCGCGCTGTTCACCGGCAGCCCGGACCTCGGCAAGCACATGGGCCTGCGAGCACACCGGATCCACCATCTTTACAACGGCCCCATCGAATGCCAGCTCCTGCATTTTCGGATCGAGTCGCGGGACTTCGTGGCCAATCGGCCGCGTACACTCGAGCCGACCGAGCGCAGCGACGGCGCAACCATGCTCGCCAACCGGCTCGCGAAGAATCTCAAGGCGCTCGGGAAATGGCGCCGCAAAGAACAGATCGACTGTTTTCGGGCCTACGACGCGGATCTACCCGAGTACGCGGTCGCCGTCGATGTCTACGAAGGCGAGCCCGAAGGCGACGCGCCGCAACGCTGGGTGCATGTGCAGGAGTATGCCGCGCCGACGAGCGTCGATCCGAAACGCGCTCGGCATCGGCTGCGCGAGGCATTGAGCGTGATCCCGGAGGTGCTCGAGATCCCGGAATCAAGGATGTTCTTCAAGGTGCGACGGCCGCAGAAGGGCAATGCCCAGTATGAGCGGCTCGCCGAGACACGCCGCTTTCACGCCGTCAAGGAGGGTGGACTCAAGTTCTTGGTCAATTTCGAGGACTATCTGGACACCGGGCTCTTTCTGGATCATCGCGACATTCGCCGCATGATCGGCGAGCTGGCCGCGGGCCGGAGCTTCCTGAATCTCTTCGCCTACACGGGGACGGCGACGGTCTATGCCGCCAAAGGCGGCGCGACCCGCACCACGACGGTAGACATGTCCCGCACCTATCTGGACTGGGCTCGCGATAACCTCGCACTGAACACGATCCCGATGCAGCGCCAGGAGCTGGTTCAGGCGGACTGTCTACAATGGTTGGAAGAGGCCGCCGGCAAGCGCCGATTCGATCTCGTCTTTTTGGATCCGCCCAGCTTCTCGACCTCCAAGCGGATGACGGACACACTCGACATTCAGCGCGACCATGTCGGCCTGATTCGAGCGACCACCCGGCTGCTTGAGCCAGGTGGTCTGCTGGTGTTCTCTAACAATCTGCGCCGGTTTCGGTTGTACGCCGACGATCTGGCGGATCTCGAGATCCAGGACATCAGCCGCGAGACCATCCCTCGCGACTTTGCCCGCAACCCACGGATCCACCAATGTTGGCGGATCACCAAGCCTGCTTAAAACCGAGCCGGCTCCAACGGCCGTCACGTCTGCCGGGGCCGATCCCATCCAAAAACATCGCATACCGCGCTGGGCGCGGTTTCACCGCGGCGGTGCTCGGTATAACGTCCGCGCCCGCCGACAGATCCGCTCAGCTTTCGGTGGGGTTGCTGACCGATCCACCTTCGGTCTGCTCGATCATCACGATCTCGACGCGACGATTCTCGCGACGCCCCCGATCGGTCGCGTTGTCGGCGATCGGTCGCTCGGCACCATAGCCCTCGGTACTGAGTCGGCCCGGGTCGACCCCGCGATCGATCAGGGCCTGCATGACCGATTCCGCACGCTGCCGAGACAAGGTCTGATTGATCTCGGGATTGCCCTGGCTGTCGGTGTGCCCGGCGATCTTTGCCTTCAGGTCGGATCTCGCCGCAAGCATCTCGGCGATTCGGTCGAGCATCGGCAGAGCGCCGGCCGGCAGGATGGCGCTGCCGCTCGGGAACCGAAGCTCCTCCCCACCGAGATTGACTAGAATGCCCTCCGGGGTGATTCGTCCGCCGACCTCGGCCGCACCCTCGTACAGCGTCCGTATCCGCGCGATCGACCCCTCGGCTTCAGCCAGCTCTCGCACATGCGCGGCCACTGCAGCCTGCATCTGTGCACGCAGATCCGCGGCGGCGGCATCCGCCTCGGTCAGCGTCGCCCGCAAGGCATCCAATTCCTGCGTCAACGCAGCGATCTGCGACTCGGATTCGGTGTCCGCCAAGGCGGCGTCGCGCTGCCCGCGGACCACGCCGAGCTGCTGCCGCAGGGCAATGCGCTCCTGATCGAGTCTCGCACCGGCCGCCCGCAGCATCCTCGCGTGATCTTCGGCCAGATCGGCGATCTGCGCCTCGGCCTCGGCTGCAACGGCATCACGCTGGGCGCGCACCACCGCGAGCTGTTGTTGCAAGGCGGTGCGCTCCTGATCGAGCCTCGCCCCGGCGGCCCGCAGAGCCGCGGCCCCTTCATCGGACAGCTTGGCGATCTGCCCCTCGGCCTCGGCTGCAACGGCATCACGCTGGGCGCGCACCACCGCGAGCTGTTGCTGCAACGCGGTGCGCTCTTGGTCGAGCCTCGCCCCGGCGGCCCGCAGAGCCGCGGCCCCTTCATCGGACAGCTCGGCGATCTGTTCCTCGGCCTCGGCTGCAACGGCATCACGCTGGGCGCGCACCACCGCGAGCTGTTGCTGCAACGCGGTCCGCTCTTGGTCGAGCCTCGCCCCGGCGGCCCGCAGAGCCGCGGCCCCTTCATCGGACAGCTCGGCGATCTGCCCCTCGGCCTCGGCTGCAACGGCATCGCGCTGGGCGCGCACCACCGCGAGCTGTTGCTGCAACGCGGTCCGCTCTTGGTCGAGCCTCGCCCCGGCGGCCCGCAGAGCCGCGGCCCCTTCATCGGACAGCTCGGCGATCTGTCCCTCGGCCTCGGCTGCAACGGCATCGCGCTGGGCGCGCACCACCGCGAGCTGTTGCTGCAACGCGGTGCGCTCTTGGTCGAGCCTCGCCCCGGCGGCCCGCAGAGCCGCGGCACGTTCATCGGACAGCTCGGCGATCTGCCCCTCGGCCTCGGCTGCAACGGCATCACGCTGGGCGCGCACCACCGCGAGCTGTTGTTGCAAGGCGGTGCGCTCCTGATCGAGCCTCGCCCCGGCGGCCCGCAGAGCCGCGGCACGTTCATCGGACAGCTTGGCGATCTGCCCCTCGGCCTCGGCTGCAACGGCATCACGCTGGGCGCGCACCACCGCGAGCTGTTGCTGCAACGCGGCAATCCGCGCCTCGGCATCGGTCGTAGCGGCGTCGCGCTGCGAGCGAACGGTCTCCAGTTCTTGGAGCAACGCGGAGCGTTCCGCTTCGGCAAGTCCGGCGACCCCTGCGGACGTTGGCGTATCGATCACCTCCGGCTCGTCGGCCTGTAGGGCCGCGACTTCCGGTATCGGCGCTGATAGGGTGTCAACCTCGTGACCCGATTCCGCGTCCGCGACCGTTTCGACATCGGCAATCGGTGATACCGCCTCGGAGCCAAGACTTCGAGGTGCTCGCCGCCGCAAAAAGATTTCGACATCGGCAATCGGTGATACCGCTGCGGAGACGGATTCCGTCGCAACCTCCGCCACACCCTCCTGCGCCTCCGGCTGCGTGTCCTCCAGTGCCGCAACCAGCGAGCTTTCCACACCCTGTTCCGCAAACGCCGGCGCTAAATCGTCCTCCGGCACGACTCCCGGTCGTTGCGTCCGATATCCGGCCAACTCGGGGTAGTCTCCGAGCATGCTGACGCCGAGAAGCGGTTTGAACGCTCCCTTATGGCAGGTGTCGCAAGCCACCTTGGGAGCATCGCCGGTCGCACCCAGTCGCTCGGGGGGATACAATGTCTTCAGTGGATTGAGGTAGTCTCCATTGAGATCGCGCACCATCCGAATGCCGTGCCATGCAGTGACCCGCTGGGGCGTGCTCTGCTCCCAAACGCCCATCGCTCGGGTTTGGTGACAATAGGTACAGTTCACGCCCAAGGAATTGGACATGTACATCATCAAGGCGTAGGTCCATTCCGCCTTCTTGATCGAATTTCGGTTATCCGAGGGCAGTGCCGTCGTTCCCTGCACCGAGACCTGTGCGTCACCGTCCAATAACGGCGTCAAGGGATCAAACGGGAGCGACGCGTTGCCGACATTCCGCATGCCCGCCGTATTCTGACCCGCCTTGTTGCCGGTGATACCGGCCGAAGGGGTTTCCGGCCCGAGCTCGGTAAACCAGGTCCCGGACGGGACGGCCTGGCCGCGATGGCAAGTCCAACAGGTGACCCCGGTCCCCGCGACATGAGACTTCCAGTTGGTATTGATGTCCCGGGTCATCTGCAGCATCTGCCGCGAGACGATCTTGGTGTATTTCTCGTCCGAGGCCAGGTTCTCGGTATTGTGGCAGTATTCGCAGCCCTCGTCCGGAGCCACCCAAGTCGAGATGGCCTGCATCAGACGTGCGAGCTCGAGGGCGTCCAGGTCGGTGAGCACCTGGACATTCTCATTGACCTCCGTCGCGAGGGGTATCTCAGGATCCGGCGGATCGCGCGGCTCGGGTTCGGGGATGCCGTGGATGTCGGCCGCTGCGTTCAATCGTCCGGGCTTATCGATATGAATCATCGAAGTGCCGCGCTCGCCCCACTGCACGCTCTCGGTGCGGTCGCAACCGACGAGGCTGAGAAAACTGAACAGCATCAGACCCGTCACCGCCCATGTCATGCCTTTCCGGCTCGATTCTCGATGTGACCAAAGATGACTATCCGGGGTTGACGACGGCAAAGCGCAGATCGTCGTTTGCCGGTCGATTCGCTGCATGCGACGGTGCAGGAATTGCGCACGCGCTTGCTCCGAAGTGCCTTCGGGACACCTCATGGCTGTGACCTCCAATGCTCGATGCCCTGCGTCCGGCGCACCGGACGACCGGCTTTGTTTTAGTGGCGTGTTTGCGAGGTCAATGCCCCGTCCTCCGACTCCTGCATCCGAGCCAATCGATCCTGTCGTCCGAGTCCAGTGTGCAGCCCTGTCGCGCCGCTTGAGTCCGCAGCGGCGGAATCGGTGTGATTGCGCCGATCCGCCGTTGTTCATATCGGCGGGCGCGTCGGGCTAGGCTGCGCCTTTGGGTTTGTAGTTTCGGCACCAGCCATCGACCGGAACCAAGCGCTTACCGAAGAAGGAGCAGGGTCCGAGCGGCTCTCCCGGCGCTCCGGAATACAACTGACACCCGCTGCATTTCTGCTCGACCGTGTGCTTGGGGTACTTCGCCTTATCGACCTGCGTGGTATCCAAACGGAAGCCCATCGACTTGGCGTAGGCGTCGTCTTCGGTCAAGGCAGCCTTCTTCGCTTCCTCGGCAAAGCTCAAGCGACTCAGGGCGAGTGCCGAGCACCCCGCAACAAGTTGAAGCATGAACGCCCGGCGATTGCATTCGCTCATCGTGTGTAGCCTCTTTATGGTGGTGTGTAAGTTTGCGACGGATTCACTTTACCGGCGGTGAACCCGATTCGCCCGGTTTTCCCCGGGCTTTGCCCGATTACGGACACGGCCGAGGGACGATCGGATGCTCGTCCGCCGCCACCCTTCGGTCTCGAACCCTCAAACGATCGAGGCAGACCCGGCTCCTTGGTCTCCGAAGTTGTCCTTCCAGGTGACGTCGATACGATCGCCCGGTGCGCCGCCCTTGAATCGAAACGAAATCAAGGGATCCTTCGAGACAGCAATGCTCAAATGCGCCCGTAGCACCGACCGCTCGCCGAGCCTGACCTCGACGTCGCTGATGTAATGGGCGCGACGCCCCCGCCCCGTTGCGTCCAGCCCCAGCCCCGTCTCCATCGGATGCGGCATCAAGACCATGACATCGGTCATGCCGTCGTTGCTTCGCGCACGGATTCGCATCGGATCAGCCATTCTCGGTTTCGCTCTCGATCCACATCCCGAAGAACTGCGCGTTCACAGGACCTCCGATGCTCAAACACATCCGCCGACCGTTACCCGAGTCTCTGCGACCCGGGAATAGAGACGCCCGTTGGCTTTCACCACGGCGTATACCGCACCGGTTTGCGCCAACTTCAGACGTATCGACACGAATGGCTCAGTCCCATCCGGAATCTCGAAGTGAACCGCGACCGGATAGGGGTTGCTCGCGACCAGGACATAGATTTCCTCGACTCCTTCGAGCGTACTCGACACCTTCACGGGAACCACCGCACCATCCTCGACGACACCGGGGAGGGCCAGATCGACCGCAGCGTCCTTTGCCGAGGTGCTCCCCAGAATGGCGAGCGCGTCGTCGATCGTGGTCGCGGAGAACAGGGCGGCGAGTTGCCGGGTCTGCGCATGTGCGGAGCCGAGCAGACCGACCTGCGACAACGCCCAAAAAACCCCGCCAGCAACGACCAACCCCCGACGACGCCGATCGACTTCGGCCTCGGCATAGGCGACCGCGACAGCGATCGCACGCGATTCACCCTCGCCGGCCGGGTGCTTGATCCCACGCTCGCAGCTCATGGCGCGGTGCGAACGAGGCGTACCGCATGCCGCGCGGTTTTCGCCTCGTGCTGCACGCCCCCCGGTCCAAAGCTTAGGGCGTAGGCGTGATCCTCGAAGCCTTCCCCGGGTCGCAACGAATCGGTCCAGAAGACGCGCGGCGGGGTATTCGGAAAAACCGCTAAGTTGATCCGAGGGTTCTCGCATTGCCTTTCTGCAATCATCGCCAGGTCGCGCAGGCTCGGGACGCGCCAGTCGTTGAAGAACTGTGCTCCACTCACGTTCGTCGCGGCTGCCAGCTCCTGTGCACCCTGCCAGTCGTAGGCGACCGCTTCTCCGATACAGGTCCCGTCAGACCAGGTTTGCCCTGCGGAACACCGCATCCACATCAGCTGGGCCAAGTCATCCGTGACGGTCCCGTCACCGGTGTCGCTGAATCGCTCCGTCGGCGACGACAGCGGGTACTGGCTGGTATCGCAGGTTTGTTCAGCGAAGGACGGGGCGAGAAGCCCGCCTTGCAGCATGATTAAAAGGAATGTCGCTCTCATAAGCACGACCAAAAAACTCAAGCGGAAGCGAGACGCCGACGCTGTGCCGGCGCTCGAAGCGAGAGTGTCGACACCAACCGAAATCCATCTGCGGTCACCCCTCGTCGGGGGCCGCAGAGGAGCGACACTTCTAAATGACCTCAGGGCTTGGTATCGACGCCGAAGCCGGTCGGTGTTCGTGCGAAACCGGTGCCGTACTCAACGACAATCGGTGTCGTCTGCTCGCTGGCCAGTCCCGGGGTAATCTCCTTCCCGCGATGCAGATAGAAGGCGTAGGCCTCCATCGCAGTCATATCGTCACCGTCGACATCGAGACGAGTACCCGCCTGCGGGTTCTCGATACACCAATTCACCATCTCGCGAAAAGGAATGACCTTACCGTACATCGTCATGTATTTCGGAAAGGTCTGAGGATTGGCCGCAGCCGTATCGGGGTGACAATTGCCGCACGCCAGACCGTTCGTTGTCATATCCGCACGGCTCCCGTGCCACAGGTCATACCCGAGCGCGACCGACTCGACCAAAGCGGCCTTCTGCTCCGCGAGCTCTTCCTCGGTGAATGGCGCACGCGCCCAGCTGCTTCCAGCCGCAAGAACCGCGGCAACTGCCGACACGACCAAGACCCGTTCGATCTTCAACATCTGATTCGTCATCGTCACTCCCCCCTTAGACCTTGAACCCATCTCTCATGAATGGTGTCAGCGAGTCCTCAAACGGCTTGTATTGAACCAGGGCTTCAAAAGATCCGCTGAGATCGATGACTTGTGTCCCCATACCGTCGGTCGCGATCGATGGATCGGCCCGGTTCATCTGAGACTCGGGGAAGGCGAGCTCGACCGGCGGGTAGGGCCACGGCCAAGAGGTGCTCAATGCAGCAACCGAGCTCATGTTGCCGATCCGATTGAACAGGGTCTGATGGACATGGCCGTGGTAGGACATGACGTTGTCGAATTTCGACAGAATTTCCCGGATCTCCGGAGCATCCGAGGTCTGGAAGTTCCACCGCGGGTAATAGTCCCAAAGCGGCGAGTGGGTGAAGACGACGATCGGCATATCGGGCGCCAAATCCTTGACATCGTTGGCGAGCCATTCGAGCTGCTTCTCGTGCACGCCCCATGGACCGGGGATCGGGCTTTCGAGCATTTCCATGACGGTCATGCGCTGCAGCGGGGTCATTCCCGCCTCGGTCCAGAAATCACGGACCAAGATGGAATTGAGACCGATGAAGTGCACGCCCTTGTGGTTGAACGACCAGGTCTCGTCACCGAAAAGACCCCGCCAAGCGTCGCCCATGTCGAGATACCAGTCGTGCTCGCCGGGTATGATCTTCAACGGCATCTTCAGATCCGCTAGGATCTTGCTTCCTTTCACCAGCTGATCTTCCGTTCCGTTTTGCGCTACGTCGCCGCCGTACAGAACGAAGTCCGGAAGCGGCGTCATCGCATTGACCTGTGCAACCGCATCCGCGAGCTGTTGGTCGAACTTATGGTCGGGCATACTGTATAGATGTGAGTCGCTGATGATCGCAAATCGGAACGGATCCACACCCCGCTGACCTGTCTGCGCACGAACGATATCGACAACGCCGAGATTGATCCCGACCGCCTGGGCGACCAAGGTGGTCAAACCGGCCTTGCCCGCGAACGATAAAAACTGCCTTCTGCTGTGATCTACAATGTCAGACATTGTTGTCTCCACCTCGTTGTTGGCGTCTTCTGAACAGCGCCGATAGTAATTGTGTAACGTTTCCATGATCGATTGAACGCGTCGTCAGGGCAATGAACGGCTTCTGACCTAGCGAAGCGATTTCGCGGGAATCCGGCCCGCGATCATCCGAGCGGCAATGTCTATCGTTTTAGCCGTTATCACCTATCGTCATTATTGACGTAACTAGGATGTAGTGTCGACAGGAATGCTGTCAAGAGTCCGACCAAAAGATTTCTATCGTTATCCTGCCTTTCGCTTATTCCATCATATTAGTAAAATCGAATACCGTGGATCTATTTAGCTTCAAATCACATTCAATCCAAACAACGCGATTTCATTGATTGAAATGTGGTTATTGGAGTAGCACGCGCTCGGAGAGTCGCCCGAATGATGGAAACGAATCGTCAGTGGGTTTAATCACCCAAGACATTCGCCTGAAGCCTCGGGCGATCAAAAGCGTCAGACAGACTCGATGACTGCGTTATCATGTAGAGCGATTGGCATGATGAACAAAGACCGAGGCATCTCGATCAAAGCATCGACCAGGGCGCAAACGCCCCACAACCACGCACCAGGAGAAGGGCGATGAGCACGGCGGACCCACTCATCCTTTTTGGTTTGGCACACATGAGCAGCGTACTCGTCATCGCCGCGGTCGGGATCGGGCTACCCCTGCTGGCGCGCCGAACATCGAGCCTCGCGGCCCAATACCGAGTTGGGCTCTTCATCGCAGCCCTTTTGATCGCTCAGGAAGGCTTTCATATCTGGCTGTTGACAAACCACTATGATCGGCACTTGAGCAGCCTGCTGCCACTGCATCTTTGCGGACTTTCGGTCCTGCTTACGGCGTGGACCCTCGCGGCGCGGTCGTATTCGGCCTACGAGATCGTCTATTTCTGGGCGTGGGGCGGGACCCTTCAGGCGCTCTTCACACCGGATCTGGACAGGGGATTTCCGGACCCGGCCTTCATTGCCTTTTTTCTCGGGCATGGGCTCGTCATTGTCGGCGTCCTTTACGCAACCTTCGTCTATCGTTTCAGGCCGAGACTCGCGTCCATCTTCAAATCCATCGGGGTCTTGCTGCTCGTGGTTGCCGTTGTGGCCCCGATCAACCTCTTGTTGGGTACCAACTATCTCTTCCTGTGCAGCAAACCCGAGCAGGCATCCCTGATGGATTATCTCGGCCCTTGGCCTTGGTACATCCTGAGCCTAGCCGGACTGGCAGTGGTCTCGAGCTTCGTCTATTACCTGCCGTTCCTGATCGGAGATATCGTCGCGGCGAAGTCGCGTGCGAAACGGCTGTCGCCGCCTTCATCGATACTCTGACGCGGGTGACATCTCGCGGGTGACCGGTCTCAAACGGCGCACAGGCTGCGCGCAGACGCCGGGGAATGGACAGAACCGGGACTGTCCGCGGGTAGCGGGTCGAGCCAGGCACGCACGCCGGGGTTCAATCCAAACGCCGCCTCCGCCGCGACACCGCCCGCAGGATCCGGTAGGCAAAACGGGATTCCCATCTGCGCCGCCGCAATCGCAACACCGACCAAGGCGGCGATCTCGGGACGTCCGCGACAGCGCAGAGCGTCATAGGGGTCGAAGCAAACGGGGCACTCCGGGAGACATCGAGCGCGACAGGTCAGCTCATGCGTCGCACAGTGTGCAGATGCGTCGGTCGTGCGGAGCCACCACTCGATCGCAGGGCGCACCGACGGGGCCACGCCGATCAGGCGCGTGACCCCTGCGAGCTTGGCGCGCTCGGCCGCGTGGCGGCCGGCGCTCAAGGCAACGTCCAAGCGGTGTTTGTCGAGTTGACAGGTCACCCAACACTGCGGATTCTCGCCGCAGATCCATGGATGAACCGTGGCGCGACCGCTCGAACACATCTCGGAGCCGGCCCGCAGCCGAAGGATCTCGATTTCGAGGTCCGTGTCGTCTTCGGGACACCTCAGGTGATGCCCGACGGTGGACCGATTGCAGACCGCGACCCGCACCTGATCCTCGCCCGAGTATGAAAACGCGTCGGCATCGGAATCGAGCTCGACAAACAAGACCCGCGTACCGCTCGCGCACGACGGCGCGGTATCGATGAGCACCGGGGCCTCCGCTCGGGTTGCGCCGAGATCATTCGGCCCACTGTTGCCGACCGAGCCTGACCGCTCGCCATGACCGAGACCGCCATCGGATGCGTGCGACCCCCCGGGGCGATCGCGATGCGCCGCCGGGACGCTCAACCAGCCCGGTCTCAAACGGTACCGTCCGGACGCTCGAGCCAGTCCAGACCCGGCTGCAGGCGCGCAAGATCGCCTCGGAAGCGATTGATGACGAATCCGACCACCCTCGCCCGCTCGCTCGGCGCGAGCAATGCCAGCGTGCGGCCGATCTCGCCGCCGTCGGGGGTCACGGCGCTGTTCAGGGCCATGTTCCGAGGCTTACAGGGTGCGACCTTGACACCGCGTCGGCGACTTGCCGAAACACATCCCCGGGCGCGCATGCAGCCAGACACCGCAGCCCCGACTCAAGCCGCGCCCAGCCCGCCTCGGCACCCGGCAGACCGAAGCGAAGACTCGGCGGTGCCTCGAATCGCCGCACCCAGATCCCCTGCCGTGCCAGTCGATCCTGGATGGCCGGAGCCTCCGCCGTGCAGACCCATTGAAACAGATCGGTTCCGCCCGTCGGCGCAAGACCGTAATCGGACAAGAGCGCCGCGAGCCGGGCGGAGGCCCGGCGCAGTGATGCGCGGGTCGCCTCCTGCCAGGGCGAATCGGTCAAGGCGAGCCGCGCAACATGGCGGGCCGGGCCACTCAGTGTCCAGGGTCCTAGCCGCGAACGCAGCGCCTCGCACAAATCAGCCGTGCCGAGCACGAACCCGACACGCACCCCGGCGAGCCCGTAGAACTTGCCCAACGAACGCAGCACGATCAAACCCGGCCGAGCGGTGTAGGAGGCGAGGCTCTCCTGCGGGGTCGAGTCCATGAATGCCTCGTCGACGAGAAGCCAGCCGCCCCGTGCGGCGAGCCGCGCATGCCAGTCGAGCAACCGACTCACCGACCAGCGTCGACCCGTTGGGTTGTTCGGGTTGATGACGAGCAGGACGTCGAGGCTGTCCGGACCCGTACCTGGCTCGTCACCGGGGTCTCCGTCCTCGAGCCGGACCAGGGTGTGGCAGGCGCGCTGCCACGCCTGCGCATGCTCCTGATAGCCCACCGTCGGCACGCCAACGCGTCCGGGCGACCGCAGTTGGGGCAAGGCTTGGATCGCGGCCTGTGAACCGGCGACCGGGAGGAGCCCTGGGGCGCCGTAACACCACGCAGCCGCTTCCTCCAAGCCATCGTCTTCTTCCGGCAGCCGTGCCCATGCGGTGCCGGGCACCTCGGGCACGGGCCAGCCGTCGGGATTGATGCCGGTCGAGAGATCCAACCAATCCTGCACTGGGATGCGGTAGCGCGCCGCAGCCTCGCGCAGACGCCCACCGTGCTGCAGAGGCGGCGACGTCGGAGCGAGCGATCCGTCAGTAGGCAGGCAACGTGCAATCATCGCGTCAATCTGCCAGCGGGGTCGGTTCTGTGCAAGCGCACAAGCCGCCGACATTGATGATGCAGGGGCCTTTCATTTAGACTTATCGGCCAGGTTGCGGGTACGCTGCACTCGACGCGACGGCGAACCTGGATCCGGTTTCAGCCCTCCGCAGCGTCGCGGCGACGGGTTCGGCCGAACCACAACCAGCGAGACGGGCGGCCCCGCCGAGGTCATGATGCACATCGTCGACGCCTTATCGGATCGGGCCGAGCGCGGCTCGCTTCGAACACTCGACCCGCGTCTGCGCATCATCGTCGCGACCCTGTTCGCCTTGGTCGTGGTCTCCCTGTCGGGTCTCGCGACACTCTTGACGGCGTTGGGCTTGGCCCTCTCGGTGATGCTCGCGGCGAGTCTGCCGGCCGGCCCGACCCTGCGACGGATGGCTGCGATGGACGGCTTTATGCTGTTGGTCCTCTTGCTGCTGCCCTTCACCGTGCCGGGCGCGCCGCTCTTCGAATGGGGCGGATTCACCGCAAGCGCCGAGGGATTGATCAAGGCCGTCGAGATCCTGCTCAAAGCCAACGCCGTCGTCCTCGTGCTCTTGGCCTTGGTCGGCAGCCTTGATGCGGTCACGCTCGGACACGCCTTGGCGCGCCTGCGGGTGCCGACGAACCTGGTCCAGCTGCTCTTCTTTACAGTGCGTTACATCGGCGTCATCGGCGAGGAATATGCCCGCCTGCGCATCGCCATGCGCGCGCGCGGTTTTCGGCCGGCAAACACCCTCCACACCTATCGAAGCATCGGATATCTCGTCGGGATGCTCTTGGTGCGCAGCCTCGAACGTTCGGAGCGTATCCTCGCGGCGATGCGTTGCCGTGGCTTCCAGGGTCGCTTTCATCTGCTCGACGACTTCGCCTACGGCCGAGCCGACGCCTTCTTCGCCGGTCTTGCCGCCCTCGCCTGTTCCGGATTGCTGATCATGGATATTGCGGATGCCGCGGCTGTTTGAGCTGACCGGGATCCGCTTCGCCTATCCCGGCCGCCCGCCGGTGCTGAACGGTCTGAGCCTGACGCTCGACGAGGGCGAGCGCATCACCCTGATTGGGCCCAACGGGGCCGGGAAGAGCACGCTCCTGCACATCATGGTCGGACTGTTGCGTCCGCAGGCTGGGACGCTTGTCGCATTCGGCGCACCGCGGAGACACGAGCGGGATTTCCACGAGGTTCGACGGCGTGCCGGCCTGGTCTTCCAGGATCCGGACGATCAACTCTTTTGTCCGACGGTGGCGGAGGACATCGCATTCGGGCCGCTCAATCTCGGCAAATCCAAGGACGAGGTCCTGGAGATCGTCGATCGCACGCTTGTGCACCTGGACTTGACTCATCTGCGCGATCGCGTGACGCACAAGCTCTCCGGCGGCGAGAAACGTCTAGTGAGCCTCGCCACGGTTCTGGCGATGGAACCGGATGTCCTCTTGCTCGACGAGCCCGGGAACGGGCTCGACGAGGAGACGCGGGAGCGCCTGACGACCATCCTGAACGCCCTCCCGCAGGCGTTGGTGGTGATCTCGCACGACGCCCGTTTCAGACGCGCCGTCACCAGCCATCAATACCGGATCCACGACGGACGGATCGGCCCGTCGGAGGCGCACGGCACCCACGTCGCCGGCGGTGCGGTCCAGCCCTGAGTCGCTGAACGGCGCAGGAGGCGCTCACTCGGTCTGTTCGCCGTCCAACCCGATCGGGCTGTAGTGGATCCGCACGGCCTTCCAAAAGGCGTCGGCCGCAAGGACCATCAGGAACCCGCGCGCATCGACACCAACAAGCCGACGCGGTCCGCCGAATGGCCCGCTCGGCGGCCAGCGGTCAGGGGGCAAAGGTGAAAGATCAAAGGTTGGTCGCACCCGTGCGGATCCAGTCGATCAGGACCTGCAATAGCAGACCGGTCCCGTCCATCAGGTCCCCGAGGGTCGCGACCAAACGATCGGCAGCAACGACGGCAAACTGCGACACGTTTTCCGCCGGCAGCACACCCCGATCGAGCGCAGGCGCAAACCATGCCAACACGGCGACGACGGCCAGCATCGCGAGACTGCTCCGCGGATCGGCCAGACTGAAGGGCTTGAGCGCAGTCCCGAACGACCGTTTGACCCGACTGTTCAGGAGATCGACGCTGTAGAGCTCGTCCAGGACGAGGTGCGTCAGATAGCCGATCCCGACCATGAGGCCGGCGATCCAGGCCGACTCAGCGGACCGGTCCATCGTCCAATAGGCGATGTTGACGGTCGCCAGCGCCGCCGCGGCGATCCCGAGCCAGGAATGCCAGATGCCGCGATGGACCGTCGCACGGGTAAAGATCTCGATGATCAGATAGCGCACGCAGAGAAAAACGCCGACCCAGATGAGCGCGACTTCCAGCGGAAGAAACGTGCCGATCAGCGGGAGCGTCATGGCGAAGGCGACCGCAACCCCGAGCACATTGAAGAAGGCTCGCACGGGCTTGGAGGCATCGGCATCAATGTCCGGAAGGAGACTCCCGACCACGCCCAGTGCAAAATAGTCGAGCGTCGCGCCCTGCTCGACCAATCCGGCGCCGTGCAAGCCGAGCACCGCGGTCACACTCACGAAGATGCCGCCGTTGAGATGAGTCTGGAAATTGGCCATGCGCGATCGTGGTTCCGGGAACAGAGGGGTCCGATTGCCGGCCCCGAATCCCGCAAAGACTAACAGGGAGGAGGCTCAAACGGTGAGCCTGCCCCTTCGATTTACGACAGGATCATCAGGTGATGCCCTTTCCCGATCCCAACCCGTCAAATGACTTCCTGTGCGAGCATGCCCGACTCCTTTGCACCAGCTATCGACGCCTCACGGGGCGCGATCTGATCGATCCCGACTTGGACGACCGCGAGGCCGCCCGGCTTCTGTTCGAGGCGCCCTTTGCGCTCTTGTCGCACAATGCCGACCCGGATCCAATCCTGACCTACGGCAACCGAAGGGTCCTGAGTCTGTTCGAGCTCAATTGGGAGCAGTTGACACGGATGCCTTCGCGCTTGACCGCCGAGGCTCCGGATCGGGAGGAGCGCGCGCGCTTGCTTGCGCAGGTGACGGCGCATGGCTTCATCGACCACTACAGCGGGGTGCGGGTATCCTCTAGCGGTCGGCGGTTTCGCATCGAGAGTGCGGTCGTTTGGAACCTGATCGATGAAGAGGGGATGTCTCTCGGGCAGGCGGCGACTTTTGGATCCGTGCAGACGCTCGTTTGATCCAAGCCGCGCGCCGCGCGATCGGCCTTGTGTGATGGGTAGCGGTTAGTAGTTAGTGGTTAGTAGTTAGTGGTTAGTAGTTAGTGGTTAGTGGGGTGGACGAGCGAAAGCTAAGGCGAACTCCGGGAATCCTTATACCAGTCGCGTAGGTTGTGCCGAGCCGTGCGAGGCACAACCAAACATCGGCACAAGTTGTGCCTCCTATCGTCAGCACAACCTACGGTATGGAATTTTGCGGAAATCGCCTAAGTCCACCGAGCCGTACGCCGTTGCTGGTGAACTACGCTGGGCCACCCTACCGCTGTGGTCAATCAGTCACACACACCTGGATCCACTGTTTTCGGAGATTGGCGACATGTCGGGATCCCCTTTCACCATCGCACTTGTGCAGGAAACCGATCAGGGAAGCGTTGCGGCAAATCTCGACGCCTGCGAGCGGGGAGTCATCGAAGCCGTCGCGGGCGGTGCGCGTCTCGTTCTGCTCCAGGAACTGCATAACAGCGCCTACTTCTGCCAGATCGAGGACCCGGCCAACTTCGATCTCGCCGAGTCGATCCCGGGTCCCAGCACCGAGCGACTCGGCGCGCTGGCGAGCGAGCTCGGCGTGGTCATTGTCGCCTCGCTGTTCGAGCGCCGCGCCCCCGGGCTCTATCACAACACCGCGGTGGTCCTGGACAGCGACGGCCGACTCGCCGGGGTCTACCGCAAGATGCACATCCCGGACGATCCAGGCTACTACGAGAAGTTCTATTTCACGCCCGGCGACCTCGGCTTCGAGCCGATCGACACCTCGGTCGGGCGCCTAGGCGTGCTGGTCTGTTGGGATCAATGGTATCCGGAGGCTGCACGTCTGATGGCGTTGGCCGGGGCGGACATCCTGCTCTACCCGACCGCGATCGGCTGGGATCCGAACGATACCCCGCAAGAGCAGGCCCGCCAACGCGAGGCCTGGATCGGGATCCAGCGCAGCCACGCGATCGCGAACGCCCTGCCCGTCGCGGCTTGCAATCGGGTCGGGTTCGAGCCGGATCCGAGCGGCGCGACCTCCGGCGCACGGTTCTGGGGCCACTCCTTCGTCTGCGGCCCTCAAGGCGAGATCCTCGCACAGGCCGGCGACCAGAGCCCGGAGATCCTGCTCGCGCAGATCGAACCGGGCCGCACCGAGCAGGTCCGCCGACTCTGGCCCTTCTTGCGCGACCGCCGCATCGACGCCTACGGCGAGCTGACCCTCCGCTATCGGGACCGCTAACCCGCCAGATTCAATCCCTCACCGTCTCGAATCGAAACGGAGCCGCCAAAATCCCGTCGGCCGTGTGGACCAACACCCTCACCTCCCACTCCATGCGCGCACGCACGCATACCGGCAAGGTCCCCTGCCCTGCGTAGACGCCTGGACCTGCCGGCTCCAGCGCTGCGCGGTTGTACCCCATATTCATGTCGACACCCGCGAAATCGACCTCCACCGCACGAACGTCGAAGCCGGTCGTCTGCACGATAAGCCGCAGCGGCGTCACGACCGGGATACTTTGCGGCTCGATTGCAAAGCGCAGGCTCCCCCCGCCGGCAAACCGCGCATCACAGGGTCCGGCACGCAGATCACAGCTCGGATCGAGCGGTGCGACCTCAGCCAGTGTCGGATTCAGCAGCGGCCAGGCTTTATAGAGTGCGACCGCGACGACGGCGACGAGCAGCAGACCGGCGGCGGCCCAGAGCAGCGCCGTGGGGCGTCCGGGCGAGGAGGTCTCAGTCATGGCCTGTTGCCTCGGTTTCATTGGAGCCAGGGAAAAATGAAGGATCGATGACCTGTTCAGACCGATAGGGACAACTTTGGGGGAGCTCGCTCTCGTCCATCCCCGTTTCATCGGCCGCCCACCGCACGGCGCTCTCGTAGGCATCCACGAGCAGATCTGTCAGACGAGGCCTCAGGCTCGGGCTGTCGTTCAAGAGTTTGGCGACCTGCTTGCGCTGCTCGATCAAGGTCCGCTGCCAACTCTTGGAGCGTTGCTCGGGCTGGTGTTCCCATTTGAGCAGGTGAACCAGCAGCACCACCAGACGATGTTCCAAGGCTCGACGCTCACTCTTGCCCATCGACTCCACTTCCTCCGCAAGATGCAGCGTGTCGATCTCGGCATAGCGCCCTTCGCGCAACAGGCGAGCGGTCTGCATGGACCAGTCGTATAGATCTCGGTCGTAAAGCGTTTGAGACATGATGACGGGCTCCGGCCTCGAATGCCTTGAAGTGTGAGGGTGAATCTTCCCGAACGCCAGATCATTCAAGAAAGACACTCACCCTCGCCGCTGCGCCGCGGGCGTCGACGACCGAGATGGCAACATAACCGGGGCCGTCGGGCGTCCATTGCGCGGTTCGCGCGTAGGGTTCGCGCACGACCGGGGCACCGTCAACGAACCAGGTGAAGGGCGGGGTACCGTCGCGAACCCGCAGGACCAGATCGGCGGCCCGACCTCGACCGAGTCCCAGCTCGACGCGCGCGCCATCGGGCGGATAGGCGATCTGCGGGGCGTGGGCGCCGCCGCGCGACGCGGCGCGTGGATCCTGAACGCGACGCAGCGGCGGGGGTAGCTCCGCCGAGGTCGTACTCAGGATGCCGGGGGGCGCAGAAGGGAGCGGGGTCGTCGGACCGAGATGCGCAAACACCTCGACCAGCACGGGTGCGGCGGCATCGATGCCGGCGAGTCCGGGCACGGGCGCTCCGTCGGGACGACCGACCCAGACGCCGGCCACATGGCGCCCGTCGAACCCGATCGCCCAGGCATCGCGGTAGCCGTAGGAGGTTCCGGTCTTGAAGGCGAGCACACCGGGCGCGCTGTTGGTCGGTGCCGGCGCACCGGCGAGGATCGAGGCGACATACCAGGCCGCGCGCGCCTCGAGCACGGGCGCCCCGGCATCCGCGGCGATGCCGAGCGATCCAGATTCCGCGCCTTGTTCGTCGAGGGTGTCCCGCAAGGTCACAGGGCGACCCCCGCGCACAATCGCCGCATAGATACCGACAAGTTCCGTCAGGGACAGGCCGACCCCGCCCAAGCCGACCGCGAGACCGGGCGGACTCAGATCGGGAAGCACCGGATGCGCACCGGCGCGGCGCATCCGCGCGACCAGCCGCGCCGGCCCGACCGCATCCAGCAGCTTGACCGCCGGGATGTTGAGCGAGAGCTGCAGCGCCCGACGCACCGTGACCGTCCCCTGGAAACCCAGGTCGAAGTTCGCCGGGACATAGCCGCCGAAGGCGCTCGGGCGATCCTCGATCAGGCTTTCGGGATGGGCCCGACCGTCTTCGAATGCGAGCCCGTAGATCAGTGGCTTGAGTGCCGAGCCCGGCGATCGGACCGCGCGCGTCATGTCGACATGACCCTGCCGAGCCGTCTCGAAAAGACCGGCTGAGCCCACGCTTGCGAGGATCTCGCCGCGCCCGTGATCGGCGACCAGGATCCCCATCGAGACCCGCGGACCGAGTGCGGCGGCACGCGCGTTCGCGAGCTGCTCGAGGCGTTCCTGCAGACCGGCATCCAGCGTCAGGCGATGGACCGCGCGCTCGGGCTGCGCGCGTCTGAGTCGATCGGTGAGATGCGCCGCCAGCATGGGGGCATCCAGGCGCGCGGTCGGGATAGGCTCGGCGCGGGCCGCGGCCGCCTCGTCCGCATCGATAACGCCGGCCAGACGCACATGCTCGAGCACCCGATCGCGCGCCCGACGGGCGGCATCGGGGTGGCGATCCGGCCGGCGTGTCTCCGGCGACTGCGGCAATGCGACGAGCAACGCCGCCTCGGCCGGCGTCAGGCGTCGCGGTTCCTTGCCGTGCCACGCGAGCGAGGCCGAGCGCACACCTTCGAGGTTGCCGCCGTAGGGGGCGAGGGTGAGATAAGTTTGCAGGATGGTGCGCTTGTCGAGCTTTCGCTCCAGCCAGAGTGCGGTGCGGATCTGCCGGAGCTTGCCGCCGGCATCCCGTGTCGAGCGCGTCTCCAGCAGACGCGCCAGCTGCATGGTGAGGGTCGATCCGCCGGACCGGATGCCTCCCTGGCTCAGGAGCTGCCAGCCGGCGCGCATAAGTGCGAGTGTATCGACACCCGAATGCGACTCGAATCGGCGGTCTTCGTAGGCCAGAAGCATCGCCACATAGGTCGGATCGACCGCATCCAGATCGACCGGCAGACGCCAGCGTCCGTCGGCGACCGTGAAGGCGCGCAGCAAACGCCCGTCGCGATCCAGCATCAGGGTCGAGGTCGCCGTCCGCATGTCCGGCTGCGACGTTGTCTCGATCAGGGCATCCCATCCCGCTCGACCGCCCACCAGCAGGAGCAAGACGGCGCCGAGGATCGCAAGTACCTTGATCAGTGCGCCGTTCACCGAGACCTCGCATGCCATGTCACGGTGAAACCTTCTTCTTCAGCCGTCAATAGGGCCGTTGCGTCCTTGGGCCCCTAGCTCCGAATCGCTCGGCTGCGCGTCCGCAACCAGCAGCCCGGCGCGCGCAAAGATGCCGAGCAAACGCTCGAGACTGGCCGGTGCGATCTGCTCCGACCGGCCTTCGCCCTGGCCCGGCGACCCCAGCGCCGCAGCCAATTCCGGGTCGGTCCGGATCTCGGCCGCAAGGTCCGTCAACAGGCCGTTCAGATCGCGCGTGCCGTCGAGCAGCATAAGCAGCCGGGCGGATAAGGCATCGAGCCCGAGACTGCGGTGGCGCACGCTCGCAACATGCCCCTCCCCGGATGCCGCTTGAGCACGGGCCAAGGGCGTGGCCCGAGGCCGTTCGCCGACCTGGTGCGGCCAACGGGCGGCGCGTTGGGTCAGGCCGATCCCTTGGGAGATATAGAGGTTGAAGAGCTCGCTCAGACAGGCGTCCCGGTCGTTCGCATAGCGCCGCCCGCTGGTCCCTGCGACCTCTTTCGCCGCCGCCTCCATGAGAGGCCCCAACGGCATCGCATTCGGATAGACCAGCGCGAGACCTTCCAGAACGGCCTTGGTCAAGGGATGCTCCACCTGCAGACGACCACCGTCCGCCGTGGCATAGTCCTGACGCTTCACGCGGTTCAGATGGACCCGCTGCAAGGGGGTCAGGTCGGCATGGACCGAGAAGTCATACAGACGCTCCAGATCGATCTCCAGACAGGGCTGCGCGTCTGCGCGCACCAAGAGGGTCTGTCGGAAGGCCCGCAGGCGCAGGAAGTCCATGTACTGCTCCTGCACGAGCTGATCGCCGAGCCCGTCGAGCGCGGCCTCTGCCGCCGCCCCGAGTGTGGAGGCGAACATCGTGTGCAGCTTGGACTCGGCGAGGAAGGCGAGGCCGTGACGGCGCGCCCGCGCCATGACGTCGCTGAACAGCTCCGGACTGTTCGTCTCTTCCAGATACTCATGATAGAGATAGCTCGGTCGCGCGGTGCGCAGGTACTCGACCTCGCGTCGCAGCGTCTCGGCTTCGGGTCGTGGCTGACCGTCCGGATGCTTGGCCGACACGCCTCGGGCGAGTCGATCGAGCAGATCGCGCGCGCGGCTCAAACGCTCGCCGGGCGCCGTCGCGCCGCGGCAGTGGAACAGAAGCATGTCGCGCAACATGCCGCGCTGGCGCCAGCCCGGCAAGACGTTGTAGCTGACATAGGCGATCCCGCGCTCGCTCAGGAGCCGACCGCAGAGGTGCAGGATGTGCTCCTTGACCACCTCCGGAACCCAGGAATAGACCCCGTGGACCAGGATGAAGTCGAACGGGGCTTGCGTCTCGTCGACATCGAGAATGTCCTGATGGAGCAGACGCAGATTGGTCAGGCCCAGCTCGGTGATCATGGCCTGTCCGCGCCGGGCCTGCTCGGCGGAGAGCTCGACCCCGACGAGCTCGCTCCAAGGCAGATGAAAGGCCATGGGGATCAGATTGCCGCCGCTCGCCGCACCCAGCTCCAAGACCCGGCAGTGCTCCGGATCCGCCGTGGTCAGACCGAGCAGCGTGCCGAGGGTCGCGAGATAGTCCGGATGCGTCTCCGGGATCGCGAAGCTCTCGTAGGGGATTTGGTCGTAGCTGTCGAGCGTCGTCATGGATGTCGAACCGGGAAGCGCTGTTGATCTGTCGAAAGGGGTGCGTACAGCCTAAGTGACATGTCAGCAATAGAATGAGCACCGAACTTAATCGTTGTCGTTGTCGTTGTCGTAATCGACAACGACAAGCGAAGTCCACCCACCACGATGCAGACCATCCGAAGATCGATGGCGCCTTCTCCGCAAGTCGCCTAGACCTCGGGGTCTTCAGCCGGCGCTCGCTCCGACGCCAGCAGGGTACCGATCCCGTCTTCGTGGAAGAGGATGCGCGAGCGGATACCGGAGACTCGTGTTTCGATCTCGTGCAATTGGTCATCGTGGGTCATCCGACGCACCTCCAAGGCGCGACGCTCGTCGCGCAAGCGAGCCAGGCGCTCGTCCTCCTCGCGCAGCCACTTCTCGAGCGACTTCATCTCCCGTCTCGCCTCGCGAGCGCCCTTCCCGTCCTCCGAACGCTCCGCGCGCGACCAGAAGCCGCCGCCGGAGGGCCGAGGGGTCTCGCCGCGATCCGCGTCCCGGCCGTCGGCAATCCGCTTCAGCTCGGCCATCCGCGCGCGGGCCGATGCCAGCCCGCTCTCGGCCGATCCGATCTTCCCGGTCACGGTCTCGATGGCGTCCTTGAGACGATAACCCGCCTCGCGCAGCGTCCCGGCCTCCGCCGTGGCTCGCATCTCCAGCTCGCGCAGACGCGTCAGCTCGTCGCGCATCCCGGCGAGACGCTCCAGACGCTCCTCTCGACGGCGGCGGGCCGCGAGCTCGGCAACCTCGACGCGATGGCGATGAAGCCGCTGCACATTGGCCTGACGCAGCTCCTCCTCGCGCTGAGCATGGCGGATCTCCATCTCCTTCTCCCGCAGACGCCGGTCCTCGCGCGCGAGCTCGATGGAGCGCTCGAAGGCGGCCATGCGCTCGCGCAGGTCCTCCTCGTCGTGGGCCTTCTGCAACGCCCAGGACTCGCGCGCCTGCTGCAGCTCATGATCGAGCTCGGCGCGTCGATGATGATGCTTCGCGCGCGTCTCGTCGGCCAACTGCGCGCGCAGCTCGCCGGCGCGCAGACGCTGCTCGTTCTCGTAGGCCGCCACCTCGATCTCGCGGCGGCGGCGGACCAGATCCAGCTCCTGATCGAGGTTCTCGCGACGACGCTCGATCAGGGTCTCGGCGAACGACTCGTCCGCCAGGCGCATCCGCATCGGCTCGGCGGCCGCCAACCGTGCCTGCTGCTCCGCGAAGTGACCCTCTGGATCCTGCTCGTAGCCTTGCCATAGACGCGCGAACTCGACCGGACTCAGGCGCTGCACGGGATCCTCCGGACAGGCGAAGCCGGGGATTCCGGACAAGGCGCCATCGAGATACTTTCGATACTGGTACTGCAAGGCTTCGCTGAAATAGGCCCGCACCGCGGCCGGCTCGAACAACTTCAGCGCGATCAGCGAGAAGAAGAGGATGGCCAGTGCCGCCTGCGCAAAGCCGTCGACCGTCTCGAAATGCGGCACGCCCGCCTCGTCCGGACTCATCCGCAGCGCCTGCAAGGCCTTGGAGCGCGCGGCGAAGGTCAACCGCGGGGGCAGATCCTCGGGCTGCGCCGCGGCCACCTCGGCGCGGATGCGGTCCATGCGCTCCTGCTGCTCCAGACGGATGCGTTGGAGCTCGTCCATGCGCGCACGCAGGCGCTCTTCTTGGTCCGCGATCGTCTGCGCGACCTCGGCGATGCGCCGATCGATCTCCGCCTGCTTCTCGGCCAGCGCGGCGACGAGCGTATTCGCCCGGGCGTCCCATTTGCGCGCCTCCGGCCCATAGCCCTCCGGACGGTCGCCGCGTCCGTGGATCTCGTCGCCGAGGCGCTCTTGTGCGGCGGCCAGCTCGGCGCGCAGCACCGTGATCTCCGGGGTGTACTCGGCCGCGATCCGGTCACGGCGTTGCCGCTCGGCATCGAGCGAACGGCTCAGACGCTCGACCTCCTCCTCCAAGGGAGCGATCAGCCCGCCGTAGCGTGCCTCGACCTCTTGGGCACGCACGGCGACCTGGGCCGTGAAGGCCGCATCGCGCTCGGCGTAATACTGCTCGACCAAGCGCTGGTGATAGCTCTCGATGTCGTCGGCGCGGATTAGCTTGGCCAGAAATGGCGCGGTTACATAGAGCGAGACCGCCACGATCAACACCCGTACCAGCAGACCGAAGAACCAACGTGTGCCGGCGCCGCGCCCCTCAAGCCGAGCGTCTCGCAGACCACCCCGGGCGCGTGTCGGCCGCTCGGACATGACCAGGGAGGCGTCGACGATCCAGATGACCGCGAACATGAGCACGAACATAAAGAGACCGGCGACCGGCCGGAGCCAGGCCGCGGCCTGCGGGACGATCGAGGCCCCGACGAAGCCCCAGACGATGCCTTCGATGCTGGCCATCAAAAGGATGATGACCCAGGCAAAACCGAGCCAGACCGCAACGGCCGGCGTGACGAGGCTGTCGCCGTAAGGACGCAGCCGCAACCTATTCAACGAAGGGACCTTGAAAAAGCGTCGAGATCGCCGCCCGAGATCCATGTTCCTACCCTCCCTTCACGAGTGCGAGCACCGCAATCGAGACAGGATAAACCATCGGTGGCCGCCGACCGACAGGATGTGCGGATGCGAGCGCTCCCCCCGCCCGGCCCGACGCTGCGTCTAACCGGTGAAGGCAAAAAGAAGCATGCTCGGACGGTCTCGGAATCTCTGCACTGCTCCACTCGTCACGAAAACCCGCTTCCGATCATGTCAAGCGGCCGCGAAAGCTGCTGAAATAGGCGCATGCCGCAGCCTCTCAGGGCGAATCCCCCTTAGGACGCAAATGGAGGCCGAATCTTCACCGCGGAGCAGATCCGCGTTGAGAATCATTTGCAATTAGAGTCGCGCTGGACTAGTATTATCATCAGACAGGATGCCTGCCGGTCGAGCCATTGCAGCGCCACGCGATAGGCCCATCCAGCCGATACATCCAGACGTTCAACACACCCAGCGAGCGCCGTGCCGCCTTGAGACTCGGCGACACCTCCGGGTTCCGGAGACCTTGAGAATTGGAGAATCAACAATGTTCGGTCAACACGGCCACCCAAACCCCATCCGCCATGAGCCCCTGACGACGCGCGGCCCAACCGTGAAAGGATTTCCACTCATGATGGCCGATGAAGGTGCCCGCGTGAGAATCGTCGCACTGCATGGCGGCAAAGGGTTGACGACACGTCTGACGGAGCTCGGCCTGAACGTCGGATCCGAGCTCGCTGTCGTGCAACGCCAAGGCGGCGGACTCCTGGTTGCCCGCGGCGAGGCGCGCATCGCGCTCGGCGGCGGAATGGCCGCCAAGATCCAGGTCGCGCCCCTCACCTGACAGCGCAACCCCGACCGGACCGCCGGGAGACCGGCCTCACTCGATCTTCTGTGATGTATCAGCACTCATGACCACCCTCAGAGACATGAAGTCCGGCGATCACGGCCGAGTCCAGGGCTTTGACGCCGGCGCGCCGGCCTATCGCCGCAAGCTCCTTTCGATGGGATTGACCCCCGGTGCAGAGATCCAGGTGATTCGGGTCGCCCCGCTTGGCGATCCCGTGGAGGTTCGGGTACGCGGCTGCTCGATCAGCCTGCGCAAGGATGAGGCGGCCGCCCTGCTGGTGGAGGCCCTGTCGTGAGCAACCCCCCGAACGGAACCCTCGGCGAGACCGGGAAGACGACCATGAGCAAACCCTTGACCATCGGCGTGGTCGGCAATCCAAACTGCGGCAAGACGACACTTTTCAACGCCTTGACCGGATCGCGTCAGCGCGTCGGCAACTGGCCGGGCGTGACCGTGGAGCGCAAGATCGGGCGTTATCGTTTCGAGGGGGCCATTGTTCATCTCGTCGACCTGCCAGGCACCTATTCGCTGGATGTCTCGGATCACGATCTCTCGCTCGACGAGCGCATCGCACGCGACTTCATCCACGATCGCGAGGCGGATCTCGTCCTCAACATCCTGGATGCGACCAACCTCGAGCGGAATCTCTATCTCACCACTCAACTGATCGAGATGGGCCGCCCCCTGGTCGTGGCACTCAACATGATGGACGTGGCACGCGAGCGGGGCATGAAGATCGACGTCGCAGCCCTCGCGAAGCGTCTGGGCTGTCCGGTCGTCCCTATCTCGGCGGCCACCGGCGAGGGCATCGCGGAGCTCAAGCACGTCCTGCTCGAGAGCCAAGCGGCCCATCCGATCCCGCAGGTCGAGATCCCCTATCAGCCGTTGCTCGAGAAGGCGATCGCCGCGCTCGTACCGCGGGTCACGGCAATCGCCCGCGACAACGGCGACTCGCCACGCTGGCTTGCCGCCCGTCTGCTCGAGGGCGACGATTTGGCGCAGCACCTGGTCGGCGACCGGGTGACCCGAGCCGAGGTCCGCGCGCTCCTCGGCGATCAGGCCGAGGACATCGACATCCTTGTCGCCGACGCCCGCTACAGCTTTGCACACGCGATGACGCAAGCATCGGTGACGCAGGTCGGCGCGGTCTCGCGCAATCTCTCCGATCGCATCGATCGCGTCATGCTCAACCGCATGCTCGGCATCCCGATCTTCCTGGTCGTGATGTATCTGATGTTCATGTTCACCATCAACATCGGCGGGGCCTTCATCGACGTCTTCGACCAGGCCGCCGGCACGCTCTTCGTGGACGGGACGGCGCATGTCCTCGCCGGTCTGGGTGCGCCCGCATGGCTGATCCTGTTGCTGGCCGACGGCATCGGCGGCGGCATCCAGGTGGTGGCGACCTTTATCCCCATCATCGCTTTCCTCTACATCTTCATGTCGATCCTCGAGGACTCCGGCTACATGGCCCGCGCCGCCTTCGTCATGGATCGCTTCATGCGCGCCGTCGGTCTGCCGGGCAAGTCGTTCGTGCCGCTGCTGGTCGGCTTTGGCTGCAATGTACCGGCGATCATGGCCGCGCGGACCTTGGAGAACCAACGCGACCGGACGTTGACGGTGCTGATGGCGCCCTTCATGTCCTGCGGTGCGCGTCTGCCGGTCTATGTGCTCTTCGCCGCGGCATTCTTCCCGGTCGGCGGCCAGAACATCGTCTTCGGACTCTATCTCATCGGGATCGCGGTCGCGGTGCTGACCGGCTTGGTCATGAAGAGCACCCTGCTCAAGGGCGACGCCACACCCTTCATCATGGAGCTGCCGCCCTATCATCTGCCGACAATCAAAGGCGTCGCCTTGCGCACGCTCGATCGTACCGGCGGATTCGTCGTCCGGGCGGGTCAGGTCATCGTCCCCATGGTGCTGGTGCTCAACGTTATGAACAGCGTCGGCACGGACGGCTCCTTCGGCAACGAAAACAGCGACAAGTCCGTCCTCGCCGAGGTCGGTCGCACACTCTCGCCCGCGTTCGCGCCCATGGGTCTGGACGCCGAGAACTGGCCGGCTACCGTCGGCATCTTCACCGGCATCCTGGCCAAGGAGGCCGTGGTCGGCACCCTGGATGCGACCTACTCGGCCCTCGCGGTCGCGGATGCCGGCGAGACCGAAGAGGAGGCGCCCTTCGATCTGAAGGCCGGTCTGCTCGGCGCCTTGGCGACGATTCCCGCGAACCTCGCCGATGCACTCGGCAGTTGGGAGGACCCGATGGGCTTGAACGTCGGTGACCTGACCGACACGGCTGCCGTAGCCGAGTCTCAAGCGATCACCACGGGCACCTTCGGGGCCATGGCATCGCGCTTCGACGGGGCCGCCGGCGCCTTCGCCTATCTGCTCTTTATCCTGCTCTATGCACCCTGTGTCGCGGCGATTGCGGCCATCTATCGCGAGACCTCGCCGGGCTGGGCGGTCTTCACGGTGCTCTGGACGACCGGGCTCGGCTATATCGTCGCCACCGTCTTCTATCAGAGCGCCATCTTCGCGCGCGATCCGACCAGCTCGGCGGCCTGGATTGCCGGCATGCTGGCCCTCTTCGCCGCAGTCGTGATCGGGATGCGGATCAGTGCAGAGCGCGGAGGGCCGAGACCGACCGGTTTGGTCCGCGAGGGTGCATGACAACCGGTTCGAGTCGACGCCATCGACCCCACGTCGTCAAGGAGATGTAGCATGATTCTCTCGGAGCTCTCTGGTTATCTCGAGCAGCACCGCCGGGTCGGCTTGATGGACTTGGCCTATCGCTTCGAATCCAGTCCGGATGCATTGCGCGGCATGCTCGACATCTTGGAGCGAAAGGGCCGTGTTCGTCGGATCACGGGCGCCGTCGGATGCACGTCCGGATGCAGCAAATGCGACCCGGCGACGGTCGAGACCTATGAGTGGATCGGCGAGGGGTCTCGGGCGGAGTCCTGATGTCGGGGGGGAGGAGTCATCCGTGGTCTGTGATGGGTTCTCGGTTAGTAACGTGTCGGAAATAAGTTGCCCACCGACTCTAATCGTTGTAATTGGCGGGCCTTGATCGTTATTGCGTACGGTGGCGTGCGCGCGGCCTTGGTCATCGTTTCATGCAGGCATCTTGGGTTCCCCGACCGGACGCGAGACTTCGTCCCGGGTACGCCGACTTTAGTCGGCACCCCTGGGGAGACCGACCTGGCGGGAGGCGGACTTAAGTCCGCCGCGCGGGAGCGCTCGGGCGACTGAAGTCGCCCGTCCCCAGTTGCCGACTAAAGTCGGCGTACCCGGGCGGTCGCTCTCGGCAACCTGGTTACGGCCGATGTGGTCGGAGTGATGAACTAGAACGCGTTGTCGACAACGACAACGACAACGACAACGACAACGACAACGAGAATCGAGGCAAAGGTATTCTCTCGTCGAGTCGTTTTACTTATTTTTGAACCGTTCCTTATCAGCTCTCAGCTAACAGCTAACAGCTAACAGCTCGGACTCGATCACTGACGGGATGCCTATGCAAACACACGACATCAGCGACTGGGGTCATAGCCACGACTTCGCGACCGCCGACCAAGCGGATGCCGAGCGTCGCACGCGCTGGGTCGTCGGTCTCACGCTTGCGGCCATGTGCGTGGAGTTGGTCGCCGGCTGGATGACCGGCTCGATGGCCCTGCTGGCGGACGGCTGGCACATGGGCAGTCACGCTGCGGCGCTCGGTATCGCCGCCTATGCTTATGCCTTCGCGCGACAGCGCGGGACGGATCGACACTTCACCTTCGGGACCGGCAAGGTCTCCTCGCTCGCAGGCTATACAAGCGCGCTGCTGCTGGCCGCCGGCGCCCTTTGGATGCTGTACGAGTCACTGAGCCGCCTCGTCGATCCGGTCGAGATCCGCTACGAGGAGGCGATGATCGTCGCTGTCTTCGGTCTGGCCGTGAACCTGCTCAGCGCTTGGTTATTGGGCCACTCCGGACATGAGCATCATCATCACGGTCACGATCGTTCGCATTCGCACGAGTACCATCCTGCAAACGCCGATCATGCACATGACCAACATCGGCACGACCATCATCCCGGGCTTGCCGACATCCAGGATCACAACCTCAAGGCGGCCTATCTGCATGTCATCGCCGATGCCCTGACCTCCGTCCTGGCGTTGGTCGCATTGGCGCTGGGCATGCTCTACGGTTGGGCCTTCATGGATCCGCTGATGGGAATCGTCGGCGCCGCCCTTGTCGGCCGCTGGGCTTGGGGGCTCGCTCGCGAGAGCGCACAGGTGCTTTTGGACGCAGGCGACAACGGCCCGATCGAACAGGAGATACGCCGCCGCATCGAGACCGATTCCGACAACCAGGTCGCGGATCTGCACGTCTGGAGGATCGCACCGGCCGGGCGCGCCTGCATCCTATCACTCGTCACCCACCACCCGCGCCCGGTCGAGCACTACCGCGGTCTGCTCTCCGGCATGCCCGACCTGCTCCATATCACGGTCGAGGTCAATCAGTGCAGACAGTCGGGATGCGGGGCAGCGCTTGAGGAAAGCCCCCGAATCACCTAATCCAACTCCCGGCGTAGGATGGGTAGAGCGCAGCGAAACCCATCCTCCACGCTCCGACATCGCCGGACTGGAATCCGTAGAGCGTAGCGAAACCCATCAGGGAATACGCAGCAAGCCGCCCCGATCATCCGGCTGCTCCGGTGCCGGCGGCTTAGGCTTCGGGAGTTGCTGCAAGGTCAACGCAACATCCTGGCTGAAATCGCCCAGGGTTTCGCTCATCGCCGCGATGAGTGCACCCTCGTCCTTCGGCTCGGCCAGCGGGTGACGGTAGCGCGTTTCCTCGACGCGTAGGACCTGATCCGTGCGGTGCTCAAGCACGATCCAGCGCGCCCGGAGCACGGCGTATCCGTCGGGGGTCCCTTCGAAGGCGAGCACGTCGGCCGTCACCCGAAAGTCCAATGGATAGCGGACCTCGTTGGGAAAGGCGAAAACGCTGGTCGTGCCCAACAAGGCGGACATGTTCTCGATCCAGACCCGCAGGAAGTCGTCCTGGATGGTCCCGCCCCAGCGATGGAACTCGTCGATGGCCAGCCGATTGCCGGCATCGCGCGTCACGATCTGCGGTCGGTCGAGAAAGTCAGGAAAGTTGACCGGACCAAGCCCGACGCCCGGCGCCGTGCTCTGCGCCGTGCTTTGCGAACCACCCGATGCGGGCATCGCACGCATCGGCGTCAGGGTGTAGAAGCTCGACGGCGGCGAGGTCGCACAGCCCGCCGAGACCAGGACGGCGACCGCGACCACAACCACGGGGGCCAACCCAAATCCACGCACCTTCATCGACCTCCTCCTTTGCCCCTCAGCAGGGCTTCCGGGTGACGCTCCAGATAGTCCGTCAGATCTCGCAGCGATCGTGCCGCACCCGAGACCTCGTTGAGCGAGCGTCGCAGCTCGACGGAAATGGGCGAGCCCTCCTCGATCATCCCGCGCACACCCCGCAAGGTCGCAGTGGTCTGCCGCAATGTCTCGGCGAGCTCGGGCGCAATGCCGGTGTTGAGCTGCGCGGCCAGCGCACGAATCTCGGCCAGCGCTTGCTCAAGCTCCACAATACCCTGTTTGAGCGCCGCGGAGCTCAGGATCTCGCTCGCTCCGGCGAGCGTGTCGGTCAAATCCTTTCCGATCCGATCGAATGGAAAGGCTTCGAGTCGGTCGAGGATCGCGGTGACCTTGTTGGTCAGCGCCTCAAGCGAGCCCGGGACGGTCGGCAGCACCTCGTAATCGCCCTCTTTCGCAAGCACCTCGGGCGCAGCCTCCGGATAGAAATCGAGCTCGACATAGAGCTGGCCCGTAATGAGGCTGCCCGACTTGAGCTGAGCCCGCAGCCCCTTGGCGACCAGCTGCCTGATCATACCCGTCTCGTCGAGCGCGCCTCGGTCACCGCGAACCGCGATCCGCTCGGGCTCCACCTCGATCAGGACCGGGATGTGAAACTGCAGGTCCTCGATGCTGAGCTGGAGCTGGATATCGAGAACCTTCCCGATCGCGATCCCGCGCAGCATGACGGGTGCGCCGACGGTCAAACCGCGCACCGAGCCATCGAAGTAGAGGAGATAGCGCTCTTTGTGCAGATAGATCTTCTCATGGGCGCTGTCGCGGCTCGCATAGAGCGGAAAGACATGACCCGCGCCCGGAGGCTCGCCCGGCGCATCGATGGTATCCGGCGTGTCGAAGGCCACGCCGCCGATCAAGACCGCCATCAGTGACTCGGTATCCACCGTCACGCCGACGGCGCTCAACGAAACATCGATCCCGCTGGCGTTCCAAAACCGTGTGCTCGTCGATACCAAGCGATCATGCGGCGAAAAGACAAAGAGGTCGATGCCGACCGCCTCCCCATCGTCGTCGAGCGAGAAGCCTGCAACCTGCCCGACCTGAATCTGGCGGTAATAGACCGGGGCGCCGACGTTCAACGACCCCAAGGTCGGCGAGCGCAACGAGAAGCGTGTCCCCGCCTCCGAGGTCGTAAACAGCGGCGGCTCCTCGAGACCTTTGAACTGAAACACTTCCTTGCCGTCGCGCACCGGATCGATCGCGATGAAGGACCCCGACAGCAAGGTTTCCAGACCCGAGACACCGCTGGCGGTCACGCGCGGGCGCTCGACCCAGAAGCGCGTCTTCTCGGTGAGAAACTGATCCGAGCCATGCTTGAGCTCGGCGGTCACAACGACGCTATTCAGGTCCGCACTCACGTCGATGGAGGTGACCTGGCCGATGTCCACATCCTTGAATTTGACCTTCGTGTTCCCGGCTTCCAGCCCCGACGCCGTCCGGAACTCGATCTTGACCGTCGGCCCCCGCTCGGCGTAGGTCTTGGCCGCCAGCCAGACCCCGATCAACAGGGCTACGATCGGGATCAGCCAGACGAGCGAAACACCGCTGCGACCCTTGACGATCGCCGCAGGCACGCCCTCAAGGGGATCCTGCAAGGGTGGCCCCGAACCGGCGTTCTCGATCTCCGACATGTCCCTGCTCCAGTGCATCCCAGATCAACCTGGGATCAAACGACATGGCCGCGAGCATGGTCAAGACCACGACCGCGCAAAAAAAGATGGCGCCGAGCTCCGCTTGGACGCTCGCGATGTTCCCGAGCCGCACCAGGGCGACCAGGATCGTGACCACATAGACATCGACCATGGACCAGCGCCCGATCGTCTCGACGACCCGATAGAGGCGGGTCCGTTCACGCGGCCGCCACGCGGAGCGCCGTTGCACCGACACGAGAAGGAAGATCAAGATCAACAGCTTCAGGAGCGGAACGAAGATGCTTGCCGTAAAGATCACAAGGGCCAGAGGCCACATCCCGTGATCCAACATGAAAGACACCCCGGTGAAGATGGTATCCGATTGGCTACGTCCGAGCGACGTCACCGACATGATCGGCAAGACGTTCGCCGGGATGTAGCAGAGGATCGCCGCAATCAAGAGCGCCCAAGTGCGTTGCAGGCTTTGGGGTTTGCGCCGATGCAGCACGTCGGTGCAGCGTGGACAGCGCAGACGAACGCCGTCGCGCACGGCCTCGGAGGGACGAACCACCAGCTCGCAGACGTCGCAGGAGACCTGGTCCTCGCCGTGGCGTAGCGGGCGCGCGCGCGCACCCGTGACGGGCACGCGTGACCAGACCAAATCCGGGTCCAGGGCCGCCTGCGCCGCCGCCAGGACAAAGATGAGCGCGACGAGCGCGAAGAGCGATGCCCCCGGAACGATCGACGCCATGTCGGCGAGCTTCACCACCGCCACCAGGATTCCGACCATGAAGACGTCCATCATCCCCCAGGGGACCAGGGTCCGAACCCATCGAAAGAGCGTCGGCAACCAGGGCGGCATCCGATTCAGGGTCAGCGGAACCAGGACGATCAGCAAGAGCGCCAACTGCAGGCCGGGCGCCAGGATGCTGGTAAAGAGCACCACTGCGGCGATCGGCCAATCGCCCGCTTGATAAAGATCGACCACTCCCGTGATCAGCGTCGTCTGCGTCCCCCTGCCCTGCATCTCGAACGACAGAAAGGGGAAGCTGTTGGCGACGATGAAAAGGACGAGCCCGGCGATCGTGAGTGCCAGAGTTCGGTTCAGGCTATCCGGCCGATTGCGGTGCATGACACCGCCGCAGCGCACACACTGCGCCGATCCGCTCGGCGGCACCTCCGGGATGCGCTGGAGCAGACCGCATTCCAGACATGCGGTTAGCGAGTCTTGGGCCATGGTGCTCGGTCGTCTGTTCGGTGGTCCGTGCGAATCGGGGCTGGATCGGTCGGGTTCCGCGCGCGGGGCAAGCAACCCCGCGAAGAAGCGACATGCTGTCGGTATACTAAACCGCGTCCAGAGCGAAATGCGTCATTTTCGTGTTGTGTCGAGCTCAAGGATTTTTCCGACCTTTATGGAGACGCGGTTTAAAATTTAATATTTTTAATACTTTAAAACGCGCCAGCTCCAACAGTTGTCGGAGCTGGCGCGGCCAAGTCAATCCAACAAACAACGGATACCGCACCAGGCGCGGTTGAAGGTGCATCGGCAACAATGATCGCGGACTTGCGCAAGATCGGACCCAAACAACTGCAGCACATGGCAAATCTGACGCGCCTTAACCCATGACCCGAATCGATTTCTACAGCCTGGACGCCGACAGCGGCGGCGATCGTTTCCTCCTCGTCTGTCGCCTCGTCGAGCGTATCCGCGCGACCGGCGCGCGCGTGCTGATCCACTGCCCCGACCCCGGACAAGCCCAACATCTGGATCGTCTGCTCTGGACCTTCCGCGACGACAGCTTCCTGCCCCACGGACGGGTCGGTCAAACCGACCTCGAGTTGACCCCCGTCCTCATCAGCGGCGACGGCTCGCCCGACAGCGAAGACCAGGTCTTGATCAACCTCTCGAGCGAGGTCCCGGAGTTCTTCGGCCGCTTCGAGCGCCTCTGCGAGCCCATCGACCACGACCCCGCCGCCCGCCTCGCCGGACGCGAGCGCTTCCGCTACTACCGCGATCGCGGCTACCCCCTGGAGCATCACCAGATTCGGCTCTGACCCACCCCGCCAAATCTGCGCAATCCAGTGGCGTAGGATGGGTAGAGCGCAGCGAAACCCATCCTCCAAGCTACAATGTTGACGGACTGGAATCGGTCGAGCGCAGCGAAATCCATCCTCCCCGCGCCGCCGCCAAGCCAGGCTTGCGCACTCACTCCAGCCGACCCGCCCCGGTCGTTCTTCACTCCGTCTGCAGACTGGACCGAGACCAACAAACCGCACGACGAAGAAGCCCGGCCACGCCGGCTCACCAAGCCCGATGCAGATCGAAGGCCGCCGATGCGCGAGCGAATCGCCAAAGCCGATAGGCCCCGAGCGCAAAGGCCGCTGTCCCGAGCGCCGTCAGGACCTGCTCCAACCAATGCATAAAGAGTGTATCCGGCGAGGCCATCGCGATCGGCGGCAGCGCGAAGACCATCGCCAGATTCACCCCGAAGAGCAGCGCCGCATCCTTGCGGCCGAGCCGCAGCGCACTCGCAATCAAGGCAAGACTCAACATCAGGTTGGCGAGGCTGGTCAGCCCCAGCAGCGGCAAGAACCAGCCCCTCGGGATCCCCATTCCAAGCGTGCGCAGGACCACGGCAGCGACGACGACCAGGATGACGGCAGCAACCCCATACCGGATCCACGCACCCTCGCCCCACCCCCGAAGCCGCAGCAAGACACCCAGAGCCGCCCCCGCCAGCAGCGCGAATCCCGGTGGGTTGAAGAGCGCAAGCGGCAAGGTCAGCTCGGACACGGGGATGGGCCTCGACGAATCAGGAGCGAATCAGGGGGTTGACGCGTCGGTAATTCCGACTATATTCGTCAGTGAGAGCGCAGCTAATGTGCTCATAAAAATAACCAATCCACCAAAGGCCAAGGATAATCACGATGACCCAAACCGCCGTCCGCACCCAGACGCCGCCGAAACACCGCCCTCTCCCCGTCGACGAGGACGGGTTCCTGATCGACCCGACGGATTGGAACGCCGGCATGGCCCGTGTCATGGCTGAGCTCGACGAGATCGGGCCGCTCGGCTCCGACCATTGGTCAATCATCTACTATCTGCGCGAGCACCGCATGACCTACGGCGCCATCCCGCCGGTGTCGCAGATCTGCCGCACGCACGGTATGGAGCGCGACGCCGTCCATCGGCTCTTCGGCTCCTGTCGCCAGGCGTGGCGGATCGCGGGGCTCCCGCATCCGGGTGATGAAGCCTTGAGCTATATGAGCTAAACCGCGTCTGGAGCGGTATGCATCGTTTTCGCACTGGATCGGCTACAGCAAACACCATGTGCGTCGGAGCTGACGCGGTTTTGAGCTGATTTCCGGGATAAGGAACGACCGGCATGTAGGGGCGAATTCATTCGCCCCTACGGTCTTTAGAGGTCTTCCAGGCATGCGAAATCGGGGGGTATTCCAGGAGATCGCCTGTAATCGTGCTCGCAACCGTTTTATGCCTCGCCGCTCCGACCTACGCTACCGATAGACCTTCCACCCGCTGAAATCCGCGCGGCAGCAGACGCCCGCGGCGTCCGCGCTCCCCTTGATAGACATCCAGATCGGCCGGCTTCAAGGTCAGCGTCCGTTTCCCGGAGAGCAACACCAGACTCCCACCTTCCGGGACCACGGCGAGCGCAATGACCAGCTCCTCCCGTACCGCAACGCGGGCCGAGGGGATGCCGATGATCTTGTTGCCCTTGCCCCGCGGCATCTCGGGAAGCTCCGAGACCGGGAACAGCAGCAGATGGCCCGCGGTGGTCACGGCCGCAAGCCTGGCGCCGTCCAAGCCGCCCTCCTCCCCGGTCAAGGCGAGCGGCGCCAAGACCTCAGCGCTCTTGGGCAGGCTCAGCACCGCCTTGCCGGCCTTGGCCTTGGCGTAGAGGTCCTCCAACCGGGCGATGAATCCGTATCCGGCATCCGACGCCATCAGCACGCGGCCCTCGGGCGCATCACCCAGCACCGCCACGAAACGCGCGCCGGCCGGTGGATCCAGTCGCCCGGTCAAAGGCTCGCCCTGCCCCCGCGCCGAGGGCAACGTGTGGGCCGGTAAGGAATAGCTGCGCCCGGTCGAATCGAGAAAGACGACGGCCTGACTGCTGCGCACCCGCACCGCCATGAGGAACCGGTCCCCGGAGCGGTAGCTCAGTCCGGCCGGATCGACCTCGTGCCCCTTGGCCGCGCGCACCCAGCCCTTCTCCGACAGAACCACGGTCACCGGCTCGCTCGGGGTCAGATCAATCTCGTCGATGGCCGCAGCGCTGGCACGTGCGACCAGAGGCGAGCGCCGCGGGTCGCCGTGCTTCTCGGCATCGGCCGTGATCTCCTCTGAGATCAGCCGCTTGAGCGCAGACTCATCGCCCAGGATGGCTTGCAGCCCATCGCGCTCCTCGGCCAGCTCCGCCTGCTCGGCGCGGATCTTCATCTCTTCCAGACGCGCGAGCTGACGCAGCCGGGTGTTCAACACATAATCTGCTTGGGCCTCCGAGAGCGCGAACCGCTCCATGAGCACCGGCTTGGGCTCGTCCTCCGTACGGACGATGCGGATCACCTCGTCGATGTTGAGAAAGGCGATCAGCAGGCCGTCCAAGAGGTGCAGACGCTCGAGGACCTTGTCCAGACGATGTTGCGAGCGCCGCCGGACCGTCTCGGTCCGGTAGATCACCCACTCGACGAGGATGTCGCGCAGGGTCATGACCCGCGGCCGGCCATTGAGCGCGATCACGTTCATATTGACCCGGTAGCTACGCTCTAGGTCGGTCGTTGCGAAGAGGTGCGACATCAGCCGGTCGACATCGACGCGATTCGAACGCGGCACAATCACCAATCGCGTCGGAAACTCATGATCGGACTCGTCGCGAAAGTCCTCGATCATCGGCAGCTTCTTGGCGTTGAACTGCTGCGCGATCTGCTCAAGCACACGGCTGCCGGAGACCTGATACGGCAAGGCCGTGATCACGATCTCGCCACGTTCGACCTCGTAGACGGCACGCTGCTTCAGACTCCCGCCGCCGGTCTGGTAGATCTTCGCGAGATCCTCGCGCGGGGTGACGATCTCGCCCGCGGTCGGAAAATCCGGCCCCGGCACGAAGCGCATCAGGTCCTCGAGGGTCGCGTCCGGATGATCGAGCAGATAGATGCAGGCACGGGCGACCTCGCGGAGGTTGTGCGAGGGGATGTCGGTCGCCATCCCGACCGCGATCCCGGTCGCCCCGTTGAGCAGCAGGTTCGGCAGACGCGCCGGCAGCAGCTTGGGCTCCTCGAGCGTCCCGTCGAAGTTGGGCTGCCAGTCGACCGTCCCCTGATCGACCTCGGCGAGCAGCAGATCCGCGTAGGGTGTAAGGCGCGACTCGGTATAGCGCATCGCCGCGAACGACTTGGGATCGTCCGGCGAGCCCCAGTTGCCCTGCCCGTCCACCAGCGGATAGCGATAGCTGAAGGGCTGCGCCATCAGCACCATCGCCTCGTAACAGGCCGAATCCCCGTGCGGATGGAACTTGCCCAGCACGTCGCCGACGGTGCGCGCGGATTTCTTGAACTTGGCCGCCGCCGAGAGCCCGAGCTCCGACATGGCGTAGAGGATGCGCCGCTGCACGGGCTTGAGCCCATCGCCCACATGGGGCAGCGCGCGGTCGAGGATGACGTACATGGAATAGTCCAGATACGCCTTTTCGGTGAAATCCTTCAGCGGCAGGCGCTCGAGGCCCTCCGCGTTGTAGGTCGTGGTGTCCGTCATGCCGTCGTCTTGCGCTCACTGAATCCGCGGTCGCGCATGATGCGGCAAGATGCGGCTCGGGACAAACCCGAGCCTTGGGACTGGAAGGGTGCCTTGCAGTCCGGAGTTGCCGCAGACTAAACTTGGTCACTCAAACTTAGCTAACGAAGGTGCAGCGATGGCCCTCCAAGTCAACATCCACGAGGCGAAGACGCAACTCTCCAAGATCATCGCCCGGGCTTGTCGCGGAGAGGAGATCGTCATCGCCAGGGCCGGTCAACCGCTCGTGCGGTTGACCCCGGTCGAGCGACAGCCGAGCGGTCGGCGCTTCGGCGCGCTGCAGGGAAAGGCGAAGGTGGATGACCGATTTTTCGACCCGCTGCCGGAGGATGAGCTGCGCGCTTGGGAATAGCCGAGATGCGGCTCCTGCTCGACACCCACGCCCTGCTGTGGTGGCTGGACGGCGATGCGCATCTGTCGTTGCCGGCGCGCGAAGCGATCGCAGACCAGCACACGGTTGTCCTGGTCAGCGCTGCTTCGGCGTGGGAAATCGCCACCAAGGTGCGCATCGGAAAGCTGCCGGGAGCCATTCACGTCATCGAGCACCTTCCCGAGATCCTCGATGCCCAGGACTTTTTCCATCTTCCCGTCGGTATGGACCACGCCCGGCGTGCCGGCCTGATGCCCGGCACACACCGCGACCCGTTTGACCGGATGCTGATTGCCCAGGCGCAGATCGAAGGGTTGACCCTGGTCAGCAACGAGGTACTGTTCGATGCCTTCGGCGTCGCGCGATTGTGGTAGTCGCCGTTGTGCTGACGTTAGCCTTGCGGCCGGCATGACCGATCCGAAGGCCCGGCACGGCGCCGGCAGCCTTGATGGCCTCGACGGCGGGCATGAGCGCCTGCGCCTGTTCATCGTTCCAGAGCCCGGTGCGATTGGGCGTGATGCGCCCTTCCGGAGACACCGCGGTCGCCTCGACGATGACCAGACCGGCGCCGCCGCGTGCGAGACCGGCGATCGCCGAGGACCGTGGGACCGTAGGATGCGGTGACGATAGGAACCGCATCACGTGCCCACGGCGGGCCGGGAATCCCCGCGGACGATGCAGTGCCGGCAGGAACCGCGCTGGCCTCGTCATTCCCCGCCATCGACATCGGTGTCGGGGTCACCGGCCCAATCCGCGGGATAAAGGCCGCGGCGCACATCCCGATGGAAACTTGAGTAAGGCCAGTCCTGGACCCGTTTCGCCCAACCGTGTTTAACCGGATTCCAGTGGATGTAATCGACATGCCGAGCGGCAACAGCAGGGCATCGAGCTGGAGCAGGGCGTCGTCCAGACGCCTGGCGGTTGCCCCCGCCAAGGGAATCGTCAGACCCTGCGCCCCCACCTCGTCGCCCCGATACAGACGCAGGCGCACAGCCCAGCCGAGGGCGAACAGGTTGTCCGGATCCGCCTCCCAAGCGGCCATGAAACCGGCCAACGCCTCATCGACTCGACCGAGATGAAACAGCGCCATGGCCCTGTTGTTGCGCGCAGAGAGGATCTCCAGGCCGTCGAGTCACCGGAAAACCCGGCGTCACCATCCCCAATGCGCGCAAATGCCGCGCCGCGCGATCCGCCAGCAGGACATGCCCCAGTCGTAATGCAAAGGCGAGCAGCCCCCCTGGGCCTGAACACTGTTGGGTCGACGCTCGGCCCATTCGAACGCGGCAAGCCCCGCCGCACGGATCCCCTCGCTGCGCTCCAATGCCTCGACCCGAAGGCGTCTGAGTCCGCCATGATCAGGACATCGGTGAACCAGCGGTTTGAGCCGTTGGACCGCTTTGGCTTTGACATCGCGCCCGACGCGCCGCGCGAGCTCCGGTCATCGGGCCAAGGGCCATCCTCTTCGATCTTGGCAACACCCGCTTTGCCGATCGTCTGGCGGATCAGTGGCGCGGCCTCCGCGCGATCGAAACAGGCGGCGATCGATCCCGAGAAGAGCTCGATCCGGTCGGTCCAGTTCAATACCGACTTGAAGCCGGTACCTTTGCTGCCGATCATGCGCGGTGGGCGCTCGCGGTCCGTTTCCGCCTGCTTTGCACTATCGTTTAGTGTACATAGAGCGCGGAACCCACGATCAGTGAAAGGTGCACCTTCGTTTGCGATAATGAGATTCCCGTCATCGATACGGATAACAACTCCGCCCTGACGCTCGTCATCGGAAAGTGCATCCTCCACATTTTGCAAAAGCTCCAGAATCGGGCGCTTTGCGTATTCGCGGCGTTCCTTTAGGCGATTTCTGCAAACTTCCATACCCGTAGGTTGTGCTGACGATAGGAAGCACAACTTGCTCCTACGTTTGGTTGTGCCTCGCACGGCTCGGCACAACCTACGCCCTGCAGCAGTTGCAGATCACGCCATCGGTTCCTCTTCCCGGCGGATGGCTGCGGACGACGAGTGGCCGAACTCCTGTCGGTGGCATCAGCATATCTGACTACCGACACTGCGATCGCTTGACCCAGATAGTCAGGGGAAAACCGGCGATGACGCGGCGGGCGCATAGGTTCCGGCGGCCGATGGATCAATCAAGCAAACCCGTAGGTGGGGGTAAAAGTGGGGGTAAATTCCACCTAAGCACACCACAACGAAAAAAGGCTTAGCACTGATTGGTGCTAAGCCTTTGTTCTACTTGGCGCGCCCGGAAGGATTCGAACCTCCGACCACCTGGTTCGTAGCCAGGTACTCTATCCAGCTGAGCTACGGGCGCTTTGATTATGGCGCTCCATCCGTGGAGGCTCTATCCAGTCCGGCATGCCTGCGGACTGATTGACCAGCGGTGAGGGCGTTGTCGTCGTCACCATCGAGCCGCGTATCTTCCGGATCTGGGCGATGGTTGTCAAGTGCCTCGATCACGCCTCGATTCCTAAGCCCGTTCATTCCGAGGCCGACAGGCTCTTAAACCGCGCCCAGTGCGGTATGTGATGTTTTTGGATGGGATCGGCCCCGTCGGATTTCAGAACCGCTGGAGCCGGCGCGGTTTAAAGTATTAAAAAATATAAAATTTTAAACCGCGTCCCCCGCTAAGGGTCGTGGATTCACCAAACTTCGAACTCACTCGAAAGTGAGCATCTCGCTCTGGACGCGGTTTAGGACAGACCTCAAGAACGAAAAGGCGGCTCCTGCAACGCGCGGTGCGGACTCACCTTGCGACCTTGCGACCTTGCTGGCAGGCAACCCTGGTGTCGCGGACATCGAGAGCGAAGGCTGTCCATGACAAGCCACCGGGTTGGCTGCAACCGAAGCTAAGGCGATCTCCGCAAACTTCCATACCCGTAGGTTGTGCTGACGATAGGAGGCACAACTTGCGCCGACGGTTGGTTGTGCCTCGCACGGCTCGGCACAACCTACGCCCTTGGCATGAAGGTTTCCGGAATCCGCAAACTTCCATACCCGTAGGTTGTGCTGACGATAGGAAGCACAACTTGCGCCGACGGTTGGTTGTGCCTCGCACGGCTCGGCACAACCTACGCCCTTGGCAGGTTTCCGGAGTTCGCCTAAAACCAGCGGACGTCGCCGGTAAGCCGAGTCTCCACGAACAATCCGTTCGGCCGAAGCGCAGGCGCGGCCGGGCTCACTGCCAACAGTCATCCTCATCGGCGGAACCACGCACACCCGTGTTGGTGAGAGTCAGCTCATGGCAGCGTGAGTAATTCGCTTGATCGTTCGTTGCGGTGGCGGTGAGCACATAGCACTGGTCGGCATCGCTGCAACCGTCAGGTGTACCCCTCGAAATAGTATAATAGGTTTGACTTCCTTCACTCGGTCTCGGCGACGTCGCGAGATTGCATTCGTCCGCGAAGTCATCGTCGGCCGGATACGCGTTCTCCGTCGTGTAGCGCCGCTCCATACATTGCGCCGCCTCGAGCAAGACCCCCATGGCATCCGCCGTCCGAGCCTTTCGGACGTGGTCGATGTAGGAGGGATAGGCAATCATCGACAAGATGCCGATGATGGCGACGACGATCATGAGCTCGATCAGGGTAAAGCCGGGGCTCCCGGGCGGGTGATCGGTCACGGCTGGCTCCTAAGTGGTCCGTTGGATGTCACGCGGCGCCCTCGCCTCGCGACAGCGCGCCGAGAATCGAATGGCCTGCGGCACGCGAATCCGTGCATGGAGGCAGCCGAGATTGCTTGAACCCGATCTGTCGGGATGTTGGAGCGCCGGGGCTCGCATTGCAGTCCACGAACGCTTCCCCCCCCCGCAATGATCCCTGCCGACAGCACATCGTCCGCCCCGCTCTATCGCAATTGTCGCCAGGACTGACGACCGATTGCGCCGGCTTCGTTCTTGCTGATGACGATCAGGTTACGGCCACCGTAAAGGTAGTCGATACCTCCATCGGCCGAGCGCACGACGGTCAACTCCTCACCCTGGCTTCCGCCGATCCCACTCACGATCCTGTCGTCGGTCAGCTCACGGTCTTGTTGGTCGAATTTGCCGTCCCCGTTCAAATCGAACACGTCATATCCGGTCCGTCCGCCGGATGCGAGGTCAATGTCCATGACGAAGCCCCCTCGGGAGGTCCCGCATGGGTCCGGATCCGGGATGAGCGTCGTGAAGCGGACTCGATCCTGCTTCGTTCCGGAGGGGAAAGTCGGCGCGCTGACGACGCGCTCGCCTGCTTCCGTTCCGAGATCGAGATACCAGCCAAGCTCATGTCCTTCGAGCGCATTGTCGGAAACCTCACGGACCGCGACCGTCGTATCGTTATAGATGACGCGACCTTCCCAGGTGATCTCTTGCTCCAACAAGTCATCCCGCCCGGGGATGCTTGTCTTGGCGTCGGCGTCGATGAGCCCGTAGATGGTCTGGACCTGAGGATCCTCGATCAGTGCGTCATCCGACCTGAAGTAGCTTCCGGTGCCGAAGGTCACGATGATGGCGTCGCTACCCGGATATGCGGCGATGTTCGGTCCGGCAGTGATGGGTTGAGGCGTGCCCGATGGATCCATGGCGCGAAAGAGCGAACTTGCGTCGCCCAAGCTTTGTCCTTTGCTCTTGGAGACATCGAACCGCCAGAGATGGCCTTGTAGGTCCCCTGCATAGATCAAACTGGCTTGCAAGTCACTCTTCGGCCAGTCGGTCGACTGGGTCGCAGCCAAGCCGTTCGGTGAATCGGCATCGCCGGCACCGGTGTCGATCTTCGCCAAAATGGCCCCGTCGGAAAGGCTGACGACGAAGAGGATGGCGCGTTGGGTGGCGCTGTTGTAGCCGTTCCCGAAGACGGCCGCCCAGTCTCCGTTGCGCATGCGCACGATCTCGGGTTGGCCGACGTTGTAGCCGAGATCGTCATCGGTCAGCTCCCATAAGACATTGCCGGCTCCGAAGCTCGTCGGGTCTGTCACATCCAGTGCAAACACGCTGCGGCCGCCGGCTCCAAGGGTACCGACGAGGATGGTTTTCCAGGCTCCTCCAACATAGGCGTCGCCGATCGCAGGTACCCCGTCGAGATAGTAGCGGTGGGCGTAGTTGCGGTCCATGAGCGAGGTGATCGGGGCGTGCTGCGCGCCCGGGACGGGCAGCAAGTGCTCGGATGGCATATAGGCGAAAAGCTCGACTCCGTCCTCTGCGTCAAAGGCGTGCAGCATCCCGTCGTTGGCGCCGACGTAGAGGACCTCCGGACGGTTGCGATAGGCATCGGATGACCGAAAGCTGTCGTAAGATGCGCCTTCTCCTTCGAGTAACCGGTATCCGTAGTCCGGCGTTCCAACGAACTGCGGATTGGAATAGACGACGTCGCCAAGCAGACGGAGGGTTCCCGAGCCGGAGCGGCTGCGGAGGCCGCTCTGCTCGTTGCCTCTAAGCCAGGCGATCCGCGCGCTCCCGCGATTGTCCCGGGTGCCGTCCGGGGCGTAATTCAGCGCCTGCTTCTGGGTCGCGCTCAGGTTCTCCCAAACCAATTCCACGGCGTCGCCACTGGGCGACAGGCTTGTAAAGATCTTCCGCGTGGTTGTCGGAAGAAGTGACTCGGCATTCCAGATGGGATCATCCTCCCGAGCACCGTTCTCGCCCAGGGCATAGGCCTTGACCTCTCCCGACCAGTCCGTGCTGCGAAAACCCGCGACGAAGAGCCGCGTATCCGATTGCAGGACCGCCGAACTGGCCGATGCGGCGGTCGCCGAGGTCTCGAGCCGAGCGGCGATGTCGTCCAGGACATCGATGAAGCGATCACCCAGCTCCGAGGGCACCGCGACATTGACCAACGTGCCGCGACTGTTGATTGTGGCATGCCAAAGGTCGTCGACATGCACCGGGTTCCGATCGCTGAAGCTCGTCGGCCAGGTCGGGGGATGGGCGAACGGGTCGGCGGTTGCATCCGCGTCGATATTGAAGATGGTCCCGGTTGTTCCGAGGGTCAGCGCAAAGAGGTTGACATGGAGGTTCTTGTTGCAATCCAGCCAGGGGTCGGGATCGGCGTTGTTGCAGGCTACCGGGACCGGAACCAGGCCCGCAGCCAAGCCGGTACGCGGATTGGTTGCATAGAGTTCCATGGCGATGTCGGCCATGGTGTTGGAGACCGAATCCGCAAAGGGGCTCCCGAATGATCCGTCGCGATTGCCGACCCCTGCGCCGGTCCAATTGTTGGCATAGCCGTCGGTCAAGAGGACGCCGAAGTTCATTTGGCAGGCTTCTTGGATCGGCGCGTTTCCATCCGTGCGCTTGAATTGAGTCCGCATATGATTGACGGCTTCCCGGTTCGGCGTGCCGCCCGAATTCAGATCTTCATAAATCTGCTTGAAGAAGGCCGTTCGTTGAGTCGTATTGGAAAGATCGCGAATCGTCAGATTTTCCGGGAACTTCGCCAGGCCGTTGTTGCCCGCCACACTATTGATTTGGTAAGCCCCGATGCGGAAGCCCTCGATATCTTTGAAGGCGAAGCCGATCGCCCCGCGGGCCGAGGCGTGGCGCTTACGGTAATAGGTAAACCAGTTGGCGAAGTTCTGGATCGCCGCGTCGTAGGCGGCTTGTGACACGAAGTTGCCGCGGCGGATCTCGTAACGGGTCATGGTCGAGCCGTCGGGGGCCAAGCCATCGTCGGAGGTGGCGCTTGGCTTGTAACCGAAGCCCTCGGGAGGAGGCGCACCAGGGGAGAGGAAGAAGGTCGCCGGGTAGAAGGAGATGGGCACACCCCTTACCGAGTCTATCGCGCGGTCGGTCGACAATGTTTTCCATTCCTTCGGGTTGTTCCAATCGTAGAATCGGGTCCCTGCGGGAATCACCATGCCAGGAAACATACGGAAGATATGGTTATCGTCAGTTCGCTCGCGCAGTGCCGTCAGATTATAGGTTTCGGTCCCGCGCGCTGGATCCGTCTTGGCAGCGGCCGGGTTGGAATTCGCGAAGCTATAGCCGCCCTGATCGGGCCAAGGCGTGTAGGTTCGGCTTGGGTCGAAGTAGGCGGCGTTGTACTCGGGCGAGCGCGTAAACGCGTACGCACCGATCGGCGGCACCGCGTAATGGTCGTTGCTGCTGTCGGTGTAGGCCCGTCTGCCGCTGCCCAGACCGCTGCCGTTGGGGAAGAGATAGACGAATTTTTTCCAAGTGCCGTCCGCGGAGCCGACGCGGTTGAAGTTGATGACGCCGGTTTCACGCTGCCCGTCGACATTCCAGCCGGTAAATGAATTGTCATTCGTGTTCCACCAGAGCGCGCCATCATTGGTCTGCATCAAGACCTCGGAGTCCATGGAGCCCGAGTCGTCGACCGCCAGGATGAGTGCAGGGATGACGGGGGGCATCACGAACAGCGGGGTGTTGGCGATGGCGATCTCCGCGCGTACTGCAGTGGTGCCGCCCGGGGCCAAGCCAATCAGGGTCAAGCCAATACCGAGGACGAGTGCACCAAGCCTCGACATCCGCGGCGTCGTCGGTCTTCTGTTCCTTTGGCGTGTCATGTCTATTCTCTGCATCGAGCGAAAGGTTGCGAAGCGTCTCCGGCGCGTGGCCGGGCCGGCCGCCACTGCATCAAGGCGGCTCCAAAACAGACTGCAGGACCACGACGGCCGTGTGCGTGCCGCCCTCGCCACGCGCGGTGACCGGGTAGGCATAGCGCCACTGCGGCGGCAGGGTAATCCCGACGCGGACCTGGCGCGGCGGGTCGGCGTAATAGACCGGGTCATGCGGCACTTGGGGGCGATCGAATTCCTCGACGCTGCCGGTCGGCTCCGGCGTTTCTCCGTCCCAACCGGCTGGATTGATAAGCCTCGTACTGGCGGCCGGTGCTCCGCCGAGCGATGCATCCTCGCCGGCACGCAGCGCCGCCTCGGCGGCCTGAAAGGCGAGGTTGCGGTCCCTTGCGTTGCCCGCCATGCGTTCCTGCATGATCGTCGAATGCATCGCCGTGACGCCGACGATGCTCATCACGAGTATGAACATCAGTGCGACGATCAGGACCACGCCCTTCTGTCGGTGGATGCGGCGGGTTTCGGACCGGTTCATAGGCGTTCTCACGGCAGTCGATTCCGGATCGCAATGGTGGTGGTCAGGGCTCGGCGCAGACGACGGTCGTCAGGCTCCAACTCCTCGCCATTGAAGACGATGGAACGCGGACTCTCGACCAGATTGTCTTCCGGACTGACCAGAAGGAGGTTGATGCGCACGGCGACGACGCGTCCCCAAGCATCCGCGTCCTCCACCTCTTCTGCGGTCATATAGTTGTCGAGTGCACGGGTGCCGATTCCGAAAAGGATCTGCATATTCTCGACACCTTGGAGGATCTCCTGAGGATCCTCGCCTCCGAGCCGACGCCACAGACCCCGGCACGGCTCGGTGCAGTCGGCGGCTTGGGATTCAGCGATGAAAAAGGTCGTTTCCCTGTACGACATGACGTCGGCGCCTATCGTGTAGGTCTTGGAGAGCTCGTTGGGTTCGTTCCGGTTGCTGGCGTGAGCGACCGTGATTCCCATTTCGTTCGGATCCTTGGAAACATTCGTCGCCCGGAAGATATCGACGCCCGCGCAATCGGAGATGATGAGGATGTCGCCGGCCTCCCAGTCGTCCGCATTAAGATCGATCTTGGCATTGGCGTTCTTTACCTTCTCGGCATCCAGTCGGGCCATGGGACCGCCGCCGCGGACAACCAGAACGTCGGTACCCGAGGCCATTAGGTCAGCGACATCCTCATCGACGTCGATTTGAATGAAGGATTTATGAAAATCTTCAGGTTCAATGCCTAGGGGCGGTTTATCGACAATGATATTGACTGGAAGCGAATTATCCAACCGCGCACACCCCACAAACCCCGCCATCCGCACCGTGCGCCCCAACAGCTCCACGGCATACCGACCGTTTTCCTGCGACCGGGCGAGTGCCTCGACGACGCGATAGGTCTGTTTGCTGCCCAGATAGACGCTGAGGATTCCGGCCATCAGAAAGAGACCGAGGGCGAGCGCAACCAGGATCTCGACCATCGTCAAGCCCGCTTGCCGAAACGATGCGTTCATACGCGGCGCCTAAAGCTCGGTGGCCATGGTGAAGACGATCGGGTCATCGGCGCCGCGGCTGTCGTTGCAACTGACTCCGATCGTGATGATTTCGCCGACCCGGACGATCCGGCCCTGACCTTGCGGAAGTAGACAAGACAGGGTATTGCGCCATTCTTCGAGATCGCGCTCGGCCAAGGTGTCGGCGTCCGAAAGCGTGAGTGTCGGATCGCAGTCGACCGCGGAAAAGGTGTCCAATGCGTATTCATCCGCGCGGGCAGCATCACGATTGGCGCGCATTCGATCGGCCATCTCGTAGGCCAGAAAGGTCGCCTGACTGCGGATGTCGGCCTGGTGGGCCAGCTTGAGCGCCGATCCCTGAAGCGCAGCCAAACTTAGCAGGCCGACGGAAAGAACGACCATGGCGATGAGGACCTCGATCAGGCCGACGCCCTGTTCCGCGTAGAATGAGCGATGAGCGTTATGTTGATGAGATGGCGCCGTTTTGTTCATGGGTTCGAGCAATCTTCGCGAATGACGCTGATTCGACCGGTTACGCCGACGTCGATGGTGCGGGCGTTCTTTCCGGTGCAATAGGTCGTCTCGTGCTCAAAGGAAAGGTCCTGCCCGTCCACCACCACGTCACCCATCGCGCGATAGCGCACGTGCGCCGGACCTGAAAAGGTCTCAATCCCCTTCATGGCCTCCTCGACACGTAAGACCTCACTCGTCTCGTCGTCGACAAAAACGATCCACCCGTCGTCCCAGTCGTCGCCTCCGGTGCATGTTTCCTGGTCGGTGGAGGGACAGATCGAGACATGTTGGCCGCGTCTGACGGCCTCGCTGCGGGCCAGGCTCAAGGCCGTGACCAACGCGTTGACCTGGGTCGCGGCCCGGTTGTTCTGGACGAGATCGCGAAAGCTCGGGACACCCAGGGTGAGCAGGATCGCGGCGATCGCGACGGTGACCATGAGCTCAAGCAGCGTAAAGCCGCGATACGCAATCCAGGTGCGGGGAGCGATCCAGGGACACTTTGCAAGGGCAAGATCCATGTGGCCTCATTTTTCAGTCAGTTCTTATTCGCACCCAGGCTTCGCGACTCATAGCCATCGAGCGAGCTCAATCTCGTGGGCGAACCCAGTCTCGCCGCCTATGCGACTTCTGCGACCGTGCTGCGACTCCCGCAGTTGTTGCGTTCGCCTCAATTATAGCCAAGAAATCTTCCATACTTCGGAGGGATTTGGGACGCTGCTCACGTTCCGGACGTTGAGATGGACCGCTGGTCGGGTCATCCGCTAACATCGGGATCGACGCCCGCGGGGTGTCTTCGATCCTCTCGGCGCTTTGGTCTCCGGTCGGAGACCTACAGCCATGATCGGCCAGCGTCCGGCACCTACCTGCCCGGCGGATCGAAACGAACAAGACCTCGTCAGCCCGAAACCATGCGCATCATCCTCATCCTGATTGTCGCCTCTTGGGGAATCATCGCGCTCCTGACCTTCGCGACGACCTCCGACAAGTCGCTCGACGCCAAGCTGACCGCGGCATATCTCCTCGCTTGGCCGGTCTTGGCCGTCGCACTCTTCCTGAACGAGCCTGTACCGCTGTGGCTCGCGGTGCCGACCTTCTTCGGATTTTTGCCCTGGTTCCTGGCCGGGCCGCATCTCTACGCGATCGTGCGGGATCCGAGCCGCTCCAGATCCGACGAGATCATCGGCATTCCGCGCACCTACTGGAAGTGGGGCGGAATCGGCTCGATCCTGCTGGGATTGGCCTTTGATGGCTTCGTCTGAGCATTCGTTCGATCGCGTGCACCAGATCGCCGACGAGGATCTGGCCCACTTCATCCGCCCAACGTTCGACGACCCGGAACCATGAACCGACACGACTCGATTGCCGATCTCATCGCCATCGTCGCGCGTCTGCGCGATCCGCAGGACGGCTGTCCCTGGGACCAGGAGCAGACCTTCCGCAGCATCTTGCCCTTCACCTTGGAGGAGGCCTACGAGGTCGCCGAGGCGATCGAGAACGAGGACATGAAGGAGCTGCGCGAGGAGCTGGGCGACCTGCTGCTTCAGGTGGTCTATCACGCGCAGATCGCCGAGGAGCAAGGGAGCTTCGCCTTTCCCGACGTGGTGCAGTCGATCAGCGAGAAGATGATCCGTCGCCATCCGCATGTCTTCGGAGATGCGGAGCTCGAGGACGAGGAAGCAGTGCGGGCGAACTGGGAGCGCGAGAAGGCGGCGGAGCGGGCGAGTAAGCGCCAGCGACCGGTCGGGAGCGTGCTCGAAGGGGTTGCCCAGGCCCTCCCCGCCTTGGTTCGGGCCGAGAAGCTGCAGAAGCGCGCAGCGGTCGTCGGCTTCGATTGGGACCGAATGGAAGAGGTCTTCGACAAGGTGCTCGAAGAGTTACAGGAGTGTCGCGAGACGCTGCGCGCCCACGCCGAGCCGACCGAGCGGGTCCATGAGATCGGCGACCTGCTGTTCTCCTGCGTCAATCTGGCCCGGCATATGGGGGTGGATGCCGAGCAGGCGCTGCGGGCGGCGAACCATCGCTTCGAGCGGCGCTTCGGGCGGGTCGAGGTGTGCCTGCGTGCAGGCGGGCAGGCGCCGAGCGTTGCGGCACGCGCGGAGATGGAGCGGCTGTGGAATCTCATCAAATCCGAGGAGCGTTAAAACCGCGCCGCGTTGCGATCAGGCTCGGTCGTCACTTGGGATTGCTTCTGAAGTCATCAATAGGCTTCGGAGCTGGCGCGGTTTTAAGATTTTTTATTCAAAGACTGAACCGCGTCTTGCCGAGGCATGGGCAGGAGGTGGCGCTGCTGGCCTGACCTTTGCCACGGTTGTCGTCGTCGTAGTCGTAGTCGACAACGACAACGACAACGACAACGACAACGACAACGACAACGAAACGACCGTTCGGTGCTCAACTTAGGCGAATTCCGGAAACCCTTATGCCAAGGGTTTAGGTTGTGCCAAGCCGTGCGAGGCACAATCAACCGTCGGCGCGAGTTGTGCTTCCTATCGTCAGCACAACCTACGGGCATGGGATTATACGGAAATCGCCTTATTCCCAACAGGTTCTCAACGGTCGAATTTCACTCTGGACGCGATTCACCAATGAGCTATCTCGATAAGATCCATGCCTGCAATGCTTGGGAGCCGACTGCGTTTGTTCCCTTCATTCGACGGGGCGAGCGTCTCGGGAGCCTGCGCCGCAATGCTGCCGAGGAGCTTCAGCGCTGGCCGACCCGGTTCCGTGTCACGCAGACGACGGTCGAGTGGATCGAGACGCCGGATGACTTCGAAGGTTGCACCCTGGCGCTGGCCGAGATCGCCCGCGGACTCGTCGACGAGGGCGTCATCCCCTACCTGCACGGCGAGCAGTATCCCGTCACCGCCGGCGGGCGGGAGGCGGCACGCTGTCTGGTCGACCGGGCCTGTGCGCCCTTCTTCGGGATGCGCGCCTTCGGTCAGCATCTCAATGGCTACGTGCGGACCGCGCGGGGGATCGAGATGTGGATCGGTCGGCGCTCCGCCGATCGCCGTCTCTACCCGGGACGGCTCGATAACCTTGTTGCGGGCGGGTTGCCCCACGGTATCGCTCTGGTCGAGAATCTGCGCAAGGAGTGCGCGGAGGAGGCGGGGATGCCCCCTGCCCTTGCAGATCGAGCCGTTGCCGTTGGCGCAGTGACCTACTGTCGCGATTCGGAGCGCGGGCTGAAGCCGGATGTCATGTTCTGCTATGACCTGGAGCTTCCGGATGACTTCGAGCCGCGCTGCACCGACGGGGAGGTGGAAACCTTCTATCGTCTGCCGGTGAAGGAGGTCGCGGAGATCGTCCGCGAGACCGATGACTTCAAGCTCAACTGCAACCTGGTCATCATCGATTTCCTGATCCGCCATGGGCTGATCCCTCAGGATGACCCGCACTATGTCGCGATCGTCCAGGGTCTGCGTTCCCCATTGCCCGCGTCGGATCAACGCCCGACTCCGACCAACTGACAGGGCCGCTGCGGCGGTAAAGGCACTATGAGCTCAACTCGATTCCCGATCCAAAGACGAAAGACCGTGCCGGTTCGCATCGGCCCGGTGACCGTCGGCGGCCAAGCCCCGATCCTCATCCAGTCCATGACCAACACGGACACCGCAGACATCGCGTCCACGGTCCAACAAGTCGCCGAGCTCGCCCGTGCCGGCTCGGAGGTGGTCCGGATTACGGTCAATCACGAGTCCGCGGCCCGCGCGGTTCCAGCGATCCGCGAGGCGCTCGACGCGCAGGGGTGCAGCGTGCCCTTGGTGGGCGACTTCCATTTCAACGGCCACCGCCTGCTCACGGATTATCCGGAGTGTGCCGAGGCGCTCGCAAAATACCGCATCAACCCGGGCAACGTCGGGCGCGGCGAGAAGAAGGACAGCCAGTTCGCGACCATGGTCGAGATCGCCTGCCGCTATGACCGGCCGGTGCGGATCGGGGTCAACTGGGGCAGCCTGGATCCGGACCTGATCGTGCGGATGATGGACGAGAACGCGCGCTCGCCCGAGCCGCGGGATGCCGAGCAGGTGATGCGCGAGGCAATGGTGGAATCCGCCATCTCGAGCGCCGAGCGCGCCGAGCAGGTCGGCCTGCCGCGCGATCACATCATCCTGTCCTGCAAGATGAGCGGCGTGCAGGACTTGATCGCCGTCTACCGCATGCTGGCCGACCGCGGCGACTATGCCCTGCATCTGGGTCTGACCGAGGCCGGCATGGGCTCAAAAGGCATCGTCGCCTCGACCGCCGCCTTGTCGGTGCTGCTGCAGGAGGGCATCGGGGACACCATCCGCATCTCGCTCACCCCTGCACCGGGCGAGTCGCGCACGCGCGAGGTCGTGGTCGCCCAGGAGATCCTGCAGACCATGGGCATGCGCTCCTTCGCACCCATGGTTACCGCCTGCCCGGGATGCGGACGCACCACCAGCGACACCTTCCAGCATCTGGCTCAAGACATTCAGGCCTATTTGCGCGAGCAGATGCCGGAGTGGCGCACCCGTTTCCCCGGTGTCGAGACCATGCAGGTCGCGGTTATGGGCTGTGTGGTGAACGGACCCGGCGAGAGCAAGCACGCCAATATCGGCATCAGCCTGCCCGGCAACGACGAGCGCCCGGCCGCCCCCGTTTATGTCGACGGCGAAAAGGTCGCCACCCTCAAGGGCGACGGGATCGCCGAGCAGTTCAAGCGGATGGTCGACGACTATATCGAGACCCACTATCGGGCGCCGTGACGGGCGCGTCGGTGAGGCCTAAGGCGATTTCCGCAAACTTACATACCCGTAGGTTGTGCTGACGATAGGAAGCACAACTTGCGCCTACGGTTGGTTGTGCCTCGCACGGCTCGGCACAACCTACGCCCTTGGCGTGAAGGTTTCCGGAAATCACCTTAGTTTCCGGAATTTGCCTTGATCCGACCCGAGGCTTCCCGGCGCGATATCTCAGCCACTGTCCTAGAGTAGAAAGGAGGAGACATGAAAAAAACGATTCCTGTACTGATCGCCGGTGCGTTGATCTGCGGACCGGCCGTCGCCGATGGCCCTATGGTGGTCCCGCTGCAACGCCTCTCGATGGATGCGGCGGTCAAGATCGCTCAAGGGGCGATCGAGGAATGTCGCGAGAAGGGCATCCAGATCGCCGTGACCGTGGTCGACCGCGAAGGCACGGTACAGGTGACGCTCCGCGACACCATCGCCGCGCCCATCACGGTGCCGATCAGCACGATGAAGGCATTCACCGCCGTCAATTTCAATGCCGCGACCTCGGCCATGACCGATCGCGCCGATACGCCGATCGGACGTGTCGAGGGGCTTGTGATGTCCGCGGGCGGGGTGCCCGTGCTGGTCGGCGGCTCTTCGCTGGTGGCCGGCGTGGGCGTCAGCGGTGCGCCATCCGGTGCGACGGACGAGGAATGTGCGCTCGCCGGGATCGCCGAGATCCAGGACGATCTGGATATGGCGATGTAGGGCTGAACCGCGTCTGGTGGGGTTCTGGCCGGGTCGCGGCGAGATTGGCCGCGGCTCGACCAAAAATTTCGGCGGAATGCGGTTCGGGATGAGTCATGATTAAGGCGATTTCTGCAAGCTTCCATACCCGTAGGTTGTGCTGACGATAGGAAGCACAACTTGAGCCTACGGTTGGTTGTGCCTCGCATGGCTCGGCACAACCTACGCCCCTGGCATGAAGGTTTCCGGAATTCGCCTAAAGAGATCTACGGTTGGTTGTGCCTCGCACGGCTCGGCACAACCTACGCCCTTGGCATGAAGGTTTCCGGAATTCGCCTAAAGAGATCTAAACCGCGTCGTGCACGGCGTTCCGGGGAGCATCGAGTTTTGTCCCTGCTGCAGACATGGTATGGCACGCCGGACGCGGTTTCGTCCCACAACAGGATCGGGGGTGACAGATGCGTTTATTCGAAGCCGAGGCAGCGTTGATCGCGGATTTGAAGGATGAAAGCGAGATGATCGGCGAGATGCGCCTGCCCGCATTCACCGTAGTGACTGCGCGCCACCCGACGCTCGGCAAACTGGTGATCGTCGTCGGGCCGGACGGCACGGGTGCGGTCGTCGAGGCGAACGAGTAAGGGGTGTAGGGGCGACTTAAGTCGCCCCTACACCTCCTACGGGTTGTTCGATGCTTTCTCGAACATCCCATCAATCGCGGTCCGAGGGGGTGCGACGCATGCGCTTGCTGCTGGATTGTTTGCGCTTGGTCTCCAGTCGTCGCTCGGTCGATGCCCGTGTGGGTCGGGTGGCGATGCGCGGTTTCGGCCGCACGGCCGCCTGAGCGATGAGGGCGGCGAGGCGGGCTCGCGCATCGGCGCGATTGCGCTCGCGGGTGCGATAGCGGTGCGCCTCGATCATTAGAACCCCGTCAGAATCGATCCGCCGTCCGCCGAGGCGCGTCAGACGCTCGCGCACGTCCTCGGGGAGCGACGGCGAGCGCGCGACGTCGAACCGCAACTGGACCGCCGTCTCGACCTTGTTGACGTTTTGACCGCCGGGTCCGGGCGAGCGGATGAACCGCTCGCTCAGCTCGGTCTCGTCGATTCGGATACGGTTGGAGATCTGCAACATGATGCGATTCTATAACGAGCGCACATGGCCCGTTGTGCTGACGATTCGTAGGTTGTGCTGACGATTCGTAGATTGTGCTGACGATAGGAAGCACAACGCTCGCCGACGGTGGGTTGTGCCTCGCGGGGCTCGGCACAACCTACGACTCTATAACGAGCGCACATGGCGCGGAGATTGTGCTGACGACAGGAAGCACAACTTGCGCCGGCGGTTGGTTGTGCCTCGCACGGCTCGGCACAACCTACGGCCCTTGTAAATCCGTAGGTTGTGCTGACGACAGGAAGCACAACGTGCGCCGGCGGTTGGTTGTGCCTCGCACGGCTCGGCACAACCTACGGCCCTTGCAAATCCGTAGGTTGTGCTGACGCCAGGAAGCACAACGTGCGCCGACGGTTGGTTGGTTGCCTTAATCCACCCACACGCGCGCATTGCGGAACAGACGCATCCAAGGGCCGTCCATGCCCCATTCATCCGGGTGCCACGAATTCTGAACGGACCGAAAGACGCGCTCGGGATGGGGCATCATGATGGTGACGCGTCCGTCGAGCGTCGTCAGGCCGGCGATGCCCTCGGGGGAGCCGTTGGGGTTGGCGGGATAGCGCTCGGCGACCCGGCCGTCGTTCTCGATGTAGCGCGTGGCCACACTGGCGCGCGCCGCGGCGAGATGCTCGGCATCGCGGAACTCGGCCCGGCCTTCGCCGTGCGCTACCGCGATCGGCATGCGTGAGCCGGCCATCCCGGCGAGTAGGACCGATGGCGTCTCCCGGACCTCGATCATCAGGGTGCGCGCCTCGAACTGCTCGGAACGATTGCGCACGAAATGGGGCCAGTGGTCCGCACCCGGGATCAGCTCGCGCAGGTTGGAGAGCATCTGGCATCCGTTGCAGATACCGAGCGCGAAGGTGTCGCGGCGCTCGAAGAAGGCTTGGAACTGATCGCGTGCGCGCGGGTTGAAGAGGATCGACTTGGCCCAGCCCTCCCCTGCCCCGAGAACGTCGCCGTAGGAGAAGCCTCCGCAGGCGGCAAGTCCGCGGAAGCGCCCGAGGTCGACGCGCCCGGCCATGATGTCGGACAGATGCACGTCCACACACTCGAAGCCTGCCGCATGGAAGGCCGCGGCCATCTCGACCTGACCGTTCACGCCCTGCTCGCGCAAGATGGCGATCGGCGGACGCGCGCCGCGCTCGACATAGGGCGCGGTTGAGTCGTCGTCCGGATCGAAGGTCAGCTCAGCATACAGGCCCGGGTCCGGCTCGGCGATGCGTTCATAAGCCTCGGCCGCACACTCGGGGTTGTCGCGCAGGGATTGCATCCGGAAACTGGTCTCGGACCAGACCTGTTGGAGCTCGGTTCGACTCGCCGCGAAGAGCGGACGGCAGCGGCGACAGACGCGGATCTCATCGCTGTCGTCGAGCATGCCGATCACCGGGCTGTACTCGGCTAGGCCGTGATATTCCAGGATTTGCAGCACGTCGTCCGTATCGGTGTGGCACACCTGGATCACAGCGCCCAGCTCCTCGCTGAAGAGGGCCGAGAGGTCATCGGGGTCGACCGCCGCCAGGTCCACGTCGACCCCGCAACGGCCGGCGAAGGCCATCTCGCAGAGCGTGGTGATGAGGCCGCCGTCGGAGCGATCGTGGTAGGCGAGAATCAGCTCCTCGCCCTGAAGCTCCTGGATGGCGGCGAAGAAGCGCTTGAGTAGGTCCGGGGCATCCAGGTCCGGCCCGACATCGCCGAGCTGACCGTAGACCTGCGCGAGCGCGGACCCGCCGAGACGGTTTCGGCCCTGCCCCAAATCAATGAGGATGAGGTCGGTATCGCCCTGATCGGTCCGCAGTTGCGGCGTGAGCGTCGCGCGCACGTCGAGCACCGGGGCAAAGGCCGAGACGATCAGCGACAAGGGCGCAGACATCGCGTGCCGCACACCCGCGGCACCCTCCCAGACCGTCTTCATGCTCATCGAGTCCTTGCCGACCGGGATGGCAATCCCGAGCGCCGGGCAAAGCTCCAGCCCAACGGCGCGCACCGTCGCGTAGAGTCGGGCGTCCTCGCGCGGATCGCCAGTGGCGGCCATCCAGTTGGCCGAGAGCTTGATATCGCCGATCGACTCGATCCGCGCCGCTGCGAGGTTGGTAATGGCCTCGCCGACGGCCATGCGTCCGGAGGCCGGGGCATCGAGCAGGGCGAGTGGCGTGCGCTCGCCGATGGCCATGGCCTCGCCGGTGACGCCGCGATAGTCGCTGATGGTCACGGCGCAGTCGGCAACCGGGATCTGCCAGGGGCCGACCATCTGATCGCGCGCGACCTGACCGGTGATGCTGCGATCGCCGATGGTGACGAGGAAGGACTTGTCGGCGACGCCCGGCAGACGCAGCACGCGATCGAGCGCCTCGCGCAGATCGATCTCGGCGGTACGCAGCGGCGCACGCGGCGACTGTCCGGAGACGGCATCCCGCTCCATCTTGGGCGGCTTGCCGAAGAGAAGCGACATGGGCATGTCGATCGGGGTGTCGGCAAACTGCGCGTCGCCGAGCATCAGATGCTGATCCGCGGTCGCGGTCCCCACGACGGCATGCGGACAGCGCTCGCGCGCGCAGATCGCCTCGAACTGCGCCAGCCGCTCGGCCGCGACGGCCAAGACGTAGCGCTCCTGCGACTCGTTGCACCAGATCTCCATCGGCGACATGCCCGGATCGGCGTTGGGGACCGCGCGCAGCTCGAAGCGTCCGCCGCGACCGGCGTCATGGACCAGCTCGGGCAGCGCGTTGGCCAGACCGCCGGCGCCGACGTCGTGGATGAAGAGGATGGGATTGTCCTCGCCGAGTGCCCAACAGCGGTCGATGACCTCTTGGCAGCGGCGCTGCATCTCCGGGTTGGCGCGCTGCACCGAGGCGAAGTCCAGGTCCTCGGCCGAGGCGCCGGAGGCCATGCTCGAGGCCGCCCCGCCGCCGAGTCCGATCAGCATCGCCGGGCCTCCGATCACGATCAGCGGCGTGCCGACCGGGAAGCTGTCCTTGGCGACATGCTCGGAGCGGATATTGCCGATGCCGCCGGCGAGCATGATGGGTTTGTGGTAGCCGCGCAGCTCGGTCGCGCCGTTCGGTCCGGGGATAGCCTGCTCGAAGGTACGGAAATAGCCGGTCAGGTTGGGTCTGCCGAACTCGTTGTTGAAGGCGGCGGCGCCGATCGGCCCTTCGAGCATGATGTCGAGTGCGGAGACGATCCGCCCGGGCTTGCCGTGGTAGTCGGCCTCGGGCGGCTCCCAAGGCTGGCTGAAACCGGGGATGCGCAGGTCCGAGACCGAGAAGCCGCAGAGACCGGCCTTGGGCTTGGCGCCCCGCCCGGTCGCCCCTTCGTCGCGGATCTCCCCGCCCGCGCCGGTCGCCGCTCCCGGATCCGGCGCGATCGCGGTCGGGTGGTTGTGGGTCTCCACCTTCATGAGGATCGCGATGGGCTCCTCGTGTTCGCCGTAGATGCCGGTCACGGGGTCGGGAAGGAAGCGGCGCCCGTCCCAGCCCTCAATGACGGCGGCATTGTCCTTGTAGGCGGAGAGCACGCCCTCGGGGGAGACGTCCGTCGTATGCCGGATCATCTGAAAGAGCGAGTGCGTCTGCGGCTCGCCGTCGATGTCCCAGCGGGCGTTGAAGATCTTGTGCCGACAATGCTCCGAGTTGGCCTGCGCGAACATCATTAACTCGACATCGGTCGGATCACGCTCGAGCGCCTCGAAGCTGCCGGCGAGATAGGCGATCTCGTCGGACGAGAGCGCGAGGCCCAGCTCGCGGTTCGCTTGAGCGAGCGCCGCCTCGGGGTCCGCACCGAGCGCGACCCGGCGCACCGGACGCGGCTCGGCGTGCACAAACAATCGCTCGGCATCGGCTAGGTCGAAGAGCGCGATCTGGGTCATGCGGTCGTGCAGAAATACGGCGGCCTGCTCGACCGTTGCCGCGTCGAGCGCGCCGCCGTCCGCTGTCAGCAGATAGTAGGCGGTGCCGCGCTCCAGTCGCTCAAGGCCCACGAGTCCGCAGTTGTGCGCGATGTCGGTCGCCTTGGACGACCAAGGCGAGATGGTGCCCGGCCGCGGCACGACCAGAATGAGCCGGCCGACCGGCGCATGACTCGGCAAGGCAGGACCGTAGCGCAGGAGCCGCTCCAGGATCCCGCGCTGCTCCTCGGCCAACTCACCCGCGAGATCGGCGAAGTGGACATACTCCGCATAGACCTCGATCGGCACGCCGATCTGCTCGCGCAGCCTGCCGGTAAGCTTCTGAAGACGAAACGCGGAAAGGGCGGGCGCACCACGGAGGACGAGCATGGGACATGACTCTGGGTTCGGGCTCTTGATCCGACATGATACTTGAGATCCGAGGCCGGGGCTCGGAGGAGCGGGCGCTCACCCTCGGCTCGACGCGGCGATCGACGCCGAATGACCACAGGCGGGCAATCCTTGACCGGCTGCGAATCCGCCGTGAGCCACCCGCGGGTTAAGGCACGCGCGAACAGCTTATCCACACGAGTGGCCACAGGGGTTGGGGGTAAAGTCTGAGCACTGGTGAATTTCAAAATCTCTCACGGAGACACGGAGACACCGAGCGGACGCCGGAAAGATCTCGGATTATCCGTGCCTTCCGTGTCTGCGTGAGAGACATTTCGAGCTGGAACCTGGTCGCCTGGCGTTAACTGATCGGTGGCAAGGGCGTAAAGTATCACTCCGACCCTCCGTGCATCAGATCCGAACCCCATGCCGAATCACGCCCTTTCCGATCTCCTGTCCACGCTCGATTTCGCCTGGCGGCGCGAGCCGGCCAAGCCCGGCACCTTGGACAACATCCAATGGCGCGCAAACGCCTGCAATGCCGGCTCGATCCTCTTCTTCCAGCGCTTCGACGACGGGCGCACGGACGCCGAGATCATCGAGCGCTATCTGGCCGACAGCGCCTGCGCCGTACTGGTCACCAACCGCATGATCGAGGGTGTCGAGCGGCTGCAGGGCAAGGGTATCTATGTCACGCATCCCGGCGATTGGGCCGAGGTCGTCGGCCGTTTCTGCGACCGCTTCTATCCGCTGGACACCGACGGCACGGTCTTTCTGGGCGTTACCGGCACCAACGGCAAGACCACGACGGTCAAGTATCTGGAGGCGATCCTCTCGGCGCATGGCCGGCCGGTCCTCTCGGTCGGGACGCTCGGTCTCTCCTTGGCGGGCGAGCCACTGGCCCAGACCGGATTCACCTCCCCGCCTCTCATCGAGCTGCGCCGTCTGCTGCACGCCTATCGCGACCGTTACGCGGTGGTCGCGATGGAGGTCAGCAGCCATGCCCTGGATCAAGGCCGTGCACACGGCATCCCGCTGCAGAACGCCGCCTGGACCAACTTCACGCTGGACCATCTGGACTATCATGGCGGCGAGGCGGCCTATTTCGCGGCCAAGGCGCGCATCCTGGACATGATCGCGGACGGTGGCCGTCTCTACACGACCAGTCCGGATGTCGCCGAACGGCTGTCGGAGAATGGCCAGCCGCGGGCTCCCGTCGAAGTCCTGCCTGCCGCGACGCTCGGAGCCGAGGCGCTCGCTGCCAAGCCCTTCCTCGCGCTGGCGCACAACCGTCGGAACTATGCCCTCGCCGTCGCCTTGGCGGACGGGGTCTTGGGAGCGGGTGCGCGCGAGGACTGGCGGCACCTGAGCGCGGTGGACGGACGCTTCGAGTGTCGCGTCGTCGGCAACCGCACCCTGGTGGTCGACTTCGCCCACACACCGGACGCACTCGAGACCATCCTGACCGCGATCCGCGATGCCTTTCCCCCTGCGCGGGTCGCAACCCTGTTCGGCTGCGGGGGCGATCGCGACCGTTTCAAGCGCCCGCTCATGGGCGCCGCGGTCGCGCGTCATTCGGACCACACGATCGTGACCTCGGACAATCCACGCTACGAGGACCCCGAGCGCATCATCGCGGACATCCTGACGGGCATGCCCGAGGCGGGGCGCGAGGTGGAGGTCGACCGGCCGCTCGCGATCGCGCGCCTGCTCGACTTCCTGGCCGAGCGGCCGCAGGACGAGCCCTGGGTGGCTCTGATCGCCGGCAAGGGTCACGAGCGCTATCTCGACGCCAAAGGCCACAAGACGCCCTACAGCGATCAAGACGAGATCGAGCGCAACCTGATACGGCTCGGCTGGGTCTAACGCAGGTCACCGAGGATCGACATGCCGATTACTGTGCCCTTGCGCCGACTCTACTCGGTCCCCGTCGGTCTGCTGCTCGGCATCGCGCTCGCGCTGCTGGTCCCGGACGGCGCGCCCTACGTGGCCTGGATCGGGCAGATCTTCATCTCCATCCTCAAGCTCCTAATCCTGCCGCTGATCCTGGTCTCCATCTATGCCTCGCTCTCGGGCGGGCGCGAGCTGCGGAGGATCGGCGGACGGACCCTGCTCTATTACGTGTCGACCTCCGCGGTCGCCGCCGGGCTGGGGACGCTGATCGGACTCGCGCTCTCGCGCGATCTTCCGGCGGGGCTGCTCCAGCTCGAGCAGGTCGAGCCTGGCGCGGCGAGCTTCAGCGTCGAGCATCTGGTCGCAAGCCTCGTCCCGAGCAATCTCTTCGCCTCGCTCGCCGACGGGAACATCCTGCACATCGTCTTCGTCGCCATCGTGCTGGCGATTGCCTCGCGGCGGATCGCAGGTGATCAGCGCGAGACCCTGCTCGCCGGTGCACGCGCCACGGACGCCCTGCTGATGCAGGTTCTGCGCGGGGTTTTGGCGCTGGCGCCCGTCGGGATCGCGGCGCTGATCTACGACGGACTCGCCGGGATGGATTGGGCCGAGGTCTTCCAGCTACACGCCTTCGTGTGGGCGGTGGCGCTGGCGGCCGTGCTGCATGCAGGGGTCTTTCTGCCAACCCTGTTTAGGGTGCGCACGGGGTCTTCACCTTGGCGTTTCGTCGCCGCCTGTCGTGCACCGCTCCTGACCGCTTTATCCACCGCATCGAGCGCCGCGACCTATCCGGTCTCAAAGCAGGCCTTGGAGGCCAACGGCGTCAGCGAGCGGGTCACCGCCTTCAGCCTGCCCCTGGGCGCCACGCTCAACATGGACGGCTCCGCCCTCTACCAGTCGATCCTGCTCATCTTCATGTCCCAGCTCGCCGGGGTCGATCTCAGTCCCGCGCAGGCACTCTTCATCGTCCTGCTCACCATGGCCTCCTCCGCCGGCACCGCCGGCATACCCGGAGGCGGCATCGCCCTGATGGCCTTCATGCTCGACCTACTCGGCCTGCCGCAGACCTACCTCGCCCTCTATCTCGTCGTCGACCGTTTCTTCGACTATCCCATCACCGCCGTCAACGTCTGGGGCGATCTGGTGGTCGCAGCCCTGGTGGACCGCGATCTGCGGCGAGGCTGACCTGCGGTTGGTTGTGTTGACGATCGGAATCCAACCTGCAAACTCGGTTGGTTGTGCCTCGCGACCGCTCGGCACAACCTACGGGCTGCGGCCTCGGACGTAGGTTGTGCTGACGATAGGAAGCACAACCTGCACCCTCCCCGGCTGGTTGTGCCTCGCGACCGCTCGGCACAACCTACGGGCTGCGGCCTCGGACGTAGGTTGTGCTGACGATAGGAAGCACAACCTGCACCCTCCCCGGCTGGTTGTGCCTCCCTCCCGTTCCGCCCACCCGGCGTGATCGGCTTGCTTGAGCGGCGTGCGTTGCGACCAAAATATCCGTAAAGTGTACGCACCCGCCCACACGAAGGATCGGCACGATGCGCTACCGTCGCGACCGCACACCCGGTGCCACCTATTTCTTCACCCTCGTCACTCAAGGTCGACGCTCGCTGTTCACGCAACCGGACAACGTCGACCGACTGCGCTCGATCTTCGCCCGGGTCAAAGCCGCCCATCCGTTCCGAATCGATGCCATCGTCGTTCTGCCGGACCATCTGCATTGTCTCTGGACACTGCCCGAGGGCGACGCCGATTTCGCCGGTCGCTGGAATCTGATCAAGGGCGGGTTCACGCGGGCGCTGCCCTCGGAGGCGAAACCTTCGCGCGATAAGGTCGAGCGCCGCGAGCGCTTGGTCTGGCAGCGGCGCTATTGGGAGCATCGCATCCGCGATGAGGACGATTATGCGCGACATTGCGATTACATCCATTGGAACCCGGTCAAGCACGGGCTTGTCGGCCGTGCAGGTGACTGGCCGTATTCGAGTTTCAGCCGCTTCGTCCAAGCGGAGATCTATTCTCCCGACTGGGGGATTGGAGATACCGAATTCTTCGAAATCGACGCCGGAGAGTGATGACGGGGGACCCTCATCCTCCTTGCGCGCCGGTGGGTTGTGCCTCGCTTCCGCTCGGCACAACCTACGGGCGGATTGGGGAATGGCCGCTACGGTTGAGCCGGAATCGAGGTCATGGCGACGATCGCACGTAGGTTGTGCTGACGATAGGAAGCACAAACTCCACGCTCGGTTGGTTGTGCCTCGCTGCCGCTCGGCACAACCTACGGAATCTGTTGTGCCTCGCGACCGCTCGGCACAACCTACGGAACCTGTTGTGCCTCGCGACCGCTCGGCACAACCTACGGAACCTGTTGTGCCTCGCGACCGCTCGGCACAACCTACGGAATCTGTTGTGCCTCGCGACCGCTCGGCACAACCTCGGGAGTACAAGAGCTCGGGCATGCCGGATATCTCCCATCGGCGGCCCGCTCGGGATAGACTCGACACACCTTGCGCCGGTCCGGGTTAGTGTCCATGTCGACTCCTCGCGCCATCCAAACTTCGATCGCCTTGTTGACCTTACTCGGTCTCTCCCCGATCGGGGTCATGCTCCCCGACACGGCGCGAGCCGCGGACGCGTGCCGACAAGGCGAGGAGGTGCGGATCTGGACCGCGCCGCTGCAACCGAGCCCTGGCGCGCCGCTCGAGATCATTGCGGTCGCCACCGACGCGGATCTCGACGAGGTGCTGATCACGGACCCCGCCGGCCGCCGGACCAGCCTGCGCACCGCTCGCGCCGGCGGACCGCCCTGGAGTCTCTACGGGACTCAATTTCGCCCGGTCGCCGGGACCTATCGAATCGAGACCACCCGCTCGGGGCGTATCGCGGGCTGCCATGAGGTGACGGTCGGCGGAGGCGCCGGCGACCGCGGGAGCGGCGAGTGGGACCTGGCGACGGAGGCCTTCTACTCGGCCTGGATCGAGCACCTCTTCGATGCCCCGCCCGAGCAGTCGCTGAGCTTCGACTCGCTTGGCCCGGTGCTGCGCGACCCCGCGCGCAACCTGCTCTTCAACTATCTCGGCGACGGCGAGGACAGCCGGCTCCCCGCCGAGCCGGACTGCGCCGACCTGCCCTACTTCCTGCGGACCTATTTCGCCTGGAAGCTCGGCCTGCCGATCGCCTACCGACCCTGCACGCGCGGGAGTCGGACTAGCCCGCCGACCTGTCAGGCGCCCGTCGCCGAGACGCGCTTCGTGGGCGCTTCCGTGGACCAGGGGGCATCCGCCGAGGTCTTCGCCGAGGCCAGCCGAAAGATGATGAACACGGTGCATTCGGGCAGCGCACGCACCGCCCTGCGCGACGATGCGACCGATGTCTATCCCGTCGCGCTCGATCGCGCGACACTCTGGCCCGGGACCATCTTCGCCGACCCCTATGGTCACATCATGGTGATCGTGAAATGGCTGCCCCAGCAGGGGCGGGAGAGCGGTCTCCTGCTCGCGGTCGACGCCCAGCCGGACAACTCGGTGACCCGCAAGCGCTTCTGGGAGGGCACCTTCCTGTTCGCCCAAACCCCGAGCGCGGGTCCGGGCTTCAAGGCGTTCCGGCCGGTGGTTCAAACCGGCGGCGCCGTGCGCCAACCGCCCAACAGCGCACTCGACGGGCGATCCGGTCTGCCGCCCTTCTCACTCGAGCAAGCGGCACTTTCGCCCGCGGATTTCTACGCCCGCATGCAGCAGCTCATCAACCCGCGGGGTCTCGAGCCCGAGGTCGCCTATGCCGCGACACTGGACGCCTTGATGGAGCAGCTCGAAACACGCGTGACCTCGGTCGAGAACGGCGAGGCCTACGTGCGCAGCCGTCCAGGCGCCATCATCCCGATGCCGAGCGGACCGGCCATCTTCGAGACCACAGGGCCCTGGGAGGATTACGCCACCCCGTCGCGCGACATGCGCCTGCTGATCGCCATGAAGGTGCTCGCGGAGCTGCCCGAGCGCATCCGTCGCTATCCGGAGCTCTTCGTCCTGCAGGGCCGCTCCCCGAGCGATGCCGCCGCACGCATCGAGCGGCTCAACGCGCAACGGATGGACGAGCGATTCGTCACCTACACCCGCAGCGACGGCACGCCTTGGCGGCTGAGTCTCGGGGACATCTACAGCCGCCGCGCCGAGCTCGAGATCGCCTACAACCCCAACGACTGCGTGGAGCGGCGCTGGGGTGCATCCCCGGGCTCCCCGGATGAAGCGACCTGTCGCCGTCGGGCACCGGCGGACCAGCGTGCGCGCATGGAGGAGTATCGTCCCTGGTTCCGCGAGACGGTCCGCCCGCCGCGGTAGCGCAAGATTCGTCGTCGGCCGATCATACGCACCCGACACCAACGCCCGGCTGCGCCAATACGGAGTCCGTCCCATGCCGAGTTGTCCCTCCGTGCCGCGCCGAGCCGAGCAGGCACTGCTCCGCATAGCCGGTGTCGCGCTCTGCCTGACGCTGGTCGCCTGCGGAGCCCCGGGCCCGCGGCCCGGCGAAGCGCCCGGGACCTGGGCCGGACGCCCCATCGGCCAGGCGCCCGCGCCAAACCCAGGGCTTAAACAGGCGATGATCCAGCGTGCAACCCGCGAATGGGAGCACTTCGATCGGCAGGTCGTCGTCTTCAGGGGCGCCGAGGAGAGCATCCCCCACGTCGGCGCTTGGGAGGACGACTACACCCATGTCAGTCGGGTCAACCTCTACTGGCGCGCGGTCAACAAGCCGACGCTCGACGGTCTGGACTGCCGGCAACCCTGGTCAGCCGCCTTCATCAGCTGGGTGATGCAGAGCGCGGGTGTGCCGACGAGCCAGTTCCGCCCGGCGATTGCCCACTGGGTCTACCTTGCCACCATGGTCGAGGATGCCAGCTATCCGGGTCGCTACTTCGTCCCTCGGCGGATTCAGGATTACAGTCCCCGGCCGGGCGACCTCGTCTGCGCACCGCGAGGCCGCACGCCGGTGCGTCCGGTCGACGGCTACATCAGCGCCAGGATGCTCCAGGGGGCGGAGACCCACTGCGATCTGGTGGTCGGAAAGAACGGCCAAACGCTCGAGGTCATCGGCGGGAACGTCCGCAACTCGGTCTCCAAAAGCATCGTCGAGCTCGACGCCCAAGGACGGCTCAAACCCCTGCCGCGCCGGCCTTGGTTTCTGGTCATGGAGAATCGGCTCTGAGGTCGCGCGGCACGACACTCCGCCGTAGGTTGAGCAAAGCACAGCGCGCCAAACCCTCAGCCGTAGTCGTAGGTTGGGCAAAGCGCAGCGTGCCCAACCCTCAGCCGTAACCGTAGGTTGGGCAAAGCGCAGCGTGCCCAACCCTCAGCCGTAACCGTAGGTTGGGCAAAGCGCAGCGTGCCTAACCCTCAGCCGTAGCCGTAGGTTGGGCAAAGCGCAGCGTGCCCAACCCGCCCCGGCATCATAGGGAGCCGTTGGGCACACTGCGCTTGCCCTATCTATTCATATGGTTTTGAATCGTTCCTTACCAGGTCAGCGGAGGTGACCATGCACAACACCGAAAGACAGCCACTGCCGTCAAGCCTCGGCGCGCTTCTGGCGACCTTGCTGCTCTGTGCCGTCCACGCCCACGCCGTCGAGCCCTGGACCGCACCCCTGCAAAGCGGCGGTCAGGTCGAGGTCGATCCGCGCACCAACCGCCCGATCCTCGATCAGGACGGTCGCCGGACCCAACTCTGGGACGGCGTGCACCGACTCGAGGACGGCTCGGTCATCCGCATCGAAGGCGGCCGGGTCGTCCCGACCACCGACATGTTGGCGCCAAGCGGCGCGCCGAGCGAGTCGGCGACATCCGATGCCGAAGCGGTCGAAGCCAACGAAGGCGTCACTCAGCAGCCAACCGGCGAGCGCATCACGGGCGCTTCCCCCTGCGAGCAGTTAGTGCTCCGGGTTTGCGGCGCCGCCCGCACATGTTGGAGCGAATCCGCTTGCGAGGCCGCACGCCAGCTACGGGAGATGGAGCAGGAGGAGTGGCTCAAAGGCGCCGATCCGAACTTCCTCACCGGGAGCGGTAAACAGTGCGAGGAGGCCATGAGCAACGCCTTCTTTGCGCCGTGCCCATAGTCATACCTGCCGCCTCACCGGCAATGTCGAGACACCAGAAACTGCCGCAGCAAATCCGGATGGATCTCGCCCAACGCGCGGCGCCGGTCGATCGTGTCTTCGCCGGTCACCAACCCATGCAGGAGCCGATACGCCGTGTCGCGATCGTCGGAAGACGTCTCGCTCCGCGGGAGCACCGCAAAGGCGCCCGGATCCTGCAGCAGGAGCCACGCCGGAAAATCTTCGGTCGCCAACTCCTCGTCAAGATCGAGATCGCCGAACGCGGACCAAAGATCGGCCAAGCGACGATCCGGAAAAGACGGGTCCTGTAAGGCGCGCTCGGCCGTCGATGGTTGCTCCCGGCAGAGCCACAACCAGTCTCGGCGCGCGCCAAACGGATCGCGGCCGCGCCAGCAGGCATCGGCATGGACGAGGACCAGCACCGGGTGATCAAGCCAGTCGGGCTCGGCCTCGATCGCCTCCCGCGCGCGCTCCCAGCGCCCTGCACGAGTCCAGGCGATTGCCGCGTGGAATTCACCCGAGCCCAGGTCGAAGGGACGGCCGGCCAGTCGCTCTGCAAGCGCCGCCCACAGGGTCCCGAGGAAATCGCGTGCCCGATGGCCCAGCAGCTGTCCGGCCAAGGGTCCGACCTCTTCGAGCTCGCGCCATCGCTCCTCGACACGCCCGGCGCGCCCGCTCGCATCGGCATCGTCGATGGTTTGGATCAGCCGTAGAAAGCCGCCGAGTCGCGGATGCCGCGGCTCGTGATGCATCAATCGGGCGACCTGATCGCGTGCGCGATCGGTGCGGTGCTCGACCAGGGCTGTGCGGACATCCTCCTCGAGCAGCGTCGCGGTGCTGTCCTGGAACAGATCCAGTTGGCAACGCTCCGGGGGCGGCGCATGGGCGAGCGCGCAGGCACGGCTCAGCCCCGCATGCGGACCGATGGACAAAGGGTGCTCCCGATCACCCCAAGCCGTGTGCTCAAGCGCGACGGCCATGAGCTTTTGTCCGCGGGCATAGGCGCCTGCCTCGTCCAGAAAGCCCGCAACCGCCTCCGGTGCGGCACGGAGCGCGCCCTGCAGCTCCGAGCGATGGCCGGTTCGCCAGGCAACATAATCCTCGTAGCCGAGCAGATCGGCCGCAAGCAGGAGCTCGAGCGGATCGAGCCGCCCCTGCTCGAGGAGCAGGCGATCGACGAGGGGTCGCAGTGTGTGATCCGGGATCGCGTTGTGTGCCGTGTCCATCAAATCGCCGTCAGGTGTTGGTGGATTGGCCGTGGATATGGACCGCCAACCAAAGGCAACGGGGCTCGGTCGAGGTCTTGACGACTCGATGCGGCGTCCCCGCCGGGATGAACCGATAGTCGCCGGTCCGCAAGGTGATCGTCTCTCCGTCGATCCAAAGCTCCGCCTCGCCCTGCAGCAGGCAGACCCATTCGTCCTGGACCTGGTCGTAAAGCACCGCGTCCGGCTCGGCGCTGCTCAGGATGCGCTCGATCCGAACATTCCTGCAGCGCGCCAGCTCCTCGAACGCCTCGCCACGGTCGATCTCCGGTAAACCGTTCAACAAATTACCGCTCATGGGTGCACCGGACGACAACGATTCTTGCTCCTGAAGCCTTGACGCGTCGCACGTCGGTTGTGCCGAGCATCGCGGGGCACAACCCACCGACGGAGCGGGTTGTGCTTCCTGACGTCAGCACAACCTACGGCGGTCGTGGCGATCTTGTTCCCGACGACGATGATTCTCGCTCTTGCTGCTCCAATGCGCCGCGCGTCGGTTGTGCCGAGCATCGCGAGGCACAACCCACCGACGGAGCGGGTTGTGCTTCCTGACGTCAGCACAACCTACGGCGGTCATCCTATGAGCACGGTGCAGCCTTACAACAAGACGCGTTCGATCCCGCCGTCCTGCACCCGATCCAAGAACCGCTGCTGCCAGCCCTCGCCCAGCATGCGGTCGGCCATCTCGACCACGATATAGTCGGTCTTCAGACCCGTGTCGTCGGTGTATTTGGCCAGACCCTGCTGGCAGGCGGGACAGGCGGTCAACAGCTTGACCTCGCCGGCGCGGACCACGTCCTGCCCGGTGAGCGCCTGAATGCCTGCGGTCAACTCCTCCTGCTTGCGGAACCGCACCTGGTTGGCGATATCCGGCCGCGAGGTCCCGAGCGTGCCTGCCTCGCCGCAGCAGCGATCCGAGAGCATCACCGGCTGGCCGATCAGACTCGCCGCGACCTTGAGCGGCGCATGGGTCTTCATCGGCGAGTGACAGGGATCGTGGTAGAGATACTGAACCCCTTCCACACCGTCCAGACTGACGCCCTTCTCCATCAGCCATTCGTGGATGTCGAGCAGACGGCAGCCGGGGAAGATGCGCTCGAACTCATATTTGAGCAGTTGATCCATACAGGTCCCGCAGGAGACGACGACAGTGCGGATATCCATGTAATTGAGCGTATTGGCGACCCGATGGAAGAGCACGCGGTTCTCCATCGTGATCTGGCGTCCTCGGTCTTCAAGCCCGGCCGAGCGCTGCGGATAGCCGCAGCAGAGATAGCCGGGCGGCAGCACGGTCTGGGCGCCCTGCTCGTAGAGCATCGCGAGTGTGGCAAGCCCGACATCCGAGAAGAGCCGCTCCGAGCCGCAGCCCGGGAAGTAGAAGACCGCCTCCGCATCCTCGGCCGCCACCCGCGGGTCGCGCAGGATCGGCACCTGGGTCTTGTCCTCGAGCCCCAGGATCTGGCGGAAGGTCCGCTTGGGCAGCTCGACCCGGATCGGGCGGCTGACCAGATCCACCACCTGGCTGGCCAGCGCCGGACGATGACTGGTCGCACCCGGTCTGGCCGTGCGCTGCGCGGTCAGCCCCAGCGCCTTGGCGACGCGATGGCCGAGGTTCATCCCCGCAAACCCCCACTGTGCCAGACCCTTGCGGAGCAGTCGCACGGCACGCGGGTCCGTGACATTCAGGAACTGCATCGCCGCCCAGGAGCCGGCGTTGAAGCGCTTTTGGCCGCGATCGACCAGGATGCGCCGCATCCGCATGGTGACATCGCCGAAGTCGATGTTCACCGGGCAGGGATTCAGACACTTGTGACAGACGGTGCAGTGATCCGCCACATCGTTCATGGCCTCGAAGTGACGCAGCGAGAGACCACGCCGGGTCTGCTCCTCGTAGAGGAAGGCTTCGATGATGAGGCCCGTGCCCAGGATCTTGTTGCGCGGCGAATAGTTGAGATTCGCCCGCGGCACATGGGTCATGCATTTGGGCTTGCACTTGCCGCAGCGCAGACAGTGTTTGACGTCGTCGTTGAGCGCGCCGAGCTCGGTCTCCTCCAGGATGATGGCCTCCTGCTGCACCAATCGCAGCGACGGCGTGTAGGCGCCTTCCAGCCCGGAGCCCGGCATCAGCTTGCCCGGATTGAAACGTCCGTGCGGGTCGACGCGCTGCTTATAGGCGACGAAGGCGTCAAGCTTCTCGCGCTCGAGGAACTGCAGCTTGGTGATGCCGATGCCGTGCTCGCCCGAGATGACCCCGCCCAGATCGGTCGCCAGCGCCATGATGCGCGCGACCAGGCGGTCGGCCTCCTGGAGCATGGCGTAGTCCGAGGAATGCACCGGGATGTTGGTGTGCACGTTGCCGTCGCCGGCGTGCATGTGCAGGGCAACGAAGAGGCGAGAGTCGCGGTGTTGGGCGTGGATCTCGGTCAAGCGCTCGCGCACTCGGGCCAGTTCCTGGCCCGAGAAGATCTCGTTGAGTCGATCGGCCACCTCGGCGCGCAGCGATTGACGCAGATCGCGGCGGAGCATCATGGAGAGCAGGGAATCGCCGTCGCGAATGCGGGCCTTCTCCGTCTCGCCGAGTCGATCCAGATGATCTACTGCGGGCTCGTCCAGACCGCGCAAGATGATCTGCCAGCGCTGCCGCGCCGCTTGGACCGCCTCGCGTGCCGCGTCGCGTTTGGCGCTCAGGATGGCGACGGCCTCGGCCGAGTCCTGGTACTCGCCCTCCCCGCGGGCCCCAGCAAGATCACGGGCAAGATCCCCGGCGAGATACTCGAGCACCGCCCCCATGATGGCGTCCTTGTTGCGGATCGACTGCTCGATATTTATCCGCTCGATGCCGCGGCTGTAGTCGCCGAGCCGGTCCAGCGGGATGACCACGTCCTCGTTGATCTTGAAGGCGTTGGTGTGGCGCGAGATGGCCGCGGTGCGGGCGCGGTCGAGCCAGAAGCGCTTGCGCGCCTCCGGGCTGACGGCGATGAAACCTTCGCCGTCGCGCGCCTTGGCGAGTGTCACGACTTGCGCGGCGGCCGTATCGACCAGCGCCTCGTCGTCGCTCACCAGATCCGCGATCAGCACCATCTTGGGCAGCTCGCGCCGTGCGGCCTTGGTGGTGTAGTCCACCGCGCGGACATAGCGCTCGTCGAGATGCTCGAGCCCCGCCATCTGCACGCCCGGCAGGCCTTCGAGATAGTCCTTGATCTCGACGATCGCCGGCACGGCCAGATCAAGATCCGTCCCGAAGAACTCCAGACAGACGGTGCGCACCTGATCGGGCATCCGATGCAGGACGAAGCGCGCCGAGGTGATGATCCCGTCGCAGCCTTCTTTTTGAACGCCGGGCAGACCGGAGAGGAACTTGTCCGTCACGTCCTTGCCGAGACCGGCCTTGCGCAAAGCGGAGCCGGGCATCTCCAGGATCTCGGGCTCGCCCTTGGGCGTGATCCCGTCGGGCAGAAAGCGTCGGATGCGAAAGCGCACCAGCGGCTGCTCGTGGATCTTGCCGAGGTTGTGATCCAGACGCTCGACCTCGAGCCAATCGGCATCGGGCGTCACCATCCGCCAGGAGGCCAAATTGTCCAGCGCCGTGCCCCAGAGGACGGCCTTCTTGCCGCCCGCGTTCATGGCGACATTGCCGCCGATGCAGGAGGCATCCTGCGAGGTGGGATCGACGGCGAAAGCCAGACCCGACCGGTCGGCCAGATCCGACACCCGGCGCGTGACCACCCCGGCGCCGCAACGCACCGTCGGCACGACGCCCTCGACGCCGGGCAGCGCCATGCGCTCCACTCCCGAGAGGTCTTCGAGCTTCTCGGTGTTGATGACCGCCGTCATCGCCTCGAGCGGCACCGCAGAGCCCGTGTAGCCCGTTCCGCCGCCCCTTGGGATCAACGTCAGACCGGACTCGATACAGGCCCGCACGATCGGCGCGATCTCGGCCTCGGTGTCGGGCGAGATGACCACGAAGGGCATCTCCACGCGCCAGTCGGTGGCATCCGTCGCATGCGAGACACGCGCCAGACCACCGAAGTCCAGGTTGTCCTTGTGCGTGATCCCGGCGAGAGCCTTGCGCAGACGCGCGCGCTGAGCCTTCTCCTGCTCGAACCCCTCAGCAAAGCGCTGCACCGCCGCGCGCGCCGCAGCCAAAAGCTCGCCGGCCTGCTGGTTCTCGTTAAGCCGCAGCTCGAACTGATCGAGCCGATGCGCGAGCGCCTGCATCAGCAAACGGCGACGCTCCGGGTTGTCGATCAGGTCGTCCTGCAGATAGGGGTTGCGCGTCACCACCCACATGTCCCCGAGTACCTCGAAGAGCATCCGCGCCGAGCGGCCGGTCCGCCGGGTACCGCGCAGCTCCTCGATCAACCGCCACAGCGGCTCGCCGAGAAACCGGATGACGATCTCCCGGTCGGAGAAGGAGGTGTAGTTATAGGGGATCTCGCGGATCCGTTGCGGGGCAGCGGCGGTCATATCGATCCGATCATCGGCGGTAGTTTCTTGCACTGCACAAAATGGTACAGCAAAGGCCACTGATCATGGCCATGCGGTTGACGAGGCTGCCCGCGGGATCGAGCTGTTTCGGCGTGTCGAGGATGCGGTGTGCGAGCCGCACGAGCTCACGCCAGAACCGGCATCCGCACCGGCCGCACGACAGATATGTCGAGACCGTTCGTTGTCGTTGTCGTAATCGACCATCGACACGACAACGACAACGACAACGACAACGAAAATGATCTCGGACAGTCTCGGAATCTCTTCACCTCTCCACTGGATCAGGAGCTTCGGAACCCCCGATTGACCTTCCATTGACTTGGGTCAAACGGCCGAACGTCGATCCCGGTTAGGTTTGCGCGGATGTCTGCCCTCCCGACTCAGCATCGCACCCTCAGCGCTCGCGTCAACACCTTCGGTCAGTACCTGCTGAGCCGGTATGGTCAGCGGGTGCACAAGCTCGCTCTGAACGCGGGGTTCACCTGCCCCAATCGCGACGGCCAAAAGGGGATCGGCGGCTGTACCTTTTGCAACAACGTCTCCTTTAGCCCCAACGCGAAGGCGCCGGCCTCGATCGCGGAGCAGCTCGATGCCGGACGTGCGGTGATCGCCAAACGCACCGGGGCGCGGCGCTTCATGGCCTACTTTCAGGCCTACACCAACACCTACGACCCGGTCGAGACGTTGCGCGAGCGCTACGACGCCGCACTCGTCCATCCGGACGTCATCGGGCTCTCGGTCGGCACACGTCCGGACTGCGTCCCGGAAGCCGTGTTGGACCTGCTTGCCCGCTATCGCGCACGCGGCAAGGAGATTTGGCTTGAGCTGGGCCTTCAGTCGGCGGACGATCGCACGCTCGAACGGGTCAATCGCGGACACGATTTTGCGGACTTCCGAACCGCCGTGGCCGCCGCTCGCCGTCGCGGGATCCCGGTCTGCGCACACCTGATCGTCGGGCTCCCGGGCGAGGGGCGTGACGCGGCCTTGTCGAGCCTGGAGCGGGTGCTTGAGCTCGGCGTGGAAGGATTGAAGATCCATCCGCTGCATGTCGTACGCCAGACCCGCTTGGCGATCGACTGGCGACGCGGCGACTACACCCCGCTTGAGCTCGACGACTACGTGAGCATCTGCGCCGACCTGGTCGAGCGCACGCCGCCCGAGGTGACCTACCATCGCCTCACCGGTACCGCCTCGCGCGACATCCTGCTGGCGCCCGCGTGGTGCAACCGCAAATGGGCGGTGCTCAACGCCATCGAGGCGGAGCTTTACCGACGCGGTGCGCGCCAAGGCGATCATGCCGCGCCCGCTTTCCGTCGAACACTTGCAAGCACAGCCTGACCCTCGGAGACTACCCTGTATGGAGCTCGTCTGTCCTGCCGGCAATCTGCCGTCGCTCAAGGCCGCCGTCGACAACGGCGCCGACGCCGTTTATATCGGGTTTCGCGACGACACCAATGCCCGCCACTTCGCCGGCCTGAATTTCGGTGAAAAACAGATCCGCGAGGGTCTGAAATACGCCCGCGACCGCAAGGTCAAGGTCTTCGTCGCCGTCAACACCTATGCCCAGCCGAGCGGTTGGTCGCGTTGGACCGCCGCGGTCGACCGGGCGGCGGACCTGGCTGTCGATGCCCTGATCCTCGCCGACATGGGCGTGCTCGACTATGCCGCCGAGCGTCATCCGAACCTGAATCTGCATCTCTCGGTGCAGGGCTCGGCGACCAACCCGGCCGCGATCGGCTTCATGCATCGCCATTTCGGGATCCGACGCGTCGTGGTGCCGCGCGTGCTCTCGCTGGCCCAGGTCGCGAACCTGATCGAGAACGTCGAGGTCCCGGTCGAGATCTTCGGCTTCGGCAGTCTCTGCGTCATGGTGGAGGGCCGCTGTCTGCTGTCCTCCTATGCCAGCGGTCAGTCGCCCAACACCTACGGCGCCTGCTCGCCGGCCGCGCACGTGGAGTGGCGCGATACCCCGCAGGGTCAGGAGACCCGGCTCGGCGGCGTCCTCATCGAGCGGCGCGGCCACGGCGAGCCGGCCGGTTATCCGACGCTGTGCAAGGGACGCTTTACCGTCGAAGGCGAGATCCGTCACGCCATCGAGGAGCCGACCAGCCTGAACACGCTCGACATCCTCCCGGGCATCCTCGCGGCCGGCGTGAGCGCCATCAAGCTCGAAGGGCGTCAGCGCAGCACGCGCTATGTCTCGCAGGTCACCGGGGTGTGGCGCGAGGCGATCGACGCCTGCAAACGCAATCCGCAGGCGTTCCGCGCGAAAGCGAGCTGGCATCAAATCCTTGCCTCGGTCTCGGAAGGCGCGCAGACGACCATCGGGCCTTATCACCGGCCCTGGCATTAGACCGAGCCCGCATCGGCTGTCCCGGGCGCAAGGCGGGCCCTGTAGGGGCGACTTAAGTCGCCCCTACACGACGTGCAGACATCTGCGGTCGGAATGCCTAATCCCGCAAATCGCGATAATTTTCGATGAGTCTTGATCCGGAACGACGATGACCATGGATTCCATGCAGAGCCAAACGCCACGCCCGCGCCTCTCACTCGGCCCGATCCTCTATCATTGGTCGCGCGAGCAGATCCTCGATTTTTATGCCGAGATGCTCGAGACCCCGGTCGACGTCATCTATCTCGGAGAGACCATCTGCTCGAAGCGCCGACTGCTGCGCCCGGAGGACTACTGGGAGCTGGCCGAGCGTGTCTTTGCCGCCGGCAAGGAGGCGGTGATCTCGACACTGGCCCTGATCGAATCCGACGGCGAGCTCAAGGCCCTCAAACGCATCTGTACCGACGAGCGCTTTCTCGTCGAGGCCAACGATCTGGCCGCGCTGGAGTTTCTCGAAGGCCGCCCCTTCGTGGCCGGCCATTCGATCAACCTCTACAACCAGCGCACCCTGGCCTTCCTCGTCGCAAGAGGCCTTAAACGCTGGGTCCTGCCGGTGGAGCTCGGCCGCGAGACCGCCGCCGACCTGCTGGCCGCGCGCGCGGACGGCGTGGAATGCGAGCTCTTCGCCTTCGGGCGCCTGCCGCTCGCCTATTCGGCGCGCTGCTTCACCGCCTACAACCGCGATCTGCCCAAGGACGACTGCCGATTCTGCTGCGCCGACTACCCGGATGGCCTACTGGTCGCGACCCAGGACGGCGAGCCCTTCCTTGCTCTGAACGGCATCCAGACCCAATCGGCCGGCACCCATAACCTGCTGCCCTCACTCCGGGAGGTCACGCGCATGGGTGTGGATCTGCTGCGCATCAGCCCGCAGTCGCAGAACACAGCAGGCGTCATCGACGTCTTTGCCGCCTGTCTGGCAGGCGACATGGATCTCGCGATCGGGATGTCGAAGCTGCACGACTGGACCCCCTCGGGCCTTTGCGACGGGTATTGGACGGGACAGGCCGGTATCGCGAACAGCCCGATCTTGCGGACCACCTAGCCCGGATCGAAGGCGAATTCAGTCATCGGCCCGGCATACTGCGTAGGGCGACCTACGAGAACGCGGAATCCATACCGAGCATCCGCCCCCGAAGCGGAGGCGCCGGTCCGCGGCGATCAGCGGCCTGGAAGCCGGAACCCGGCGACGCGGTCCAGTGCCCGAACCAGCGGCGCCCATCGTGCGGGCGGCTCGAAGGCATCGAGAAAGTTCTTGAGATACAGGCCCAGCTCCGTGTCTCCGGACATGCGCAGCCGACGCTGGAAGAACAGCGTGTCCGCATCTTCGCGGCGTGCGGCCAGCAACAAGAAATCACCCAAACCGCCCGCAACGGTCGCGTCCGGGACCGAGTCCTTGCCGTAACCCGAGATTCGCCCGCCGCTGACACCGAGGCAATAACGAACGCCGATGTCGTCGACCTCAATCCCGACACGCCGACCCACGAGGAAATCCAGCTCCCCATCCCGCAATGCCTCGGCCATGACTTGATTTAAAATGACCGACAGCGCCCGGCTATGTGCGACGCTCGGGACGAGCCGTAACGGGAAAGTCAAGGGAACGACAAAACTTTTAAGACCACGCATACGCAAGTGACTCAGGTGATGGATATCGAGAATTCAGCCAGGCATTATCGAGGGGCGCCGCCGCACCCAGGCATGACCTAGGTCAAGCGCCACCGATTCTCGACGCCGGATGCACGGGATAACGTCGGTTACCCCTGCGCTCCATGCCATCGGATGACTGTCTATGGTGCAGTGCAATATCCGATGCACCAAAAACACCGCCGATACCCGAATCCGGTCAGCCGACTCGAACACAGCAACCTCGGCCGATCGATACCGGCATACGCGCTCCCTCGTCATAACATGAGACCGAACACATGGCCTAATATTTGCTTATCTTTCTTCGTCATCAAACGAAAATCGACATTTCCGCACAATGCGGGATAATTCATCGCGAAACCGCGCCCCCCAAAGACCCGGCTCCAGGCGCCAGGTTCGAAAAGTGTCGTGCTCGCTAAACCCGCCGGCAAGGAGACGGCAACGAATTCTCAGCAGGTATAGCCCCATGCTCATCGATTCAGTCATCGACCTAGCCCCGAGCACCCCGAAACGGAAGGCCAGAATTCGAGAGTACGGCAGCGCCGTACTGATCTTACAGCGCGCAGCGGATGTTGCCGCAATCTGCGGCGGCCTGGTGCTGGCACTCCAGGCACATGACACCCCCTGGTCGGACAGCCTCCTCTGGTCGGGAATCATCGGCGTCGGATTGTTCGTCGTCTTCGCCGACATGAAGAACGTCTACCGATCATGGAGGACCGGATCCATGCGCACGGAGATCCTCTACACGATCGAGGCATGGATCGCAGTTTTCGTCGCATTGTTCGCCGTTGGGTATATTTGGCCGACCCTCGTCTACCCGGCCGGTGTCATGCTGACATGGTTGCTAACCACGTCCGTGTTGCTCGCCGCGTCCCGGATCGGGGCCAGACATCTCCTGCGCACAGCGAGAGGGCGTGGACTCGACACGAAACGTCTCGCGATCGCCGGAACCGGACAACTGGCCCATCACGTCGCGCGAACCATTGCCAAGAACAACTGGATGGGATTTCGTGCCGTCGGCTTGTTCGATCATCGTCAACCGATCGGAGAAGCTGGTCCGCGAAACCGCACCGAGACAAGCGAATCACTCCGCAGCGTCGTGGACCTCGCCAAAAACGGTGAAGTCGATACCGTCTTCATCGCCCTTCCGACCTCGCAGTGTGCGGGAGAGATCGATACCCTGATCGAAGCGCTCGGGGACACGACCGCCTCCGTGTATCTTCTTCAAGACCGACGTCGCTCCCGATTGCCGTGGTTAAGCCGATCGGGCGAAGCCGAATCGGGCGAATCCGAATCGGACACCATTCCGAGGCCACTTCGGCACGACCCCCTGCACCGATGCTGGATGGAAATCGGCGGGATACCGGCAATCAGCGTCTTTGAAACCCCCTTCCTAGGCGCAAGCGGCTGGCTCAAGCGACTTGAGGACATCGTCATCAGCACGATCGCATTGTCGCTCTTGGCAGTCCCCATGATCGCCATCGCGATCGCCGTGAAGCACTCCAGCCCGGGTCCGATCCTATTCAAGCAGCGCCGCTACGGACTTGCGGGCGAGAAGATCGAAGTCTGGAAATTCCGCAGCATGACGGTCTGCGAGGATGGAGATGAGGTCATCCAGGCCCGGCGGACCGACCCCCGCGTCACACCCTTCGGCGCATTCATTCGCCGCACTTCGCTCGACGAGCTGCCCCAATTCATCAACGTGTTGCTGGGGAGCATGTCAATCGTCGGGCCGCGACCTCACGCTGTCAGCCACAACGAGCACTACCGCAAGCTCGTCGGCGGGTATATGCTACGCCACAAGGTCAAGCCCGGTATTACCGGTCTTGCTCAGATCAATGGCTGGCGCGGAGAAACGGATACGATCGAGAAGATGGCTAAACGCGTCGAGTTCGATCTGGATTACATTCGAAACTGGTCACTTTGGATGGACATGACAATCGTCGCCCGCACGCTCACGACAGGATTCAGCGGAAAAAATGCGTTCTGATCCAAGGCTATCGAGCGGGAAACTTGACCGAAGCCCTCTGCTGAGTCGAGGTGGCCCAGGTTTGCCGGCGTACGTCACTCGCTCGACGAGGCTCGATCGCAAAATAGTGAGTTGCGTCCTGCTCGCGTCATCTCTGGCGCCGATGTTGCCGATGAGCCCTGTACTCGGCTGCGACGATCCGGCACAGCACCCGGGAATGGCTGCTTTCTTGGCCCTCGCGGAGTCGCTTCCTCCTCAACCCAACACGCCGATTCACCTTCGATACAAGGTGACGTCATCTCCGTCGAAGGCGCTGAATGCACAGGTCGAGCTTTCTTTCTGGAATATTGCCGACTACAGTGACGGCAGCCTCGCCATTACAGCCAGCGAAGGTGCGACCCTATCGAGCCTCGCCGTGCCGACGTCACTTCCTCACCGTGATTCTATGTCTTTTGCGGTCAGCGCGGATACACCGGGGTATTACCACTTAAGAAGTCAGATCAGCGTAAAGGTTGAGGGCAAGGAAATCACAAGTGTCGCCTTGATTCCCGTCCCGCTCGGCCAGCTTCATGATGAAGCGTCGCCGACTGGCATCCCTCCCGAGCGAGGGTTTTCGGGTCCGCGCTTCAGGAGCCTCATCGAAAGGTGAGTACGGGCCCACCGAGCCAGGTTCAAATCAATCGGATCTCGGCCTAAAAACCCAACTCGATTTGTCCGAACAGCGCTTCGTTTCGATAGTCCTGAAACGCACGGGTTGAATCTCTTTCCTCCAGAGTGACGCCCAATGAGAGTCGAACAGCGCTCCTCGGATTCCAGTCGACCCAGAGCTCAAGATCCGTGACCTTGTCCAAACGTGATTCAGCCCCGAGAGAATCCAAATCCGCCCCACGGAAATCCTGCTCCTGATAGCCCAGCAGCCCTCTCAGAATGGTCTTACTGCCGATTGCCCATGACGGCTCCAGCGTCACACCATGAACAACTGCATAATTAGCAATCTCGTCGCCGAGCGCGCTGACCGTTCTCAGAAGAGAAAGGTTGAATGAGGTCTTACCGGTCGCCTGCCAATATGTCGAGAGCGAGCCGACATAACCATTGTAGTCGTTCTCCGATCCTTGGTCGTAGTCCCTCTCCAGAAATCCGAGAAACAACTGGACACGCGTTTTCGGTGAAAGCCGCCATTTAAGCTCGGGACCGACCTGAAACTCGTAATAGTCCGCAATCGACTCCGATTGAAAATCGCCGTTGGAGTATGACGCGCGTAATCCAAGGGTGTTGGAGGTCGAAGTGACGTAGTCGATCCGCGCGCCGCCGCCGAGAATTGTCCGATCCTGAACACTGCTCTCGCTGAACCCGACGTTCGTCCAGTTTCCCTCGAGTCCCAACCGCCAGCGATCTGCAACCCATCGATCCGCTTCGACGAAAACCCGATTCCGTGAAATGATGTCCTTGAAGGGAACGAGCTGAAACGCAAAGCTCCGCAGACTCTGATCGAATCTGTATCCGACGCGCCCGCTCCAGAGACGGCCGGCAATCCAATCCCAAACCAGGTCTACTTCCCCCCCATCAAAATCAAGATAGTCGAATCGATCAAAGTCGTTTCGGTAGATCAACCCATCCAAGGAAATCGTCTGCTGACCAAGAACCAGGTCGGCGCCGATTCCGAAACCCAAGGTCGTATAAAAATCCGATTGCGCATCACTCGACAGCAACAGGAGATTGGACTCGTATGTAATACCGCCAAGAAGATAAGGCTTAAGAAGCTTTAAAGCGTCTTCTAACCCTTCGGAAAAGACATTGAGCGGCTTCAAAAAGAGGAAAAGTGCGAGCAGGATGAATGACAACCCATGCGGACTAAATGGTTTGCAGCGAACAAGACTAAAGGGAGTTTGATGCGCCCGCATGATAGATATTTCCCGCCAATTCACATTATGCCGAGGACCGGACAAAACATGCAGTCACTTGCACTTTGCAACCCGAATTGCGTGCGGTGTTACGCGGATCATCATGGGTTTTCTGGCGTGGGTCCGATGCCGACAGTCATCTGAAGAACCCGGTGAGACACCGTGATTTGCCCCCTCCCGTTTGGCTCTGCTTCGGCATTCCACTGTGGCGAAATCTAGACCGACAGCTGACTTTGACAGCCTGCACGACCGAAAACGACGAGACCGAACATGTCGATCTTTGCCTCACCGAGCAGCACTCCAGCACGAACCATAGCGTACGTGCCCCAAGATCTTCGATTTGACGGTCAGTCCGACAACCACAAAGATCGCGCCGACCAAATCCAGCGCGTTGCCGCGGAGATCTGCGATTAAAGCACAAGTGGCCTCACAACGGAATTGCGACATCGATACGACAGTCGGTTCTGTTATGTGCGCCCAGAATCGATCGGGACCGGAGCCGACGCGTGTGGAGGGCGGACAGGCGTCAGGAGTTTTGCGCTGAATCAGCGAGACGGCGAAGCACATTCCTGGAAAAACGTCGGATTCCGCGGAGGTGCGCGCCGTCTGGACGACCACTTGCCTGAACGGCAACCTGGGTTCTGCCGGCGTCGGCCCGGCCTTCTTCATCTTAGCGCCACGACGTCGAGATGAAGACCGGCAAGACCTCGATTGAGACCGTCTTAAAGAGGCCCCCAGCCCTACCCCCAACACCGCAGACGCCATCCACCCTCCGGCCCGCAACGTCCGCCCGGTGCTCGACGACCTGTGCATGACCGAAAACTCCCGCCGCCGATCCCGCTCGCGCCGGCGGGATAGGACGAATCTATCGCGGCACGCCTGTGGAAAACTCTTGATTAGGCCAGAAACTGGTGGTATCTTTTTAACGTAAAGAAAATGCATATGATTCAGTATTCAGGTTGTTTCGCAGCGGAGACGCCGATGTACTCGCAGTCCGACCTTCTGGGTTGGTCACACTGCTGTATGATGTACTCGCCATGTAGCGGAAACATTCGCCTCGATCATCCCTTCGCCAAAGTCGGCCACCGAATTGCGTAGTCAAGCCATCTTGGCCTGACAGAATCAGGGCTGGAAGCCCTGACTCCGCAGGGATGGCCAGCCGCTGGACCGAACGACGATCAAGGCCGCGACTTTAGGTTCATGGTCGGCCCTTACGAGGAGTTGACGGCGTGACGTGGACGGGGATCTAACAAGTGGTTGCGCAACTGGATCGGGAGTATGTCAGGCTGGGCGTGGGGCGCATGATGCGGCGGCTGACCAGCTATGCGCTTTTCGAGGGCAGGCCGCATACGACGCGGGGGCAGTGGTTCAATCCTGTCGTGTTCGGATTGTTGCGCGGCCTGCGCGCTTTACCGGGACAACCCCGTGTGCGGTCGCCGATTTTCATCACCGGACTAGGGCGCTCGGGAACCACAGTGCTCGGTTTACTTTTCTCGCTGCACGATGAGGTCGGATTCCTCAACGAGCCCAAGGCGATCTGGACTTTGATCGAGCCTCGCCACGACGTGACCTGCGACTATACCACGGGCGCGGCAGTGTTTCGGTTGGATCCGAAAGCCATTTCGGACGACACGCGAGAGACCGCCCACAGACTCTTCGCACGGTATCTGCGGCTGGTTGGCGCGAAGCGTGTGGTCGACAAATACCCTGAGCTTATTTTCCGCGTGGACTACGTGCTTTCACTCTTCCCTGACGCTCGGATCATCTTCATTACGCGCAACGGCATCGATGCCTGCCGTTCGATCGCGCTTTGGTCGGATCGGAAAGGGCAGGCGGATTCATCGGGCGTGGAGGATTGGTGGGGGCGGAATGACTGTAAGTGGAAGACGCTTTGGCAAGAGTTCGTGCTGAGGGATACGCGGTTCGAACCCCTGCGAGCCTTGGGACCGGACGGTCTAGACCACTCCAATCGGGCTGCAGTGGAGTGGATCGTGACAATGGAGGAAGGCATTGAACAGATCCGAAGGCATCCGGAGCAGGTCTACCGCATCCGTTATGAGGATTTGGTTCTCGATCCGGACCCCGTGCTAAGCCCGCTCCTGGATTGGTGCCATCTGTCCCGCGACCCCGCGGTATATCGGTACGCGGCCTCGCAGCTTTTCAGCCGGCCGGTAGCCGCGATGCCGGCCATCTTGCCTGCCTTGGAGCAGCCTTTCCGCGAGACGATGGCGGCCCTTGGGTACGGGGACTTCCTGCCGGGAGGCGAAGGACTGCGGGCAGGTTGCGCATGAAACGGGTCCGCATCCTCGGCATCCGCGGCATTCCTGCCCAACACGGCGGTTTCGAGACATTTGCCGAACACTTGGCGCTGTATTTGGCGGAACGAGGCTGGGATACCACCGTGTACTGCCAGGTCGAAGGTGCGGAGGGAATCTCCGAGGACACGTGGCGGGGCGTGCGCCGCGTGAATATCGGGGTGAAGCAAGCAGGGGCATTAGGCACGGTGGTCTTCGACGCCCGTTGCGTGCAGCACGCACGCCGGAATCCTGGTGTGCTGCTGACTCTGGGCTACAACACAGCGGTATTCTCCCTGGGTTACCTTGGACGGCGCCTGCCCCATGCGATGAACATGGACGGCATCGAGTGGCGGCGCGCCAAGTGGTCGCGGGCGGAGCGGGCTTGGTTGTACATCAACGAACGTCTGGGCTGCCTGCTGCCGGACCGCTTGATAGCGGATCATCCGGAGATCGGTAAGCATCTTGAGACGAGGGTTTCCGGCAGCAAGATCACCGTCATACCCTACGGTTCGGACGCCCTTTACGATGGTCCACCTCCGCCTCCACCAAACGTGGCATTCCCCGCCACCCCCGGCCGCTACGCCATGGTCATTGCTCGAGCGGAGCCGGAGAACTCCATTCTGGAGGTGGTGACGGCCTTCAGTCGCCGTCCGCGCGGATACGGTCTGGTGGTTCTCGGCACCTACGATCGCCAGGGCAACCCCTATCATCGAGCTGTGCAGGCCGCTGCCGGTGATGAAGTAGTCTTTGCCGGCGCCATCTATGACAAGGCGGTAGTTTGCGCGCTGCGCTACCACTGCGCGCTGTATATCCACGGGCACACGGTGGGGGGCACAAACCCTTCCCTAGTAGAAGCGCTGGGGGCCGGCAACCCGATCCTTGCCCACGACAATCCCTTCAATCGCTGGGTCGCCGGCCCCGGTGCCGCATACTTCGGTGACACGGATCAGTGCGATGCGGCCCTCACATGCCTGCTGTCCGCACCGGATGCGTTGGCGAACATGGCAGCCGCGAGCCGGACCCGCCACGCGCAAGCCCTGACCTGGCCGCATATCCTGTGCCGGTACGAGGACCTATTGCTTGATATGTTAGCGAGGTAGGTTGCAGATTTCGGGGGAGCGGGGAAAGACTCGCTCCCGGCGCAGCGCGCCGGTCCCAACTCGCACCATTGGACTAGAACTGAACCGTCATGCGCGAATGACATCCAAAAATGGTGGCCGGCACCTTCCAAACCTTTCCGTCGTCGGTTAGCATACCCGTACATGGAACGGCAGTTCGTCCGTTCGGACGAAATCAGTCCTCGCGGAGAGTTCAGCGATCGAGCTTCGAGATCGCGAGCAAACATGGAACGTCGTTTTCCGATGCGAGACTTGGGATCCCACGTCTTGGCAGTGAAATCAAGACTAATCGGAGTCCTTAGCTTTGCAGAATACTCCAGAGCCGGGATGCGACGATGCCACCACTACCTTGGCGCATTGTCCAATTGCTGTAGAAACCTCCGAGCCGTCCGCCGCGGCTTTGCCTTCTGCTATCTTCGTTACCGGTGCATCAAGATCAGGCACCACCATGCTGGCGCGCCTTTTCGGTCAGCACAGTCAGGTGTTGACGCTACAAGAGACCCATTTCTTCGGGGATGCCTGCGATCTCGATGGCGTCACCTACCCCCGCGATCTGCGTGACTTGGCATTGTTGGGTGCCACCGTGTTGGCGCGCCATGAGCGAGGTCTTTGGAGCGGAGGTCCCAACCCGAGCGAACTGGATCGGGCGCGGGCTATCGTGGAATGCTTGCCCCAGTGCGAGCGGAATGCTGCCGGAGTTTTCGCAGCCGTGACACGTCAGATTGCCCGATGGGCAGGCAAGACGCTCGCTTGCGAACAGACTCCGCGGAACATTTTCTACGCCCGTAGGTTGCTGGAACTCTACCCGGACGCCCGCTTCATTCATATCGTAAGGGATCCCAGAGCAGTCATGGCATCCCAGAAAAACCGCTGGAAAGTCAGAAAATTAGGCGCATCTCATCTCCCCTCTCGGGAGATGCTCAGGATCCGGATCAACTACCACCCCATAACGATCTCAAAGCTTTGGGTTGCCGCCAACCGCGAGGCTCTCGCTCTGCAAGGACAGAGTCGCTTCTGTATGGTCCGTTTCGAAGACCTCGTCGCCAACCCCGAGTCGGCCGTGCGCAGCCTCTGCGAATTTGCAGGCTTAGGTTTCGAGCCGGGCATGCTGGATATCCCTCATTGGGGTTCCTCCAACCTCAGTCACTCAACCGACAAGCGTGGAATTTCGAGCGACGTCATAGATCAGTGGCGACATGTTTTGACGGGCGCCGAGATCGCCCTCTGTCAACGCCTGACTCGGTCGATGATGGGCCATTTCGCGTATAAGCCGATGCCTCCTGCCCCCCGCAGTTTCGCCGGAATGGGCCTCATCCTCGGCTCTTACCCTATACACGTCGCGGCAGTTATTGCCGTGAATCCTGCTCGAGCGTGGATCCAAGCCAAGGCGTTGTATCGGCGACGCCTAGCCAACAGCTTCGGCGATCCGACTTAGGCTTTTTCGGCGATGTCCGCAGCCGACTCGATCACACCAACCGTTCCTTTGATTGCCGGCGTCGTCAAGAGCGTCAGCGCGCTCTTCCGTGTTCTGCTCGGCCAGTTCCCCGGTTAGCGGAGACCCCGCGCATGAAGAGTATCCTGGACCCCAGCAAATCCGCTGAAGGAGCAGAAATGCGCGGGCAACAGAAACGGACGTGGGATACGTCTCGCCCGGACCTATTGGCCAACACCTTACCTAGCCCCGAAAACCGGGCTTTGCCCGGTCGGAATCCCATGCAGGTTAGTAGTTTGAGGCGGCGCGGCGGTCGGGCCGATCAGACCGTTAGGCCCTCGACGTTTCTGAATGGGTTTCTTCTTTTCACCACTGTTTTACTTGCTGCTCTGGCGCACTCAGTCGTAAACGTTTCTGCCGCAGACTTGCCGCAAATGAATTCCGAAGAGCGACGCATGGCGTCATCCGGCTTTCTGCCTGTCACTGCATTCGGCGCAATCCCGGACGATGATAACGACGACACCCTGTCCATTCAAAAGGCCATTGAAACCGCCCGAGACCGGGGTTTCGTCGCATTCTTTCCTCCAGGCACCTATCTGGTGTCGGACACTCTTAACGCTGTGCAGCCCGTCGAGCCTCACCCCGCTGGCCGCGGATGGACTCAGGACCGAAGGCGCGCGAATGCCCTGCAGGGATCACCCAGAGGTCAGCGTGCTATTCTCAAACTCGCGGACGCCGCCACCGGATTCTCCGAGGCATCTAACCCCAAGCCTCTCGTCAGGATCTGGGCTCAACCCCGGGACACGACGAACGCGGGCAGCAAAGATCCTCGGCATGAGCAACCGAATATCTCGTTCAATCAGGTCTTCAAGGGAATCGATATCGATCTTCGCCGCGAGGCAAATCAAGGAGCCGTCGGTATCCAACACACCGGATCTCAGGGTTCCACAATCGAGGACGTAACCGTATTCGCCGAGGGCGCTTTCGCGGGTGTGCTCAATCCTCCAGGTCAAGGGGGCGGTGTCTACAACCTGACTGTAATCGGCGGCGCCTATGGTGTTTGGGCCGATCACCGTTCCCGTTATCCCATCATCGCAGGGGTCCGACTCCTAAACCAGCGCATCTCGGCACTTTACTGGAAGGGCCAGTCCAATATTACCATCGCCGGCTTCCTGATCGAGGCTTCCGGGCCCGGCCCTGCAGTCGCGCTTCAGAAGCGAAATCGCCCTCACAACGGCACGCTCACACTCGTCGACGGACGCGTTAAGACCAACGGTAAACGTGCTTTCGACAACCATGGGGCTCGTAGCGTCTATCTGCGGAACGTCTACGTGACCGGCGCCGCCGAGATCATCCAAAGCGGCGATCGCCCGCCCATCTCGGGCGGCTCCGATTCCTCTTCCTCTGTTTTGGTTGAAGAGTATATCTTCGCTTGCGATGAGTGTGCGACACTGATCAATGGTGTCACGACCTATGGACCCTACGAACAAGCTAAGACTTCCAGGGATGCCGTCCCCGGGAGCGACGAAGCGATCTTCAGGAAGCATGTTTGGGGACCGGATTTCCCGTCTTTCCAAGATCCGGAAACGATCAAGGTGACCGACTTCGGCGCCGTCCCCGATGACGGCAACGACGACACGGACGCCTTCAAGGCCGCCTTGGGCAGCAGTCAGAAGGTGTTGGTGCCGCCTGGGGTCTTTCAGGTCTCGGATACTTTAACTTTAGGACCGCACCAACACCTAATGGGCGCAGCCAAAAACCTGTCGATTATCGCAGCGTCCCGAGAGTGGAAGGCCGAAAGCGACTCCCCTCTGCTCGCAACGTCCGCGGACTCATCCGCCACCGCATCATTGAGCTCCCTTCTACTGGAAAACACCTCCCATCGCCCCCTTACATTGCTGCACTGGCAAGCGGGGCCTGCATCCATCGTGCGAGGCATCATGGCCGCACAGACCGCTTACGAGACCAAAGGACTGCAGCCAAGTGAACCGACTTTTCTCGTATCCGGAGCCGGGGCAGGGCGTTGGTACGGTCTCGCAGCAGAGTGGAACCGCATGAAGAACGGGACAAGGAACCCGCAATATCGACATCTGTTGGTTAAAAACTCGACTGCCGGACTATCCTTCTACGGGCTGAATATCGAACGTTCACATTCAAGCCTCCAGTCTGAGATTCGGAACTCTGCAAACGTCAATATTTATTACATGAAAGCGGAAATCTCCGAGCCGTATCAAGGTCAGAGCTCCGTACTTGGCATTAACGATTCCGAGGCAGTCCACCTATTCGGCTTTTCCGGGAATGCGAAGCCTCTCGGTCATGCACTTATTCGGGTACATTCATCGAACGACGTCCTCGCCGCCAACGTCGCCCCCGTCGCGCCTGATGCAGGCTTCTGGAGTGTCTCCGAAACATTCGAAAACACCGCCGTGAACATACCCGGTTCAAAGGTTGTCACCCTTTTTCGACGCGAAGCCGATTCCAAGGATGACCCACCCGCCACCGAGTCTGAGTTCAAGGGCCCACCGCCACGCCACTAAAAGCGGCCTCACGAACAAGTCAAACGAAGTAGCGCCAGTGGGATGCGTGACACCGTGGAGCGGTGTCACGAGTTCTTGGAGGTTGGGCGGCCGGCCTATAATGAGCGAGGCCGATTCGAGCAAAACTCAAGTGTCGGACTTTCAAGTGTCGGACTTCTCACCCGCTAAATTGCCCTGTTGATACAAGCATCCTTATGACCAAGCAGCTCGATCGACACTACGGGTTTAGGCGGGTACAGTCTAGTCTAAAGCACTTTTTGCTCGGCAAGGCGTCGACCGTATTCGCCTCCATTTTAGTCCTGATCATCCTCGCTCGTGAGCTAAGCGTTGCTGAATTCGCCGCCCTCGTTCTGCTACAGGCTCTCGTCAATTTCGTCAGCCTCTTGAGCTCCTTCGGAGTCTCCCAAACCGCGTTAAGGTATGTTCCAGTTCTGAGGTCACGCGGCGATAACGCGCCGATGTACCGAATCGTATTCTGGAGCCTCCCATCCAGGGCATTCATTGTTGCCGGGTTGTTGCTCACTGTTTTCTTTTTGCAACAGCCGCTTGAACAATGGCTTGACCTGGGAATCTGGCAGTCGTTACTTCCGCTTTACCTCATCGTCGGCTGGCTGCGCCTCATGATCTTCCATGTTCAGCGACTGCTTGAATCTCTACTCTGGCAGAAAGCGTCCCAGTACAGCCTTGCGGTGGCGGCGTTGATTAAGCTTGCGATGGTCGTCGCGCTCGCAATTTCTGGCCGCATTGGGCTATTCGAGGTGATCGTCGTCGAGATCATTGCCGAGGCCCTTGCCGCATCTATCGTCCTGACCGCACTGATTGTCGGCTGGAGGCGTGACGCCGACCGTGCTCGCGGAGACACTAGCTGGCCATCACGGAACCGCAAGCGAATGTTCCGTTACGGCGTATGGAGCTACCTCCAAACGCTCGCAGGTGCGCTTTACGGCACTGCGCCAAATCGGCTTGTAGTCTCCCGTTTCTTGACAGTTCAGGATCTTGGCTTGTTTGGTTTCATCTCCGCCATATCCGACTTGGTCCGCCGATATCTTCCCACCGGCATGCTTCAAGGGCTGATACGTCCTTTGTTCTTCGCCAAGTACGAGGAGACCGACGATTTCGCAAAGCTCGTTGCAATGGGGGACGTTACCTTCCGGATCAGCATTGCCCTACTGCTCCTCCCGACAATATTTCTGGCAACCGCCGGCGTACCTTTTGTCGACTGGCTGACGGCAGGCAAGTATGGCGAAGGCACATACATCTTGGTGGCAATCTTCGGCGTATTGGCCCTTGAGAGCTACCGCTCTCAGCTCGAGTTGCTCGTGCAATCCGCCGAAAAAGCCCATTTACTGTTGATCGGGAACTTGCTCTTGTCAGGGTCTCTCCTTTCCGCCATTCCCTTGCTCCCCACTTTCAACATCTGGGCAATCGTTATCGCCAACGCTGTCGGTAACATTCTCACGATTGGATGGGTTGTATTGGCACTTTATCGCGAAGGGTTTCGAATCACGATCAACCTTCATCTTTTCTTACGGATGGTGCTAGGCGCACTCGTCGCTCTAACGCTCGGAATCCTGATTTCCACCACGCAGCTCCCTTTCCTTGTGAATGGTCTCAGTGCAACGGCGGTCTTCTGCACGATGCTCATCCTCGTTTCGCCATTTTCCCGGACCGAGCGCGAAAAATTCGCCTTATTGGTCCAGGGCTTTCGGCGACGGGGTCACGGAGGGACGGATCGGGACATCCGCTGAGTCGACACACAAACTTGATCGAGAGACATGCCCGGAATATTTGTCTGCCCCATCGTTAGAATGTTGTTACCGTCTTTCTAAGGGTTTGGTGACCTGGGTGAGATACTTTGAGGGGTTTAAGCTTAGATTCGCGCAAACACTCTCGAAAGCACAGCTTCCCCAAGTACTACTGAAGCCCGACCGCGCCAGAACCCGGAAACGTCAGTTGTCAATTTGATCCCTGCGGATTTCCACGAGCGTTGCCCGAATTTCCGATGCAGCACACCGTCATTGGTCCCGACAGGCGACTATGGAGAGAATAGAAAACATGCCATCGATACTTTCTATCAATAACTACCACTATCGTCGCGGAGGAGCCGACGCCATGTTCCTCGAACATGATCGTATGTTTCGCGAACTCGGCTGGTCGACTGCCGTTTACTCAATGCAGCATCCGAATAACGAGCCTTCGGACTGGTCACCGTACTTTGTCGATGAATTGGAATTCGGGAACAGCTACAGCCCGTCTCGCAAGCTGCTTATGGCAACCAAGGTTATCTATTCACTTGAAGCACGACACCGTTTACTTCAATTATTAGAAAAGTTTCACCCTGACATTGCGCATGTACATAGTGTCTATCATCATATATCCCCTTCGATTCTTCCGCTTCTGCGTGAACGGGGCATCCCGATCGTCTTAACGGCACACGATCTCAAGCTCGCATGTCCAGCCTACAAGATGCTCAATGCAAAGGGCATTTGTGAGAAATGCCGAGGCGGCAATCTCTTACACGTAGTGCTTAACAAATGCGTCAGAGACTCCTTGGTCACCAGCGGACTTGTCGCACTTGAATCCGTAGCGCACCGCGTAACAGGGATATATAAGAACAATCTTTCAGCAATCATTACTCCTAGTCTGTTCTACTCCAGCAAACTTCGCGAATGGGGCTGGCCTGAGCAGCAACTTCGGTATATCCCGAACTACATTGACTCAAGTCTCTATAAAACTTCGAAAACGGTTGGATCATACTTCCTTTACTTCGGGCGACTCGCTGCGGAGAAGGGGATTGCGACTTTGATACAAGCCGCTCAAAAAGCCGATGTCCCGTTGAGGATTATCGGTACCGGACCGGAAGAGGCGCGTCTTAAATCCCTCGCCTTGTCGACGGGTGGATCCGTCGAGTTCCTCGGCTACCGCAGCGGTCCCGAGCTTCTCGCGATCATTCAATCAGCCCGCGCGGTCGTCTTGCCTTCGGAGTGGTACGAGAATGCCCCGATGACCATCTTAGAATCCTATGCATTAGGAAAACCGGTACTGGGCGCAAACATCGGCGGTATTCCAGAAATGATTCTATCCGGGGAAACGGGATTTCTTTTTGAAAGCGGCAACTGTGAGCAGCTTTCGCATTTGTTGACTAATGTCGCAAAGATGACCGACGGCGTTCTACTGGAAATGGGTAGGGAGGCGCGTCGTCTGGTTGAACAACGTTTCACACCTGATCGGTATCGCGAAGAAATGCTCGCGCTTTATGACTCAGTGCGGTGTGGAAAGCCCCGATAGCTGCAGCGAGACGCCCTTTCGGCAAACCGCCGTGGCTTTTTCTTCGAGTGGTCGCACACCCTACTCGGCGACCACAACCGGGGTAATTTCAGAGCCATCGATCGTTGTGTCAAGACGCATTTCGGCAACTCGATGCTGGCCCGGAGACGTCAGTCGATCAAGGCGACGAAGGTCGATACGAAAACTGGCTGGCGATGTCGATGAAAAATCACTGGAATTGAACATCTTAGGCTCGGGGACGTAGCGCGCTCCGATCTTTCACCAGCTCCGCTGACGGGTAGAGGGCATTTCGGTCCCAGAACCCAACATAACCGCAAATTGTAACAACCAAAGTCTGATAAATGACGTCAAACACGAATAGATTCTTATGAAACAATGTAATCGCCAATATGATGACGCCAGCTTGTGCAGCTCTCAAGGCCGCGACCCGCTCCGGGTACTCCGGAAAACGAGTTGTGAGGCGACCGGCGGCGCGATATGTCGAGAGGAAGAGGCCAAGAACGCAGACAAGGCCGATCACTCCGGTTTCCCAAAGAATCGTCGCGACAGTCGTGACTCCGGGCTTGCTGCGCAGGTCGATCTGTGACGGCACTCCATCCTGCAACATCGTAGCGACTAACTGGGTCGGATTGTTCTCGTCCGGAACCCTCGTGAAGCCGACCCCGTGACCGATGATGACCCTAGTGAAATCCGTGGCGAGCGGCGAATGAGCTTCCACCCAAAATCGCAATGAAGAAGCCCGTGTCATTGTGCCTCCGATCTCGTCTTCCGCGATGTTGTGATCGTACGTGAACTGCACAAGGCTACGCCAGTCGTACACTTTCGAGGAATCCGGCGCGTTCATTACAAAAGCCGCCATAAGGATTGCCGCGATGAAAACCATTGCGAACGTTCCACCGAAAAAGCGTGCTGGATGACGCCAAAGGTCGCGCCAGAACAAGACAGCAAAAGCGGCTAGAATATAGAATATCGATACCTTCGCCATGTTAATGAGCAGCGGCACAAATAATAATGCGGTTAAGACAATGGTCCAAGACCATCTTAGGATCCGCAACTGTGCTGCTGCTATCAGCCCCACCGACACCATCACCATGAAACCAGCGAGCATCGCATTTGCGCCACCACCTTCAAAAGTGGCTCCGAAGGTCCCAGCGACAATATCGATTGCAATAATGCCGTCGCCCATCCCGGACCGTTTCGGAACGAGCACCAGATACTGATGTAAAACAAAGGGGAGCTGTACTAGGGCCAAGATGACAAGAAATCGCGGGACTGCGTCGATCGTACGATGCGACCATGGGATCAATACAAATGCGAAGAGCAGACCCCAAACCTGGAAATATCCCTTCATTCCCACGAGCAGCCGATCTGTGTCGACATTGTTCCATACATTCGAGACGATCGTCACAAGGACGAACGCCAGGGACCACCAAATAATAGCCGGGATCGGTCGCTCACCAACGTGATCACGCCTTGAGATCGAGACAAGCGCGACATGACCCAGTAAAACCAACGAGATTGGCGCCAATAGCCATTGTGCTTGCTGCAAGGCCGGAAGATACAATTGAATGGTGCCGGCGATAATCAGGCCACCCACGATCGCGCTCCAAATCAACAAACGAAGCTGAAGGGCCAGATAGGCCCCGATCACGAGCCCAGCCAGCGCAACCGCGTACAGAGCGCTCCCGGTACTTCCGATCACACCGGCTGACAACGCCCCTGCTCCGGATAAGATCCAAACGATTACCCAGGTCCGTATGTCGACTGCAGGATACTGACCCAGGAACCCTTGCTCCCATCTTCGGCTTTTGCGTCCGATCACGACATTCACCTCGTTGTGGGCATGCGCTTGGTCTTACGGCCGCTTGCCCCAAACGCCCGCGGTCGCCGCTTTGACGGCGGTAATCCCGTTCTGGCCGGGGCTGGATCGTTCGACTCCAAGGCACACCCTCGTTTTGCCGTAAGCCAGCGAACTAGCCCAACCCTGCCAGAAACTCTCCTAATGAGTCTGGCACAGTCGCCGACATCACTCCGAACCGGCAGGGCTAAAACGGTGTCAACAACAGCCTACCGACCGGGTCCTATGCGCCCTCTGTGGCAAACCTTAAGATTTGGCCGAGCCCAGGATCCAGTTCTCCAATGACCTTCCCGAAATGCTCTCCAGCAGGCGGATATCATCGACCAGCTGCTCGCGCAGGCGATCCCTCGTCTCGCAGGATACCGGCGCCATGACCTCGGTAGTTGGACGCCAGTTCAACCGGCGATAGATCTTCTGAAGCCCAGCGGCCTGAGCTTGCTTCCAGACAGGATCCAAACCCAGTCGTTTCACTATCCGTCGGACTGCTTTACGCGCCTGGTTGATCCGATGGAACCTGTACAGACGCCCGACGTTTGAGCGGTCAGCGAGCGCGGCAGATCGATGCCCTGTCGCGATTCCAAGAAACTGTTGAACGCGTGTCTCGACCTCTCTCGGGTCGGTCTCGATATCGTCCATAAACAGGATCAGGATTTGTTCGATAGGAAATGCTCTAATCCATCGCGATAGATGATAACCATACCGACTCTGCTCAAGATACATCGGGTTATTCCGCAGCCCGAACTCGAAGGACAGATCAGGCCCCTTCAAATGCCCAACACGAATCTCATGCAAATGATTGGATATCGCTCGATCGACCGGATCACGCAACGAAAGCAGGATGCGAGCCTTCGGATTGTAGCTCTTTATGCGCTCTGGCACTCCAGGCTCGCAGAAGTAGGACGGAGACACTTCACCAAACGCAAGAACTGATGGGGTCAGTGTCCAGTGACGCTCGTACCACTGGTAGCCGCGGTTATACCAATGTGAGAAGAAATCAAGTTCCTTCGTCGCGCTCAGCGACACTTCGGGGTGGTCAGATAAGATCTGATAAAGCCAGGTCGAAGCGCATTTCTGCGCGCCGATGCCAACAAAAAACTCGGGCATTGATAATGCTCCTGGGCACAGTGCCTCGCAGGGTAAGAACAAGCTTTGACGGCTTTACGGTGTAATATCGACATCTGAACCGAGCAAGCGCCTCAAGGGGGGTCAGGACCCTTCGATCCGCTCTAAGGAGATGTAGGCAAGCCCAGCGGTTCTTTTTGCTCGACTGATCTACGGGGAAAGATAATCGGACTTGGCTTACTTGGCTTGGAAAAGCCTGCCTCGGATGTCTATCGAATCACGAGGCACGCATCGACAGAGACGTTAAGTGATTCGAGACGTCGCGACAGGTCGCTCACTCCACCCCGGTGGGTTGCACCCAGTCTTGTCACCACGACCACTCTACCGACAGCATCGGCTACGAGTTCCCAGTCTGACGACCGTGCAGCAGGGGGGGTATCCAGCAGGATAACTTCATACTTCGGCTTCGCCGCATTGAGCAACTGACGCAATCCGGGGCCGCTTAAGAGTTCCTGGGGATTCGGAGGTGTCGGTCCACAGGGAATGACAGTCAATGAGGGAAAGTAAGGAATCCGATGAGCGGCGTCGTCTGTCGCAATCCCCGACAAGATCAAGCTCAAGCCCGAAACCTCAGACAGTCCAAAATAAGTAGCGATCGCCGGGCTCCGAAGATCCGCATCGATTAACAATGTGCGCCTTCCGGTTTGTGCAAAGGCGACCGCAAGATTAGCAGTCACTCTCGTCCGCCCATCAAGGCGATCCGGACTGACAACCGCCAAGAGGATCGTGTCGGCTCCTTGCGCGGATAGAACTTTGCTCCGTAGGGTACGAATCGACTCCGCATAGTTGCTTTCTGGCCGATGGGCGATATCTAATAATCGGCTGAGTGTCTCATCCCCTGGAGAGATCCGTGTTGCTCCGAACACCTCGCAGAGCGCGTCGGAACGCTGCCTTTGGGATATTAAACCGACTTGTACTGCGGTTTCGCCGAAGTCGCCCCCGTACCGCGTCAAAGACCCTTCGATCAAGGATACTTGATCCGGAGTCAAACCAGCCTGCTTGATTATGATATCCCTTAAGCCACGGCGCGATACGCCAACGGGCGCTGCGACTCCCGCCTGACTTGACGGGCCACGCTCTCCAAAATCTGCCGCAGACGTGACCCGGTTATGTACCTCCGCACCCGACTCGGAGACGATCTTCCCATAAAGACCAGACTCCGTTGTCCCTTTGGCCCGAACGAAACGTTCGATCGTGTTGGCCCGAGGATATTTCGCATCATCGGCTCCCTCGCTTTCGGGCTCCCCATACCTGGAATCGGCATCTCTGGACATTATGTCGTTGCCCTAGGGATTTCTTGGGGATCGGGGAAGTTCGTGAACTGCCGCAACTCGGAAGATGTCAGGATGCGAGGATTCAAATACTCCCAGAAGAAAGCTACCGCTATCCCAAAAACGCCACCGAGTAGGAGGGCCAAGAACAAGTTCCTCTTGAGACTGGGACCAATCGGTTCTATTGGATGCCTTGCCCGGTTAAAAATCACGACATCCGTCGGGCTGATACTGATCTGCATCTCGTACTGCCCAGACGCCTCAAGCGCACGATTGTAGTTTGCCGAAGCGGTTGCAACCTGCTGAAGGAGCGCCGGAAGGGCGTCGCGCTCGAGGCGCAACCGATCTACTCTATTGCGCTGCTCCGATTCCGCAAGCTGAGCAGCTTCTAAATTACGCTCAGCAATTGCGAACTCCGCACGCAAACCTTCGGCGATCATTCGCGTCTCGTTAGCCAAAGCCGTTCGTAAACTCCGGGCCTGAACCTCCACTGCATTTCGCGTCGGATGCCGCGATCCCAACTGAGCAGACACCTGTGCCAGTTCCGTTTCCTTCGACTCCAGTGATTGTTTTAGGGATTGAATCGTCGGACTCGAGAGAACCTCAGGAAGACTGTCTGCGGTCCCATCTTCAGCAAGAACCTGATCCATAATAGACATCTTGATCTCGGCGACTCGGGCCGCTGATTCCGCCTCAAGAAGCTGAGTACTGAGTTCGTTCAAACGGGTCGTCTCGATATCCCATCGCTCATCGGTCGCAAAGATTCCGGTCTTCTGCTGGAAGCTGCTCAAATTCGCTTGCGCCTTTTCAAGCTCGCTGCGCAGAGATTCAAGCTGAGTGGACAGCGACTCCCGCGTCTCCAACGCTGGACCAGTCAAAAGCCCGCGCGTAATATATTGATATGACTCGGCGAATGCGTTCGCCACCGAAGCGACAAACGCAGGGTCGCCGCCCGAGTACCAAATGTCGATCAGACGCGTCCCCTTCTGCGGACTCACGGACAGATTGGCGAGAAGAATGCTCGCAGCCCAATCCACAAAACTGGTCTCGCCATCTGAGGCGACCCGGTATGCTTCAGTCCAGTTTGATGAACTATCGAGCGATAGGCGCCGAACGGTCTCCGCGGCAACAGGATGGCTCGCGATCACGCTTAGTTGTGTCGATAAATAGGTATCCGCAACACCGGGCGGCATGAGTGTACCATCCGAACCGATTTCGAGCGGGCCACGAATATCGATAAGGATCGTCGCATTGGCTGCGTACTTCGAAGGCTCACCGAGAGTCAAGAATCCAGCGATTATCATCGCGACGGCAGGAATTGCTGCAATCAGCCACCATCGACGGGCCAGTACTGCGAAGATGTGCTCTACACCCATTGACACCTCGTCTCATCCCATCACGGCCGACCGAAAGACTAGCGTGCACGTGTCTTTCATTAGAACCAGCTTTCCTTGACCTGTAACACGTCGTCGGCTTGTAGCTCGTCTTCGAGACCTACCCCGACGCTCGTCGCACTGCCTGAAACGTCTCGGGTTACAGTCAGCCCCCGCGTTGTACCCCGGGAAGATACTCCACCGGCAAGAGAGATTGCTTGCATCACGCGCATACCGCTCTTGAGTCGATAAGCACCTGGCCGGTTGACCTCGCCATAAACGTACACGACCGGCGCAGGTGGTACATAAATGCGATCCCCCGATCTGACTTCGACATCCTGAAGATCGCGACCAGCTTCGAGTATTCGGATCAACTCGACCGTAGAGGTAACCGTATCCCCACCTCCGCTCGGACGCGTCAAGATCGCCACGTCCCCGGCATCGGCGTCGAGCCCTCCAGCCCTTGCGATCATTTGGACTACCGTGCTACCTGCGTCAATTGGATACTCTCCGGGCCTGGAAACCTTGCCGAGGACTGGGAGCAATGGGCGGTTGAATTCCTCAACGAAGACTTTCACCTGTGCCGATTTAACGATGTCAAGTGATTCGAGTCGCCCTGCGAGGAGTCGTTCGATGTCGCGCTCCGTCAAGCCAGCTACTTTCACCTGTCCGATCGGATTGAAGGTAATGCCGCCAAGCTCCCCTACCCGCGACAATGAATCAAGGTCCTGATGGCCGAAAACGACAATGCGTATCATGTCCCCTGGGACCACCTTGTAGTCCTCGGCGGCATTCACTATCATCGCCGCAAGGACCGCAACGACTAACAACATCAACGCGATGGATTTTCCGATCATTTAAGCAACTTCCTTCTTTCGACCCCAGACAACATCAGGCTAGCCTTGCCCTACTGGGCATTGTCGACCGGATAGACTTGCCAAGATCGCGATTATGTCGGAACCTGTTTTCGCGGAGACGCCTTGGGATAAAACCCGAATCCACCAGGCGCGCGGGTCTAAATCCGGCCTTCTGCGCTATCGATGTGCCTCGTGCTATTTCGGTAGACCGAGTGATATCCATACCCCAACGCCGCATCCGCAACTGAGATGTCGCCATTTAAGGATATCACATAACGCTTTTGCTGCTCCAGGGTTAGGGCACGGGACAGCAATTCTGAGTTTGCCTCCGCTGCGCGCCGGGGCTGCGAGCGGGGGACGGGTAGCCGGTTGTTTTGTTAAGACATGGTCGCCTCCTCGGCCGCGGCGCGACGGATCAGGGCCTACAGGCACCAAAGGTCCGCAGGCTGATCGGCGACGTCACCGCCACCCGATCGGCACCCAACAGCACCGGGCGGTCGGCAGGAGCCGCCGCCGCAAAGCATGTATCGGCGTTCGGTCCCACCCGGAAGTCGAATCCGTCGAAGCCAGTGCCGCCAACGTTTTGCTCGTAGGAGATCGGGCCGTTCGTTGCAGTCGAGAAGGGGCCGGGCATCAGGGTATCGGATGGTTCCTGCGAGACGCCTGCCAAGCTGAGAAAGGGAGCATCGGACGTGACACTGCCATTGAAGGAAACGGGCTGTCTCCCCGCCGTGAAGCGTACTCGCCATTGCTGTGGATCCGCGCAGTCCTGCCAGAGGAAAAGTCCGGTATCCGTCGCGCTGTCGTAACTCGGCTCCCCGCACGGCGGGACTGCCGCAACGTCCCAGGGCGTACAGGCACCAAAGGTCCGCAGGCTGATCGGCGACGTCACCGCCACCCGATCGGCACCCAACAACACCGGGCGGTCGGCGGGAGCCGCCGCCGCAAAGCATGTATCGGCGTTCGGTCCCACCCGGAAGTCGAATCCGTCGAAGCCAGTGCTGCCCACGTTTTGCACGTAGGAGATCGAGCCGTTCGTTGCAGTCGAGAAGGGGTCGGGCATCAGGGTATCGGATGGTTCCTGCGAGACGCCTGCCAAGCTGAGAAAGGGAGCATCGGACGTGACACTGCCCCTGAAGGAAACGGGCTGCCCCCCCGCCGTGAAGCGGACTCGCCATTGCTGTGGATCCGCGCAGTCCTGCCAGAGGAAGAGTTCGGTATCCGTCGCGCTGTTGTAACTCGGCTCCCCGCAGGGCGGGACTGCCGCAACGTCCTCGTCAAGCAAATCGGGAGGTAGATCGATGCCTCCTCCCGCGGCCAGTGCCGACCTGAGGATAGGCAGGACCTCGGCGTAACGCAAATCGGACGCAACGTTTACCGTCTCCAGTGGGTCGGCGGAATGATCATACAGCTCAGTAAACGTGCTGCCTGTCTTCCTCCACTCCGTATAGCGATAACGTCCGGTCCGGATCGAGCGGCCGACGTAGCCGCCGCGATTCCACTGACTGAAAGCCCCTCGGCGAGACGAGGTCGCCGGATCTTCAATCAGAGGCACGAGCGTATTGCCCTCGAGTGGAAACCCTCCATGCTCTTGTGCAGTCGGGATGGGCAAACCGGCAAGTTGTACGACCGTCGGATAGAGGTCGACGAGCTCCACAATGGCGCTTGATGCGACGTTCTCCGCTACATTCGGCCCTCTAAGAATCAGCGGAACCCGCGTTCCAATCTCGAAATTCGTATGTTTTCCCCAGTCGGCTTGCTCACCCAGGTGAAAGCCATGGTCACCGAGTAGCACTACCAGCGTGTTGTTGCTCAAACCCGTTACGTCCAATTCGGCTAATATTCGACCAATCTGGGCGTCCACGAAACTCGCCGCCGCATAGTAGCCACGTTTGAGCTCCCGCCCCAGCGCTTCATCGAGTGGCCCGGTCGCAGGGATTTGACTGTAGGTTCGAAGCTCGGCGAGATTCCCAAAGGCGATACTCGGCGCATGCCATGCGGGAAAAGGGTTTTCCGCCTCCGGAATCGATTGTGCATCGTACATGGAAAAGAATCGCGACGGAGCCAAAAAGGGTAGGTGTGGTTTGCGAAAGCCAACCGCGATGAAGAATGGGCGATCGCGAAAATCCCTGATGGACTGGATCGCATGGCTCGCACACTTATAGTCGCCGAAATGGGAATCCGGACTATCGATGGCGGCAAAAGCCAGCATCTTTCCGTCGGAGCCCACAGGGGCAGGCGGTCCAAAGCCATCTTTGTAGGGAACGGACCAGGACAGGCTATCATTCGGCTCAGAACCGTGATACACCTTGCAGATGCCTTGGGTTGCGTACCCTTGCTGTTTGAACCACTGCGGCAGGGTTACCACGCCCGGGATCGTGGTGCGGAAACTGGTATTCAGATCCGTCACGCGCGTCGTATCCGGTCGAAGGCCTGTTAGCAGCGATGTCCTCGATGGCGCGCAGGTCGCCATCTGGGTGTAGGCTCGTGTAAACCGAATCCCTTCATTCGCCAGCACGTCGATGTTGGGCGTCTCAATATGTCCGACTCCGTAGGCGCCGAGCTCTGGACGAAGGTCATCGACCATGATCATGAGCACGTTCAGTCGGCCGGTTTCCGCTAAGGCAGGAAGGGCCGTCATCAGCGAAGCGAACACGGCTACCTTTCGAAACCAGGCGTATCGGCTTGTCTGCGTTTGAAACATAATTTGTACCTCATATAGGCGCAAGCTACACCTCATATAGGCACAAGCTCGCATTTCTTGAATGTCTGGAATTTCAGCGTGAGTAAAGAGTCCAGCTCCTTCTTGTGCGTGGTGTGTGGGTTGAAGCGACAACTACCTTGACAACCACCGGTTGTGAGACATGGTCGCCTCCTCGGCCGCGGCGCGACGGATCAGGGCCTACAGGCACCAAAGGTCCGCAGGCTGATCGGCGACGTCACCGCCACCCGATCGGCACCCAACAGCACCGGGCGGTCGGCAGGAGCCGCCGCCGCAAAGCATGTATCGGCGTTCGGTCCCACCCGGAAGTCGAATCCGTCGAAGCCAGTGCCGCCAACGTTTTGCTCATAGGAGATCGGGCCGTTCGTTGCAGTCGAGAAGGGGTCGGGCATCAGGGTATCGGATGGTTCCTGCGAGACGCCTGCCAAGCTGAGAAAGGGAGCATCGGACGTGACACTGCCACTGAAGGAAACGGGCTGTCTCCCCGCCGTGAAGCGGACTCGCCATTGCTGTGGATCCGCGCAGTCCTGCCAGAGGAAGAGTCCGGTATCCGTCGCGCTGTCGTAACTCGGCTCCCCGCACGGCGGGACTGCCGCAACGTCCCAGGGCGTACAGGCACCAAAGGTCCGCAGGCTGATCGGCGACGTCACCGCCACCCGATCGGCACCCAACAACACCGGGCGGTCGGCGGGAGCCGCCGCCGCAAAGCATGTATCGGCGTTCGGTCCCACCCGGAAGTCGAATCCGTCGAAGCCAGTGCTGCCCACGTTTTGCACGTAGGAGATCGGGCCGTTCGTTGCAGTCGAGAAGGGGTCGGGCATCAGGGTATCGGATGGTTCCTGCGAGACGCCTGCCAAGCTGAGAAAGGGAGCATCGGACGTGACACTGCCCCTGAAGGAAACGGGCTGCCCCCCCGCCGTGAAGCGGACTCGCCATTGCTGTGAATCCGCGCAGTCCTGCCAGAGGAAGAGTTCGGTATCCGTCGCGCTGTTGTAACTCGGCTCCCCGCACGGCGGGACTGCCGCAACGTTCTTGTCAAGAACCATGATAGCGCCATCGTACGGAGGAATCGTAACTTTATCAAGCTCTTCCCCGTTATTTATAGGATCTTGCCCGGTGCCGGCGATCCGATGATAGCGGCTGCCTAGAGCTACCGATATCGGTTCCGGCGTCGCATTCACCACCACGAGGCCATTGTCGAAGTCGCGCCTAAACACGTTTGCATCTCCCTCGAAGAGGTAGATCTCGTCCAGCCAAATGGGTATATTTTCTCGCCCTACGTTGAAGTTGATGCGCGATGGCCCGGAGGAAGGTGCAGTAAATGTCATAACTCGGCGAACCCAACGATCCGGGATCAAGAACTCGTTCTGAGCACCGCCGGTTGCCACCATGATAGAGCGAAGCGTTTGCGCACGCGCTGAAAATGCAAGCGTGTAGCGAACGCCGGCCTGTAGCTGAACCAACGGTGTTTGAGCCGACGCTCGAAATGGCTCATTTACGTAATCGATGTGGTTTGAAACCCGTATCGAGCCAGCTCCCGCCATCGCTTCGTTGAAGTCCACACTAAGACTTACGTTATTTGCCCTCCAAGCTGACAAACTGTCTGGGTCGTCAAGACCGCCGCTCGAAATAAGAGAGCGGTCCGGAGTGAACCTCCGGGCATCAACTACACGCTGGCGGGGACCCAGCGGCATCCCAAGCCATCCCCCGTGAATACGAGCCGCAGTCTCGTCAAGAGGATTCCTCGCCACTGCTACGCCGTACGTCGGAGAACCTGCGGCAACGTCGACGGCAAACTCGTCCCACCAAGGATCGAGAGTATCCTGCCGAGGTTCCTGCGCGTAGTATCCATTGTCCAATAGGGTCGTAGCGAATGCGAAACGAAAAGGCGCGTTATTCGGCGGCGCAGGGACGGTGCCGCGCGGGTAGAGACGCGTCGGAGTCTTGCTCAGATTCTCTGTATACGCCGGGGTGTCACGGCGCCCTTCTCGCAACTGAAGGGTATATTCCGCGAGCCAGCCGTCGAATGTAATGTATGCTGGGTTGGGTGCAATATATGCTGTACTCACCGGCCAGCCCTCCAGTTGGGTCCCATTTAGGGAGCTGAAGCCGCGTACGCCTCGCGTTCCGCCGGATACTATGAGATCTGGAAGGGCAACACGAACCCGCCGATAGAATTCCTCGCTTCCTTCGCCCCACAGGTTCGTACCGGTCGTGCTGTCCCAGCCACCATCTGGAATCAGGTCGTTATTGACGTCGATTCGATTACGCCATGCTACAGACCAGAAGTCTGTATCGAATATAACGCCGTCTATCCGCAGATCGGAAAGTTTGCCGGTCTTGTCGCGTTGCACATTTGAACCCAACCAACTAGCCATAACCTCATAAATTCTTCGACCATTTGAATCTTGCGGTGCCACAGAACTCATGTTGTACATCCAGTGCAGGGTTTCTGTTTCGCCGTCCACATTTCCGGCAACCGGATGTTCGGCAATGATCGACCCTGCAGGGTGGGCCCGCGGGATCGATTTAAAACCCCGGCCCGCCAGCGTCACCCGATTGCCGCTAACGCCGCTGACCAGTGCATGTTCGGCATTCCGAAAAGATCCGGCCGGATGATCGTATATAACGACATACCGTCCGGCGGTAATCCGGCTACCATCAGCGACTGAGAAGGTTCTCGAATCGGTAGCTATGGACTCGTTCAGTAGCGTGCCCGCATAGTACAGCCAATGCCCCGCATAGAATCCGCAATCCGCTGTTGCCAATGCCGTCCATCCGAATGGAACGCCATATGGATCGGCACAACTACTTTTCTCCTTGAACCCGACATAACCTCCCGCATTAAATTTTCTAAAAATAAGCAAATCTGGGTTAATTCTTTGAGCTGACTTCAAAACATCGTGCATTTGAGGTGCGCTGACCAACACTGCATTCCATTTTGATATCGCTTCGGCGCTATCTGGTAGAGCTTTGGTCTCGCTGATCGCTACACGTGGAAATAGATGGCGTCCAAGAGGTTCTAGAGTCGAGCGGGTAAAATCTGTGTCTGCGTCTTCCAAGTAGGCCGGGAGGCCGACTGCAGTCACGTTGTAAAATGGGGTGGCGGAGGCAAAGAAGACGAGCAAAAGGTAAAGGCTTCTAAATGGCATGATGAGATCCCCAGGCAGATGTACAAATTCGCCTTTCCAATGCCAACGTAGCCGATTTGGCTTAGCCGACAACAGGGGCGTGCTGACCCCCGGCACGAGCCGTAGCTAGAACTATAAACTCGTGGAAAGTAGCGTTAAACCGCGCCAGGTGCGGTATGCGTCATGTGTTGGATGGCTTGGCCGCGCCGGCTCCGACGACTGTCGGAGCCGGCGCGGTTTAAAGCATCAAAAACTTAAATTCTAAGCCGCGTCTCACTGGGATCAAGGAGATTTCCGAAGCTAAGCGAACAATAAAAACGACGCATGTCGCTCTGGACGCGGTTTAGATCGATGACTGAATCGAGAAGCATAAGTCTGTACCTGCTGAAAAATTGTTTCCGCTTCCTCGCCGGCCGTTTTAGCGAGCCCGGGAACTTTTGACTTGCGTACGACGCCCCGGTCTTAAGCGGGGTGTCGTTATTTCAAGGTAGATTATCCCAGGTTCTACGATAAGGTTGATTTTCGTTTCATGACATTATTGACAAAAGTAAGAGGCAAGAAGCAAGCCACTTTCTCCGTATCAGGGTTCATGGAGAAAGCGCCTAACCGGGATAGATCGACCGAGGTCCCGGAGTCCGAGTCGGCTGATCCGATCCGGTGCCGGTATCGATTATGGTGCATCGGATATCGCATTGCACCAAGAGCAGGCATAGGTTGGTATTGAGTGAACCTAAAAATCGCGGTAACACCTTGCCTCGAGTGATCCAAGCGGCTGAACTATCGCCGTAAGGAGGTCACTATGACCAAGCCGATCCATCACCCACAGGGCGAACCCGAAACCACCGCCTTGCTGGGCATGCCGGCCCGGTTGCGGGTGGACACCTTTGGCGGCCGCGTCCATGTGGAGTGGGATGCGCAGGCGGCGGTCACCCCGCTGGGGCAGCTGCCGTTCTTCACCGACTTTCTCCGCCCAAGCGGGCGCTTCGAGGCATGGGTCGAGAGCTGCCCGCTGCGGCTGACACGCCCGAACACCCCGATCACGCGCGACGTTCTCGGCACCGCCATCAGGGCGATCCCGAGCAACTGCGCCTGAGCATGCCCGCGCTTACCGAGGAGACCGTCGTCTAGGCTTACGCCCTGCTTGTGACCTCGTTGCCCCATGAGATTCTGAGTGTGGCACAGCTCTATCGCGATCGCGCTGACGCGGTGAATCCCTTCAACGCGCTCAAGAACCATTGGGTTCCTGGATTGTAGGAGGTCCCTTTCCTAACATCCGCCGCGTAACTCCGCGTCAAGGCTTCGCCGTTCGCCGACGAAAACCTTACCGCGATCGCGACGGCTCCGTCCGCTTACGCGATCGAGATCCCCCCACCGAGGCATTCGGCACCTAGGGCAACGCGACGCACGAACCCAAGGTGTTGAGATCAAAAGGCGTTGCGACCGCGGTCTTGCCAACCCCGACGTACACCTGTGCCCCGGCCGGTGCATCCAGCCCGAAACAGACATCGGCATCCGCGGGAAATGCAAAGGCAAGACCGTCCTGCCCGGTGCCTCGCACCCCCAAGGTGAAACCGATGCGCGTCGGATCGGTCACGTCCACGACGTCCCACGGCAACTCAAGCAACTCACCCTGCGCTTGGGTGAAGGGCTCGCTTGCGACGATCTCACCCCTGTAGGTGATCGCTGCGCCGCTGCCGCCCGCCGTCACCCATGCGTGCCATCGGGCGTTCGCACAGTCCTGCCACAAAAATACGCCCGCCTCGCTTCCCGCCGCATAACTCGGCTGACCGCACGACAACGGCGTGTCGTCGTCCAGGATCGTTCCGACCGCCCTTCCCCGAGCGATCGTCGCCCCCGACGCCTCGCTCAACACCAGATCGAAGCTCTCCGTCGCCTCCGGCGCGGTATCGTCGAACACCGCTACCTCCACCACCTGCACGGTCTCCCCGGGCGCAAACGTCAACACACCGGAGGTCGACTCGTAGTCCTCGCCCGCCGTCGCCGTCCCGTCCGCCGTCGCGTAACTCACCGTCACCGGCGCGGCACTCGCCCCCGATAGACTCACCGCGAAACCCGCGACCCCGGCATCCTCGCCCACCGTGACGTCGGACACGCTCAACTCCAACAGCGCTCCGTCGTCGTCGAGGATCGTGGCGGTACCCTGTGCGCGCGTCAAAACCACAACATCCGGCGCGATCAATTCCAGGTAAAGGGTCTTGGTCGGCTCGGGTATGTCGTCGTCGATCAACTCCACATTGACCGTCTTGGTGGTCTCTCCAGGCTGGAAGGTCAGCCCCTCCGATTCACCAACCGGCAGGTAATCACTCCCGGCCAGTGCCGTACCGTCGACCGTCGCGTACCCTACCGTGACCGGCACTGCACTTGCCGCCGAGAGACTCACCACGAACCCAAGCACCCCGTCTCCTTCGCTCGCGGTCACGTCCCCGACACTCAACTCCGGCAAGGGTACGTCGTCGTCGAGGATGCTCACCGTTGCGGTCGCTTGACCCAATGCGGCACCGACGGCATTCGACAACAGCACCCCGAAGGTCTCCGTCGGCTCCGGCGCGTTATCGTCGATTACCGCCACCTCCACCACCTGCACGGTCTCCCCGGGCACAAACGTCAACACACCGGACGTCGACTCGTAGTCCTCGCCCGCCGTCGCCGTCCCGTCCACCGTCGCGTAACTTACCGTCACCGGCACGCTGCGCGGCACCGACAGGGTGACAACAACGCTCGCCGGTCCGTCGGCTTCCGAGAGCGCCGTATCGGAGATCGATATCACCGGAGGAGGCACGCATGCCCCCAGCGTGGTCAGGTCAAAAGGCGTTGCCACCGCGGTCTTGCCAACCCCGACGTACACCTGTGCCCCGGCCGGTGCATCCAGCCCGAAACAGACATCGGCATCCGCGGGAAATGCAAAAGCAAGACCGTCCTGACCGGTGCCTGCCACCCCCAAGGTGAAACCGAGGCGCGTCGGATCGGTCACGTCCACGACGTCCCACGGCAACTCAAGCAACACACCCTGCGCTTGGGTGAAGGGCTCGCTTGCGACGATCTCACCCCTGTAGGTGATCGCTGCGCCGCTGCCGCCCGCCGTCACCCGTGCGTGCCATCGGGCGTTCGCACAGTCCTGCCACAAAAATACACCCGCCTCGCTTCCCGCCGCATAACTCGGCTGACCGCACGACAACGGCGTGTCGTCGTCCAGGATCGTTCCGACCGCCCTTCCCCGAGCGATCGTCGCACCCGACGCCTCGCTCAACACCAGATCGAAGCTCTCCGTCGCCTCCGGCGCGGTATCGTCGAGCACCGCTACCTCCACCACCTGCACGGTCTCCCCGGGCGCAAACGTCAACACACCGGAGGTCGACTCGTAGTCCTCGCCCGCCGTCGCCGTCCCGTCCGCCGTCGCGTAACTCACCGTCACCGGCGCGGCACTCGGTGAAGACAAGGTGACGACAAACTCCGCCGTTCCATCCGCTTCGTTGACAGCAACGTCATCGGCAGACAATGCCGACAAAATCGGACAAGGTCCTAGAGTCTCCAAATCGAAGGGGCTACTCACCTGCTGCCGACGCGCACCGACGTAGATCGAGCCCCGGGGCGGCTCGTCGAGACTGAAACAAGCGCGCCCATCCGGAGGGAGATCGAAATCGAACCCGTCATCCCCCGCTGAGGCGACGTAAAGTCGATAGTCAATCCTGTTGGTATTCGTCGCGACAACCTGGTCGAGGCCTTCCAGCCCGACAGGCGTCAGGCTCGGAAACGAACGGGTTGCCGATATGTATCCGTTATACTGGACTGTCTCCGGGATTCCGCCACCGCTGACACGCACACGCCAGTGCCCGGTATCGCACTCCTTCCAGACGAAAACACCCGGATCGCGGTACAGATCGTAAATCGGGGCACCGCACTCGTCTCCCGGCTGCGGCCCAGGCCGGTCGGGTGGCGGAACTCGGTCGACGACATCGATTGCAAGTCCTTCAGTTACGCGATAGAGCTCGTTCACCGATAAGCCGGAATACTCGTCGATCTGGCCGCTCGGCCACTCGATCCGCAAGTCGACCGTCGAACTCTGAGCAACCCCGAAATGGATTCTCTGATGATTCTGGGACCACCGATGGGTCCCACCGGCCTGCTCCCGCAACTGCGCTTTCCCTCCTGCAGTCGCGAATACCTTGGCCCCGACCGCATCGCGATTGGACTGAACACCGACCAGATCAAGCATAATCCACTTATTCGAGCCCCCGAGGTTCCGGAAAAGCTGGTTGGGTCCTCCATAGTCGAGAGGATCCATATTCAGGCCGTTTGTCACGAAGAGATCGAGATAACCGTCCAGATCCACATCCGCGACGGCCACGCTGTCGCCTGTACCCGCACCATCCGCGACATTGAAACCGACAGCCCCGACCGCGCCGGTCACGTCGACCTCGGCGAAGGTACCGTCACCCTGGTTCTCGAATAGACGGTTCGGTAGGTTCTGGGCGCCGCCGCGGCACACGAAATAGAGGTCCAAGTCTCCGTCATTGTCGAAATCGCCTGTGACGACGCTGGCACAGCTCAAGGGGACTCCAAGCCCCGAAGCAAAGGTGCCCTCTTCGAATCCCGACTCCGTGTTCCGGAACAACTGGGGTGTCCAGGGAAGATCATGACCGTTCAACCCGGTGCTCTCGACCTGAGAGATCGGCTGCGTGCTGGTTACGAGAAAGTAGGACCGCCGGCCGCCATCATCTGAATGCACCTGCACATCCCAGGTCTGCGAAGCCGGATCGAACCCGACGTAGATTCCCCGCGTCGTTAGACTTGGGTCATGTTGCTGAATACCCCACGTTTGAGGATCCGCAGCATCAAGCACAAATGACAGGTCTTTAACGTTCGGCGGGTTCCAACCATTCGCACCAATAAATACGTAACCCTCCCAGAACTGGATGGTCGCGACGTCGAAGGTGACCACACCGTCAGTCCGAAAGCGAAATCCTTTCGAGCCCGAGTTTTCACCGACCTGGTTGTAGGCTTCGATGGCATTCGGCCCGACCTGAAGCGCCTCATTAGGCCTCAGGCCTCCTCGCAACACCAAGATATCGGTTCGCAGGTTTCCATTGAAGTCGCCGAGCGCAACGTCATTGACCAGTGGCTGCGGAGGCAACATGGCTTTTAGATTGGTAAAGGGAACTGTTGCCGTATCGAGCAGCGCACTCGGGAAGGTAGCGTCGTTCACGCACAGAACTTCAAACCGCCCATCGCCCGTGGCGTCTAGGAGCTGCACCGCATGATTACCGAACAAGCAGACATAATCGACACCATAAGCAGCGTTAGCTCTGACGAATCCTGTCGACCCCGAAGCTTGGCGCTCCCAAAACAAATTGTCACTGAAGTTCACCGATATCAGGTCCAACAAACCATCGTCGTTGATGTCCAGCCAGGTTCCATGCCGCCCGTCGCCTACGCCGATTCCATTGATGCCGGACCATGCGGTTCGATCAACGAATGCGCCGCCGACGTTCTCGAAAAGCTGCTCGTCGTACACCCGCCCGGTCGAGACCAAGAGATCCTGGAGCCCGTCGTTGTTATAGTCGCCCCAAACCGCACCATGCTGGTCGTTCCAGGGTGTCAAGATCCATGTATTGGACCGATCGGCTTGTATGGTCACGTCACGGAAACCGTTCGGTCCCTCGTTGCGGTAAAGCGCCGCACGCAGCCGGTGGTTGTTCAGGAAAAGGTCGGGCCATCCATCGGCGTCGAGATCTCCCCACGAAGCACCCCATGACTCGCCCTGTCCGAAGGGACCAAGGATATCCGTGGCATCTTCGAACCGAATGTCCGAACTACCGACCGCTGGAATCAGGAGCAAAGATGCAACAAGCATCGTCGGAATCGCGGTTCTCGCGTTCATATCTCGTTCTACCGTTATGAGTTATACGGTTAAGCGTGCGTCAAATCCGCCCGGCGGTCGCCTTGGAACAAGGCCGGCAGCCGGGAAAATATACTTGTCCACGAAAAACATTTCACTAGGAGGCTGTCCGATTTCGGCTTGCCGATTACTCTCACGCGAAATTCAGTGTCTCAAACGGGTGAGAGTCGCTGAAATTCGCGTAGCGCACCGGTTTGGATCATTTTAGGACCGGTTTTCGGCGATTTTCAAACCCAACGCGGACAAGTCGGACAGCCTCCCTCCTATCGCAACGCGTATCCTGCAACGTCGACGGCCACCAGCATGCGAACCTAGTTTTCTCCGGAACAAGCTGTTCCTCGTGACTCGGTAAGGCCCGACCAGATTTGTCCGCAATGCGCCAAGGGTTGCCTAAAGTGTCAATACCGGGCGAGCTGGGGCTGGAACTAGCTGGAACTAACACAGCACCGACCAGTTCTCAAGATCTCAGCCAAGCGTAGCCGACCTACAGTGGTCGCTCATTCGAAAGCAAGATTCCCGCCATCGTCTTCATGATAGGCGCTTATACTCTATCCACCACCCAGACTCAGGCTGCCCCATTCTCGAAGCAAATAACATGCCGACCATCGCTGGGGAGTGCCCTCCACGGCGAACTTGGACACCGAGACGAGGAAGCTGTTGCGCTAGCAGCGGTCTTTGTCCGCAAACTGCAATGACGCCCCGTCGCGAAGGCCGACCCGATCGGATTGGTGGTCCGCGAGTGCGCCCAAGGCCAGCCGGAAAGGCACCGACGCCCAGCGGAGCGTCGCAGGCCGAGTGACTCGATCAAAAACCTTAGCGGGAAGTATTAGGCAAAGAATGTGCATAGCCAACCCCAAGCCGACGAGTGGCATGATCGTCGCTACCACGCATCCGCTTGCCTCGCAGCAAATCCAATCATTATCGATAGGTTGGAACTGATTTGCGCAAGAAGGCGCATTTCGTTTTGAGTAGCCCGATGCGCCAACCATGTGACGCGCCTGGTTTCCGCGGCCCAGATCACACGAAAGGCACCCAGTCTTGCCGTCGAAGGCGACAACCGCGCTGCAGTTGGCTCCGTCCCGCCGACGCGTCCAATCAAGAAGCCATTTTGATCGCCTCCCGGCCACCGGAACCAATGAACCCCACAAGTTAGATACGATCGCACTGTGACGCCGGCTGCGTCTGCTTGACATCTGGAGCACTCCGGCGCGGCATTGCATACAAAAGGCCGCGCAAGCGCGGCCTTAATTGCGTTCCCCTGTTACGTGCAAGCTGTCAGTCCGTTCCAAGTTACCGGCATCGCCAAACAGGTCGACGTCTCAATTGCAGCTTTGCAGCGTAGTCAGGTCGAACGATGCCGGCATCGGGACCTTGGCTGCGCCGAGGTAGGTTTGTGCACCCGCCGGTCCATCCAGACTGAAGCACACCTGTGCGCTCGGAGCAAAGGAGAAGGTCAAGCCATCGAGACCGGCACCTAGCACGTCCAGCCGGTAGGTCATGCGGGACGGATCGCTGGTGTCCACCACATCCCACGGTAGCTCAAGCAGGACACCCTCCGCGCCGAGGAACGGCTCGCTCGACACCACGGACCCGGTGAACTGCATCACTGTCGCGCTGCCACCCGCCGCAACCCGCGCATGCCACTGCTTGGTCGCGCAATCCTGCCACAGGAACACTCCCGCCTCGCTCCCGGGAGCAAAGCTCGGCGTCCCGCATGCCATGTCGTCGTCCAGGATCGTCCCGACGGCGCTGTCTCGCACCAAGGCGGCACCGTTCGCCACGCTGAGCACCAACGCGAAGCTCTCGGTATCCTCAAGAACATGGTCGTCGATCACCGGCACTTCTACGAACTTCAGTGTCTCACCCGGCGCGAAGACCAGGATCCCCGAAACCGCCACGTAGTCCGATCCGGCCAGTGCACTGCCGTCGGCCGTGGAGTAACTCACGGTCACCTCGGAGAGGCTTGCTGTGGATAAAGTTACCGGGAACTGTACCAAGCCGTCCGCTTCGTTGACCGTGACGTCGGCAAAGGACAGCTCGACCGCAGCTGCCGTCTTGCAGGCACCAAAATCCGTCAGGTCGAACGATGCCGGCATCAGGACCTTGGCTGCGCCGAGGTAGGTTTGTGCACCCGCCGGTCCATCCAGACTGAAGCACACCCGTGCGCTCGGAGCAAAGGAGAAGGTCAAGCCATCGAGACCGGCACCTAGCACGTCCAGCCGGTAGGTCATGCGGGACAGATCGCTGGTGTCCACCACATCCCACGGTAGCTCAAGCAGGACACCCTCCGCACCGAGGAACGGCTCGCTCGACACCACGGACCCGGTGAACTGCATCACTGTCGTGCTGCCGCCTGCCGCAACCCGCGCATGCCACTGCAACGTCGCGCAGTCCTGCCACAGGAACATTCCCGCCTCGCTGCCGGGAGCAAAGCTCGGCTCGCCGCACGCAATCGACGCGGGCTCGTCGTCGTCCAAGATTGTCGCGACAGCGGCGTCGCGCACCAAGGCGGCACCGCTCGCCGCGCTCAGCACCAGGCTGAAGCTCTCGGTCGGCTCGTGCAGCTGATCGTCCAGCACCGCCACCTCGACGGTGCGCGCGGTCTCGCCGGGGGCAAAGCTCAGACTCCCCGCAACCGCCCTATAGTCCGCACCCGCCAGGGCACTGCCGTCGAGCGTCGCGTAGCTCAGCGTTACCGGCAGCGCACTCGGCGCGGACAGACTCACCGCAAACCGCGCCACGCCGTCAGCCTCGGAGACCGTGACGTCCGCCACGCTCAGACCCGGCATCGGGTCGTTGTCGGTGATGGTCCCGAT